>NZ_AUFA01000009.1:0-357500 GCF_000426265.1 Bradyrhizobium sp. Cp5.3 | reverse complement strand
ACAACTCGCAACCAACCTCACGGAAGGAAGCGAGCGCCGAAATGATCCGGAGATAATGAAGGCTCGCGCAACAATTGCTGCACGACCCAACTCGGATCGATCTCCTCTTTACGATGTCAGAAAACACGCACGTCACTGTCCATCCGGACTAGTGGGTGCGAAGTGATGTTTCGCGGACGATTTCGGTACAAGCTGCGCCGGCAATCAAACCATCTGGTGGAGCCAGACGGGATCGAACCGACGACCTCATGCTTGCAAAGCACGCGCTCTCCCAGCTGAGCTATGGCCCCGTAACCAGAAGACGAATGCTCACTCGATGAAAGTGGTGGGCCTGGGAAGACTTGAACTTCCGACCTCACGCTTATCAAGCGCGCGCTCTAACCAACTGAGCTACAAGCCCCTAACGCATATCCTTCGGAGGACAAGGGATCTTGCTCGCGTGCAGCCGGCGACTAGCGCCGAATGCAACCGCACAGCGCAGCCCCTGGCGCGTGTTCGTCCGCGAAGAAAGAGAAACGTAGACGGCGAAATCCCGCCAATGGAGCTCAACGATCTGGCGATCTGTTGGCCCCTGATGTTTCTAAAACGGTCCGATAGTGAGCGTGAGCTCTCTGAAGGACCATCCTTAGAAAGGAGGTGATCCAGCCGCAGGTTCCCCTACGGCTACCTTGTTACGACTTCACCCCAGTCGCTGACCCTACCGTGGCCGGCTGCCTCCATTGCTGGTTAGCGCACCGTCTTCAGGTAAAGCCAACTCCCATGGTGTGACGGGCGGTGTGTACAAGGCCCGGGAAC
The DNA here is from genome assembly GCF_000426265.1 of Bradyrhizobium sp. Cp5.3. Taxonomy (NCBI): domain Bacteria; kingdom Pseudomonadati; phylum Pseudomonadota; class Alphaproteobacteria; order Hyphomicrobiales; family Nitrobacteraceae; genus Bradyrhizobium; species Bradyrhizobium sp. Cp5.3. Next base: position 356,705 of record NZ_AUFA01000009.1, on the reverse strand, counting down.
GTATTCACCGTGGCGTGCTGATCCACGATTACTAGCGATTCCAACTTCATGGGCTCGAGTTGCAGAGCCCAATCCGAACTGAGACGGCTTTTTGAGATTTGCTAGGACTTGCGTCTTCGCTTCCCATTGTCACCGCCATTGTAGCACGTGTGTAGCCCAGCCCGTAAGGGCCATGAGGACTTGACGTCATCCCCACCTTCCTCGCGGCTTATCACCGGCAGTCTCCTTAGAGTGCTCAACTAAATGGTAGCAACTAAGGACGGGGGTTGCGCTCGTTGCGGGACTTAACCCAACATCTCACGACACGAGCTGACGACAGCCATGCAGCACCTGTCTCCGGTCCAGCCGAACTGAAGAACTCCGTCTCTGGAGTCCGCGACCGGGATGTCAAGGGCTGGTAAGGTTCTGCGCGTTGCGTCGAATTAAACCACATGCTCCACCGCTTGTGCGGGCCCCCGTCAATTCCTTTGAGTTTTAATCTTGCGACCGTACTCCCCAGGCGGAATGCTTAAAGCGTTAGCTGCGCCACTAGTGAGTAAACCCACTAACGGCTGGCATTCATCGTTTACGGCGTGGACTACCAGGGTATCTAATCCTGTTTGCTCCCCACGCTTTCGTGCCTCAGCGTCAGTATCGGGCCAGTGAGCCGCCTTCGCCACTGGTGTTCTTGCGAATATCTACGAATTTCACCTCTACACTCGCAGTTCCACTCACCTCTCCCGAACTCAAGATCTTCAGTATCAAAGGCAGTTCTGGAGTTGAGCTCCAGGATTTCACCCCTGACTTAAAGACCCGCCTACGCACCCTTTACGCCCAGTGATTCCGAGCAACGCTAGCCCCCTTCGTATTACCGCGGCTGCTGGCACGAAGTTAGCCGGGGCTTATTCTTGCGGTACCGTCATTATCTTCCCGCACAAAAGAGCTTTACAACCCTAGGGCCTTCATCACTCACGCGGCATGGCTGGATCAGGGTTGCCCCCATTGTCCAATATTCCCCACTGCTGCCTCCCGTAGGAGTTTGGGCCGTGTCTCAGTCCCAATGTGGCTGATCATCCTCTCAGACCAGCTACTGATCGTCGCCTTGGTGAGCCATTACCTCACCAACTAGCTAATCAGACGCGGGCCGATCTTTCGGCGATAAATCTTTCCCCGTAAGGGCTTATCCGGTATTAGCACAAGTTTCCCTGTGTTGTTCCGAACCAAAAGGTACGTTCCCACGCGTTACTCACCCGTCTGCCGCTGACGTATTGCTACGCCCGCTCGACTTGCATGTGTTAAGCCTGCCGCCAGCGTTCGCTCTGAGCCAGGATCAAACTCTCAAGTTGGACTTGAACTTTGAACCGGCTGATCACAACGTTTGACGAGGTCCCACCATTTTTCCGACGACCGAAGCCGCCGAGCTGCCCGCGATTCACATCGCTGGCAACGATGGTGTTTCCTTTAAAACGTGTACCGCCGAAGTCTTTCGTCCGGTCTCGATCAGAAAAGCCGAAGCTTTTCAGAAGCGAGACCCGCAAGGACTCCGCCGTCCACGTTTCTCTTTCTTCATCTTCACTTGTCAAACAGCCCGGGACCGGAGAGGCCCCAACCTTCCTGAGAGGAAGGGTTCCGACACCCTTACCGACGATGAATGACTCCAACCGACTGGTGTCGATTGTTGTGTCACTCAACAAGGTGAGGAGCATCAGTGGCGCGTTCGCTCGCCTTGGTCAGTGACCCGGCGGCGCCGCGCTCAGTGGTTGGGTTATAGTCCCCACCGATCGGGAATGTCAACGCCCATTGTCAACAAATCGTCGCACGCCCAAAGTTCGGAAAAATTCCCCTGTTTTCCATGACTTAGGTGGGACGCCATGGTTGGGTCGGCGACGCGGGTGGTAAAAAATCTGAAAAAAAGTTTGGGGCCGGAGGGGCTGCAAAGGGGTCCCGGAGGGGTTCCGGCGAGGGTCCCGGCCCCCCCCCCCGGCGGGGTGGCTCGGCAATGCGGGGGAGGAAAAAAGCGAAAAAAAATTTCGAGGCAGAGGGGTTCGGAAGGAATCCCGGAGGGGGGGGACGCCTCAAAGGGTCCTGGATCCCCCGGCGGGGGTGGCCCGGTGGCCGGCCCGTTCAGGAAACTTTTTCCGGATTTGCGGCCGTACTAGAGCCACAATCCCGCGGCGTTCTGATAAGAGACAAGCTTGAATCGTCGGGTGCCAGTGGGGGCTGCCGGCGATTTTCACTGGTCAGAGGAAGGCAATCTTACGATGAAGCGGCCTTCTTCAGACCTTCGAGAGACATCGAGAGACCTCTGCCCGCTTAGCTGTTCGTAATTTCGGCCGGCCCTCTTCGGGGCTTTCTGACTGCGGACTCCTGTGCGGTTTGCCTTTTCCAGCGATGCCCCTTCAAGAGGGCAACCTCGGCGAAGGCTCGGAGACAGGGCTTCTTGGGTCGTTGATTGGGGGACGTGGGTTGAACCATAGGACGTCACGCGGGGGTTATGGGCGTGAGACCGGGATCATCGATCTCGGCCACGAGCCGCCGCTTTCCGTCGATGGTTCCGAAGCCGCCGTCATCGATCGTCGTCGCGTCTCCGTGCAATGGTTCAGCGGTACAATTCTGACCGGACTCTGCGGCGCGGCCCTGATCGGCGGCGCCGTTTTCGCATCTCTCGACGGCGAGATGACCTTTGCGAAGGTGCCGGAGCGGGTCGAGGGCGCGCTGCGGGGCGCGTTCGGCGCAGCTGACCGCGCCGCCACGCTGCACAAGAGCGATCGCCTGCCGCCGCCCAACGAATCCACGGCCTCACGCAACATCGTACGCGTCTCCACCGTTGCCCGCGTCGGCAACCGCGACGTGATGCGCGTGCGCCCCTTCGTCCGGATCGCGGGCAATCTGTCGATGACGACGAGCGATCTGTCGGCGAAGATTCCCCCATTCAACGCGCAGCGTCTTCTCAGCGACGTCGGCGCCGATCCGAAGACGGCCTCCGACGATCCGAACAATCCCGAAGCCGTCGAGCCCGACGCCGAAGTCTCCTTCGTCACCAAGGACCTGTCGCCGGTGCTGCCGAAGGCCAAGATTTCCGCAGTGGTGGCGCTCGACGACATCCTGATGCGGGTGCGCGATGCCGCCAACTGGCGCGGCAATGGCGGCGTGCGCTACGCAGCGCTCGCCAATGCCACCGCCGACGTCTCCGGTGCGGCCGGCCAGTCCGACATCAAGATGGCCTACGCCACCGAGTCGCCCTCGGCGGACCCCTATGCCGGCTTCGAGACTCGCGTGGTGCCGGAAAATGTCACGCTGCTGCCGAAGACCAAGGAGCAGATCACGGGCGGCAATCCGAACGGTGAGCGCGTCCACATGGTCAAGAAGGGCGACAGCGTCGGCTCCGTGCTGCGCGATCTCGGCGCCACGCCGGAAGAAATCAAGGCGATCACCGCGACGCTCGGGCCGCGCGGCCGCGACGGCGGCCTGAAGGAAGGCGAGAAGCTGCGCATCCTGATGGCGCCGGCAACGCCCGGCGCGCGGCTGCAGCCGTTCCGCGTCGTCGTTGCCAACGACACCACGGTCGAGGCCATCGCCGCGCTGTCGGATCTCGGCAAATACGTTGCGGTCGACGTCTCTAGCATGAACACCGTCGCGGATGCGACCGCGAACGCCAACAGCGACGACGACGATGATGACGACGGCTCCGGCGTCAGGCTCTACCAGAGCATCTACGAGACCGCGATGCGCAACAAAGTGCCGATGCCGGTCATCGACGACATGATCAAGATCTACTCCTACGACGTCGACTTCCAGCGCAAGGTGCAGCCTGGCGATTCCTTCGACGTCTTCTACGCCGGTGAAGACGAGGGCGTGACCGCGACCGAGAAGAACGAGGTGCTGTTCGCCTCGCTGACGGTCGGCGGCGAGACCAAGAAATACTACCGCTTCCAGAGTCCCGACGACGGCGTCGTCGACTACTATGACGAGACCGGCAAGAGCGCGAAGAAATTCCTGGTCAGAAAGCCCGTCAACAGCGCGATCATGCGCTCCGGCTTCGGCGGCCGTCGCCATCCGATCCTGGGCTACGTCAAGATGCACACCGGCGTCGACTGGGCCACCGCCTACGGCACGCCGATCTTCGCCGCCGGCAACGGCGTGATCGAGAAGGCCCAGCTCGAGGGCGGCTACGGCAAGTATATCCGCATCAAGCACAACAACGGCTACGAGACCGCGTACGGCCACATGTCGGCCTTCGCCAAGGGCATGGAGGCGGGCAAGAAGGTGCGCCAAGGCCAGGTGATCGGCTTCGTCGGCTCGACCGGCCAGTCGACGGGACCCCACGTCCACTACGAAATCCTGGTCAACGGTCGCTTCGTCGACCCGATGCGCGTGAAGCTGCCGCGCGGCCGCTCGCTGGAAGGCCCGATGCTGACGGGCTTCGAGAAGGAACGCGACCGCCTCGATGGCATGATGAGCGGTCGCAACGGCGCCATCGCCCGGATGTCGGATGCGACCGGCGGGCCGCTGCAGGTCAGCAACCGCTAGGCCGGCAATCCCTCACCCTCGTTGGGCGCGGCTAGGGCAGAACCTGCGCCCGCACGATCACGAACATGATTCCGATCGCCGTCAGGCCGAACGAGACGGCCATCAGCGGCAACAGCACGTCGATCGCGGCATGCGAGCCGTGAAGCCTCGCGCCCCAGACCGCGAACTCGCCGGCCTCCCAGTCGCGCAGCGAGGTCGGCCTCAGATGCGGCTCGTACGGCATCCGATATCGCCTCCAGACCAGCGAAAGCGTCCATGGCAGCAGGATCGCGACCACGAACAGCAGCGTGACGAAGCCGAGGGAGAGGCTGACATCACTGCTGCGATCAAACAGCACCCAGGCCATCAGCGCGAACCAGGCGACAAGGCCGACGGCGGCCCCATAGATCTTGGGATGAAGCTCGTCGAAGACAGGATGATTGGAGACGACAAGATCTTGTTTCATGGCGGTTTCCTGCGCTGGCTTGTGGAGCAGGCTTCGCCGACGACGATTTTGGAGTTGCTGACGGCGATCGATCAGGCGCTCAAGCAGGCCCAGGGCGAGACGCGGATGGCGTGCGAGGCGGCTTTTGGGGGATCGGAGCGCTCGGCGGCGAACCTGTGTGCTGGGGCAACCCCCTGCCCGCGGCAGGAGTTTCATTAAATCGAATGGTACCATGGCCCCAGTCGCACCGTTGCAGGTGAACAACCGGTAGCTCTGCCGGTCACTTTTTCCCGCGGGACTTATACCCGGCCGGGCTTCTTCCTACGTCCTGTCTGATGGAACTGTTCTACGGGCATCCCGATTGACACGCGCGACGGGTTTTACCGTCGCCCCAGGACGTGCACGCCACGAGCATGAGGAGGGAACCATGCGGCGCCTCTCACGCGACGATGTCGTCAAGACCGTGGATCGAGCCGACGACGTCACCATCGCCCAAATCATCGGAACCGGCGCGACTGTGGAAGAGCTCGCCGAAGCGCAAGCCTGGCTCGCCAATGACGAGCCGATGATCAACGACCTGCGGCCGCTGGCGCACGGACGCGTGCGCGAGCTCGTGGATATTCTTTCGGAGCTCGAGCAGGACCGCGACGAGGAAGGTCCGGCCGGCCCCGGCTCCGGCTCTACGGCCAGCTAGCAAGCGGCCCCAGAAACGGTTCGCCCCGGAGAGACCTCTCCGGGGCGATCTTGTTTGGCGGCGAGTGCCAGCGATCAATTCAGCTTGCGCTTCGACACCGGCGTTTCGAACTGGGTAATCTCCGCGGTCTGCGGTGCCTTGCCGTTGAAGGTCAGCACGTTGCCAGCGGACGAGATCGTAACGCTATCTCCGTCCCTCACCTCGCCGGCCAGGATCATCTCGGCAAGCGGATCCTGAAGGTAGCGTTGGATCACGCGCTTGAGCGGCCTTGCGCCGTAGGCGGGATCCCAGCCCTTGGCGGCGAGCCAGTCGCGTGCGGCCGCGTCCAGCGTCAGAACGATCTTGCGATCGGTCAGCAGCTTCTGCAGGCGCGCGAACTGGATCTCGACGATCCGGCCCATCTCGCTCTTCTGCAAGCGATGGAACAGGATGATCTCGTCGACGCGGTTCAAAAATTCCGGCCTGAAATGTGCCCGCACCGTCGCCATCACCTGCTCGCGCACGGCCGACGTGTCTTCGCCCTCCGGTTGATTCACCAAAAACTCCGAGCCGAGGTTCGAGGTCATGATGATCAGCGTGTTGCGGAAATCGACGGTACGGCCCTGACCATCGGTCAGGCGGCCGTCGTCGAGCACCTGCAACAGGACGTTGAAGACGTCAGGATGGGCCTTCTCGATCTCGTCGAACAGCACCACCTGGTAGGGCCGGCGCCGCACCGCTTCGGTCAGCGCACCGCCCTCGTCATAGCCGACATAGCCCGGAGGCGCACCGATCAGCCGCGAGACCGAGTGCTTCTCCATGTATTCGGACATGTCGAGGCGCACCATCGCGGTCTCGTCGTTGAAGAGATACTCCGCCAGGGCTTTCGTCAGCTCGGTCTTGCCGACACCGGTGGGGCCCAGGAACATGAACGAGCCGGTCGGCCGGTGCGGGTCCTGCAGGCCTGCGCGCGAGCGGCGCACGGCGGTTGCGACCGCGCGCACGGCCTCAGCTTGGCCGACGACGCGCGTGCCGAGCTGCTCCTCCATCTTCAGGAGCTTCTCCTTCTCGCCTTCCAGCATCTTGTCGACGGGCACGCCGGTCCAGCGCGAGACCACCTGCGCGATGTGGTTGGCGGTGACCGCCTCCTCCATCATCTCGCCGGAGCCTTCACGCGCCTCGATGTCCGCGAGCTTCTTCTCGAGCTCCGGGATCCGGCCATAGGCCAGCTCGCCGGCGCGCTGGAATTCGCCGCGCCGCTGTGCATTGGCAAGCTCGACGCGCAAGCCGTCGAGCTCGGCTTTCAGCTTCTGGGCGTTCGAGAGCTTGTTCTTCTCCGCGCTCCAGCGTGACGTCAGCGCCGCCGACTTCTCCTCGAGCTCGACGAGCTCCTTCTCCAGTCCCTCGAGACGGGCCTTGGAGCCGAGATCGCTCTCTTTCTTCAGGGCCTCCTGCTCGATCTTGAGCCGGATGATCTCGCGGTCGAGCGAATCCAGCTCTTCCGGCTTGGAATCGACCTGCATCTTCAGCCGCGCGGCGGCCTCGTCCATGAGGTCGATCGCCTTGTCAGGCAGGAAACGGTCGGTGATGTAACGGTTGGACAGCGTCGCGGAGGCAACAAGCGCGGAATCGGTGATCCGAACGCCGTGGTGCTGCTCGTACTTGTCCTTCAGCCCGCGCAGGATCGAGATGGTGTCCTCGACCGACGGCTCGCTGACGAAGATCGGCTGGAAGCGCCGTGCCAGCGCCGCGTCCTTCTCGACATGCTTCTGGTACTCGTCGAGCGTGGTCGCGCCGATGCAGTGCAGCTCGCCGCGCGCCAAAGCCGGCTTGAGCAGGTTGGACGCGTCCATCGCGCCGTCGGCCTTGCCGGCGCCGATCAGCGTGTGCATCTCGTCGATGAACAGGATGAAGTTGCCGTCGCTCGCGGTCACTTCCTGGAGCACGGCCTTCAGCCGCTCCTCGAACTCGCCGCGATACTTCGCGCCGGCGATCAGCGCGCCGAGGTCGAGCGAGAGCAGCTTCTTGTCCTTGAGGCTCTCCGGAACGTCGCCATTGACGATGCGCAGCGCAAGGCCTTCGGCGATGGCGGTCTTGCCGACGCCGGGCTCGCCGATCAGGACGGGATTGTTCTTGGTCCGGCGCGACAGCACCTGGATGGTGCGGCGGATCTCCTCGTCGCGGCCGATGACCGGGTCGAGCTTGCCGTCGCGCGCAGCCTGGGTCAGATCGCGGGCATATTTCTTCAGGGCGTCATAGGCGTTCTCGGCGGTCGCGCTGTCGGCGGTCCGGCCCTTGCGCAGCGCCTCGATCGCCGCATTGAGATTTTGCGGGGTGACTCCGCCCTTGGCCAGGATCGCGCCGGCCTCGCTGGTCTTCTCCAGCGCAAGCCCGAGCAGGAGGCGCTCGACAGTGACAAAGCTGTCGCCGGCCTTCTCGCCGGCCTTTTCGGCCGCGTCAAAGGTACGGGCGAGCTCAGGCGCCAGATAGATCTGCCCGGCGCCGCCACCACTGACCTTCGGCACCTTGTTCAGGGCGTCCTCGGTCGCCTTCAAAATTGCACGGGAATTGCCGCCGGCACGGTCGATCAGACCGGCAGCGAGCCCCTCATTGTCGTCCAAAAGGACTTTCAGGAGGTGCAGGGTCGAAAACTGCTGGTGCCCCTCGCGCATCGCGAGCGATTGCGCAGACTGGATGAAGCCCCTGGAGCGTTCGGTATATTTGTCGATGTTCATGTCTTTTCTTTCCCTCGGCCTGCCCCTGGAGCCCTCTAAGGCACTCCAAACGGCATCTTCACTGGGTTTCCGCTGGCCGCGTTGACGTTCCTCAACCGGCAACGGTCGTTATCAGCCGGCGCTGGCGCCGGCCTGACCCAGATGTGGGAAGCGTGCCCTCGGATCGAAAGAGGCGACTTCACAAATTCGTGCGCAGACCGGCCTGCTTGGCTCCGGCCGATCGAATCCCTTAAGTAGCACCATGACACCGAGCCCGACCGCCGAGATCACCGGCCTTTACCGCTACCCGGTCAAAGGCCTGACGCCAGAGCCCCTGCCCCGCGCGCCCTTGCGGGTCGGCCAGACCCTGCCCGCCGACCGCCGCTACGCCATCGAGAACGGCCCGAGCGGCTTCGAGCCCGAGTCGCCCCAGTGGAAGCCGAAAATCCAGTTTCTGATGCTGGCACGCAATGAGCGGCTGGCAACCCTCGACAGCCGGTTCGAGGACGCGACCAACCGCCTGACCATCCGCGAGAACGGCCAAATCGTCGCCAGCGGCGATCTCGAGACCGCCGCCGGGCGCGCCGCCATCGAGGGCTACTTCAGCGCGAACTTTCAGCCGGAGCTGAAGGGCCCGCCAAAGCTGCTTTCCGGCCGCGATCACAGCTTTTCCGACGTCGCCCGCAAGGTCGTGTCCATCATCAATCTCGGCAGCGTCCGCGCCATCGAGACCATGCTCGGCGGCGCCGCCGTGCATCCGCTGCGCTTCCGCGCCAATCTCTATGTCCAGGGCTGGCCGGCATGGTCCGAGCTCGACCTCGTCGGCCAGACGCTCGCGATCGGCCAGGCCCGGCTGAAGGTGATCAAACGCATCGTTCGCTGCCCGGCCACTAATGTCGATCCTGAAACCGGCAAGCGCGACCTCGAAATCCCGCCCACGCTCTCGCGTAATCTCGGCCACATGGACTGCGGCATCTATGCCGAGGTGATCGCCGACGGCGAGATCGGCGTCGGCGACGAGATCGCGGTGGAAGAACTGGTGTGAGCTTCGTAGGGTGGGCAAAGGCGCTCTTGCGCCGTGCCCACCATTCCTTCGAGCAGACAGAAGTGGTGGGCACGCTGCGCTTTGCCCACCCTAAGGATTCCTGAACTCAGTTCGGCATCACGTACGCGTAGATCCGGCCGCGCGAGATCGGCGCCTCGCGGACGCGATTGCCGTTGTTGCCGGAGATCATGATCGGATTGCCGTGCGCGTCGATGCCGGTGATGATGCCGACATGACCGCCCCGCCGGCCGCGCGACATGACCGCGATCGCACCGACCTGCGGACCGGACACACGCGTTCCGTAATGCGCGAACGAGTTCGCCATGTCGGAGCCGGTGCCCTTATGGCCGGTGTGCTCCAGCACCATGTTCATGAAGCGCGCGCACCACAGGCTGCCGCGGCTGGTCGGATTGCCGCCGAGATAGCGGCGCGCCTCGGAGACCAGCCCCGATCCACCACCGAAGCCGCCGCTCGTTGCCATCCCGCCGCTGTTCGCATTCGGATCATAGCTGGCCTGGGAGTTGCCGAAGCCGCTCGCCTGCGGTTGCGCAGCGCTGCGCCCGACGCGCGAGCCGCGCGCGAAATGCCGGTAGTGATGATGGCTGGTGGCGTAATGTGCAGCGTGGTGCACGTGCCGCGCAGCGTGATGACGATGAGACCGTGCTGACGCCGGAGAAACGAACACGGCCGCGGCCGCGAAGAAGAGAGCCAGCGCGACAACGAGACGCGACAGGCGGTACGCAAACAACTCGAGCATTCTTCATCCTACGTTGACACCCCCAATTCCCGTCGGCCCGTGCGGTGGCCGACATCCACGGGCCGTTAAACCTTTAGATGTGGCGAGAAAAAGACACAGCGCCGCAGCGCGAAATGCCGCGTCCGGGAATTGTTGCGATGACTTTGTGTCGCCGCTGCTCTGAGGCTGCCGCATTGCTGCCAACAGAATTAACTGCGATCCTGTGCACACGGCTCTATGAAGAGGGAAAAGGTTAATGCCCCACGCCACGACCAGGGACGACGTCCGCATCTATTTCGAGGAAGCGGGCCAGGGAACGCCCATCATTTTTCTGCACGAGTTCGCGGCCGACTACACCAATTGGGAGCCGCAGATGCGCTACTTCTCGCGCGGCCACCGCTGCATCACCTATTCCGCGCGCGGCTACACGCCGTCGGATGTGCCCTCTGGCGAGGTCTACACCTACAAGCACTTCTACACCGATGCGCTGGCCGTGCTCGATCATCTCAAGATCGATCGCGCACATCTGGTCGGCCTCTCGATGGGCGCCTATTCATCGCTGCAGATCGGCCTCAATGCGCCAGAGCGCGCGCTGTCGATGACGCTTGCCGGCGTCGGCTCCGGCTCGGAGCTCGAGAACCTCGACGCCTGGCGCAAGCAGTGCCGCGCCAATGCCGAACAGTTCGAGACACTCGGCACCTCCGACGTCGCCAAGGTCACGCGCGAGGCGCCGAGCCGGATTCCCTTCCTGGTCAAGGACCCGCGCGGCCACGCGGATTTCTACGCCGCGCTGGCGCGGCATGACGCCAAGGGATCGGCGAGCACAATGCGTGGCTTCCAGGGCGGCCGCCCCTCGATCTACACGATGACGGATGCGATCAAAAACGTCGCGACACCAGCGCTGATCATCTGCGGCGACGAGGACGATCCGTGTGTCGGGCCGAGCCTATTCCTGAAGAAGCATCTGCCGGCGGCCGGGCTCGCGATGTTTCCGAAGTCGGGCCACGTGCTGAACCTCGAGGAGCCCGCGCTGTTCAACGAGAGCGTGGAGCGGTTCGTCACGCTGGTGGAAGCCGGGCGATGGCCGGTGCGCGATCCGAGGTCGGTGGCTGCAAACTAGCTCGTCATTCCACATTGCGCAATTGCGCAATCGGGATGCGCCGGCAGGCGCAGGCCCGGAATCCATTGTGCCACGAACGCTGAGGCCCGATGGATTCCGGGTTCGATGCTTCGCATCGCCCCGGAATGACGGTGACTACGACTTCCTCCCGCCTCTGCTCAGCAGAAACACGCCCTGCTCGCCGAACAGATTCCACACCCACCAGGGCAGCCGCAGCCGGAGCGGGCGGCCATAGAGGTCGAGCGCCTCGGCGCGCTCCATCTTGACACCGATCGCATCGCAGAGCTCGACGAAATCCTTGATGGTGCAGAAGTGGATGTTGGTGGTATCGTACCAGGTCGCCGGCAGATTCTCCGTGCGCGGCATGTGACCGCCGATCAGGAGCTGCAAGCGCATCTTCCAGTAGCCGAAATTCGGGAACGACACGATCGCGCGATGGCCGATGCGGAGCAGGTTTTCCAGCACGACCCTCGGCTGCCGCGTCGCCTGCAGCGTCTGCGACAGGATCACATAGTCGAAGGCGTCATCGGGATAGTTGACGAGGTCGGTATCGGCATCGCCCTGCACCACCGCAAGCCCCTTGGCGACGCAGCGATTGACGCCCTCGCGCGACAGCTCGATGCCGCGTCCGTCGATGCCGCGGGTCTCCAGAAGCTGCAGCAGGTCGCCGTCGCCGCAACCGACGTCGAGCACTTTCGAGCCGGGCTTGACCATCTCGGCGACCAGGAGATGGTCGGCGCGATAGTAGCCGGAATGCTCAGTGACAACGCCGTTGAGAGGCAGCACTTCTTGCACGGACATGTCTCAATCGCCCTTGCTGGTGAGCCCGCGCGCTTTGCCTGCGGATTGCAGGAAGGCGCGCGAGATATCGAAGAATTCGGGCACGTCGAGCAGGAAGGCATCATGGCCGCGATCGGTCTCGATCTCGGCGAATGACACCCGCGCGCTCGACGCGTTCAACGCATGCACGAGCGCGCGCGATTCCGATGTCGGGAACAGCCAATCGCTGGTGAAGGAGACAACGCAGAAGCGGGTCTGGATGCCCGCGAACGCCTTCGCGAGCACGCCGTCATGATCAGCAGCGATGTCGAAATAATCCATCGCGCGCGTCAGATAGAGATAGCTATTGGCATCAAAGCGCTCGACGAAGGACGAGCCCTGGTAGCGCAGATAGCTCTCGACCTGGAAATCGGCGTCGAACGAGAAGGTCGGCAGCTCGCGATCCTGCATGCGACGACCGAACTTTCGATGCAGCGCCGCGTCGGACAGGTAGGTGATATGCGCGGCCATCCGCGCCACCGCGAGACCGCGATGCGGATGGATGCCGTGATCGGTGTAGCGGCCGTTGTGCCAGTCGGGATCGGCCATCACGGCCTGCCGGCCGAGCTCGTGGAAGGCGATGTTCTGCGCCGAGTGCCGTGTCGAGCAGGCGATCGCCAGCGCGGAGAACACGCGGCCAGGATAGGCCGCGGTCCACTGCAACACCTGCATGCCGCCCATCGAGCCGCCGACCACTGCGAACAGCGTGTCGATGCCGAGCCGGTCGATCAGCATGGCCTGCGCACGCACCATGTCGGGGATCGTGATGACCGGGAAATCCAGCCCCCACACCTTACCGGTCGCGGGATTGATTGAGGCCGGCCCGGTCGAGCCCATGCAGCCGCCAATCACATTGGCGCAGATGATGAAATATCGGCTCGGATCAAGCGGGCGGCCGGAGCCCACCAGGGTGTCCCACCAGCCCGGCTTGCCGGTGACGGGATGCACATTGGCGACATGCTGGTCGCCGGTCAGCGCATGGCAGATCAGAACGGCATTGGAGCGCTCTGCGTTGAGCTCACCATAGGTCTGGTAGGCGATCTGGAACGGCGAGAGATCGATGCCGCAATCGAGCGGCAGCGGCTGATTGGCGCCAAAATGCGCGACCTCCGAACTCGGATGATCCACCTCATGCGACCGGTCGTCGGCACTGATCGCGGGACTGGGAATCGACTTGACGCCAACCATCTCGACCTCATTTGCGATCAGCCCCTGCGGGCCGCCGCTGACATCAGGCCATAAAATACCCGGCCTGAACGATAGGTTCGGCCGGGATCGGATGCGTCCCCGGCCTGTTTAGCGAGTTTTTTAACGTGGCTGCAAGCCGGCCGGCTCAAATGACCACGGAACACGCAAAAACTACTGGCTCGGGCAGTTTTCGTCAAGTCGCGGTCCGGATTAACCAGATTCGTCTCTACGCCGTCAGCCGGATAGGCCGTCATTTCTCTTTGCTTTCGGCGCTCATCCTGCCTAATCAGGACCTTGACCGCAGCGGATCCGGCCTTGTCGATCCGGCCTTGCCGATCCGCTCTAGAACGCCTCTCAACAACACTGACAGATATGTCCCAACGTCCGCCCGCGCCACCATCGTTGCAGGAATTGCGCAAGGAGATCGATGCGATCGACGAGGGCGTGCATCGGCTGTTGATGCAGCGTGGCGACATCATCGACCGCCTGATCCAGGTCAAGCAGACCCAGGAGGTCGGCTCGGCGTTCCGGCCCGCGCGCGAGGCCAGCATGATGCGCAGCCTGGTCGAGCGCCATCGCGGTATCCTGCCGCTCGATACGGTCGAGAGCATCTGGCGCGTCATCATCTCGACCTTCACCTATGTCCAGGCGCCGTTCGCGGTGCACGCCGACGTCTCGGTGAGCGAGCCCGCGATGCGCGATTCCGCGCGCTTCCATTTCGGCTTCACCGTGCCTTACGTCGCGCATTTCAGCGCACAGGCAGCGGTCGAGGCGGTCGCGAAATCCAAGGGCGATCTGGCGCTGGTCTCGGCGACCTCCAGCCGCACCCCGTGGTGGCTCTCGCTGGAGGAGACGGGCGCGCCGAAGATCATTGCACGGCTGCCCTTCGTCGAGCGTGCCGACCATCCGGCGGCGCTCCCGGTGTTCGTGGTCTCGCGCGTCGCCGACAGCGCCATGGTGACGGAGGTCGAGACGTTCAGCGTGCGCGTGTCGGGCTGGAACGCCGAGATCGCGCGCGCCCTGTCGCCGCTCGCCGAGATCGTGGCGGTGCCCGACACCGCCTTCGACGGCGCAGCGCTGCTGATCTCGATCACTGCGGCAACCAACCTCGATAAGATCAAGGCAGCCCTGATCGATGCGGGGGCCTCCGTCCGCTCCACGGCCCTCGTCGGCAGCCACGCAACGCGCTATACGGTGCCCCCGACCGGGACGAAATCGTAGGCCACGGTCCGTCCCGCCCATCCGGAGTCCAAGATGTCCCGCCCCGTGCCGAACCCCGGCATTCTCGATATTGCGCCCTACACGCCCGGCAAGACGCCGGTGCCGGAGCCGGGCCGCAAGGTCTTCAAGCTGTCGGCCAACGAGACGCCGTTCGGGCCCTCGCCCAAGGCGATCGAGGCCTTCAAGCACGTGGCGACGCATCTGGAGGACTATCCCGAGGGCACCTCGCGCGTGCTGCGCGAGGCGATCGGCCGCTCCTTCGGCCTCGATCCCAGCCGCATCATCTGCGGCGCCGGCTCGGACGAGATCCTCAACCTGCTCGCCCACACCTATCTCAGTCACGGCGATGAGGCGATCTCGACCACTCACGGCTTCCTGGTCTACCCGATCGCCACCATGGCGAACGGAGCCAAGAATATCGTGGCGCCCGAGAAGGATCTCATCGCCGACGTCGACGCAATCCTGAAAGCCGTGACGCCGCGCACGAAGCTCGTCTGGCTCGCCAATCCCAACAACCCGACCGGCACCTATCTGCCGTTCGACGAGGTCAAGCGCCTGCGCGCGGGCCTGCCGCCGCACATCCTGCTCGTGCTCGACGCCGCCTATTGCGACTACGTTTCTCGTAACGACTATGAGATGGGGATCGAGCTCGTCGCCACGACCGAGAACACCGTGGTGACGCACACCTTCTCCAAGATCCACGGTCTCGCGGCGTTGCGCATCGGCTGGATGTTCGGCCCCGAGCACATCATCGATGCAGTCAACCGCATCCGCGGTCCTTTCAACGTCTCGACGCCGGCGATGTACGCCGCGGTCGCCGCGATCGAGGACACCGCGCATCAGGCGATGTCGAAGCAGTTCACCGAGACCTGGCGCAACTGGCTGACCGATGAGATCGGCAAGCTCGGGCTCAAGGTGACGCCGAGCGTCGCCAATTTCGTTCTGATCCATTTCCCGACCGACAAGGGCAAGACCTCGGACGACGCCGACGCCTTCCTGACCAAGCGGGGCCTGGTGCTGCGAGCGCTGAAGAACTATGGCCTGCCGCATTCACTGCGCATGACCATCGGCACCGAGGAGGCCAACCGCCTCGTGGTCGAGGCCTTGCGCGACTTCGTGGCCGGCAAATGAGCGCGCATCCGCACTTCCAGCGTGTCGCGCTGATCGGCTTCGGCCTGATCGGAGGCTCGATCGCGCGCGCTGCGAAGCTCCAGGGCCTGGCCGGTGAGATCGTCACCACCGCGCGTTCGGAAAAGACGCGCGCGCGGGTCGGCGAACTCGGCATCGTCGATGAGGTCGTAGCGACCAACGCGGAAGCCGTGAAGGATGCCGATCTCGTCATCCTCTGTATTCCCGTCGGCGCCTGCGGGCCGGTGGCGCAGGAGATCGCCGCGCATCTGAAACCGGGCGCGATCATCTCCGACGTCGGCTCGGTCAAGGGCGCCATCGTCAGGGACATGTCTCCGCATCTGCCGCAGGGCATTCATTTCATTCCCGCGCACCCCGTCGCGGGCACCGAGCATTCGGGTCCGGATTCCGGCTTCGCCGAGCTGTTCATCAACCGCTGGTGCATCCTCACTCCGCCCGAAGGCACCGACACCGCCGCCGTCGACCGGCTGCGCGGCTTCTGGGCCGCGCTCGGCGCCAAGGTCGAGGTGATGACGCCGGATCATCATGATCTCGTGCTCGCGATCACCAGCCATCTGCCGCATCTGATCGCCTACACCATCGTCGGCACCGCCGACGAGCTGGCGCAGGTGACGGAGTCCGAAGTGATCAAGTTCTCCGCCGGCGGCTTCCGCGACTTTACCCGTATCGCGGCCTCCGATCCGACGATGTGGCGCGACGTCTTCCTCGCCAACAAGGAAGCCGTGCTGGAAATGCTCGGCACCTTCAACGAGGACCTCGCAAAGCTCACCCGCGCGATCCGGCGCGGCGACGGCGAGGCGTTGTTCGACCATTTCACCCGCACCCGCGCGATCCGCCGCGGCATCGTCGAGATCGGCCAGGATTCGGCAGCAGCGGATTTCGGCCGGCCGCACGCGGCGCTCGACAAGAAATGACGAGCATGGGCCCAGCCGATCAGATCCGGCCGGGCCCACCTCAAAACGCGCAGCGCTCGCGGACGGAAGCAACACTATTTGCCCTTGGCTGCGTGCGGCATCGTGTGCCGCGGCGACTTCGGCATCAACGGCACGAACGCCATGGCATCCCGCGCGCCGCTGAGTGCGGCAGCGTGATCGCCATTCGGATACTGGGCTGCGAATGCGGCCGGCTCCTGCGACTGCCACTGCGCGAGCGCGGGCGTCGCAAATGCGGCCTGGATGGCAATGGCGGCAATGAACAGCTTGGTCTTCGTCATGGTGGTCTCTCCTGAACCGGCCGCTAGAGTGTGCGGCCGACGTGAAGAGAGACCGGACTTCGTGGCCTCGCATTCCCAGTGCGAGGCCGCATCGCCATCACGATGGCGCGAAGGCGCCGTGACCGCCCATCAGTAGAGCGGCGGGATCTGCCCGACCCTGATCGGGCCGAGCAGCACCGCGCCATCGGCGAAGCGCAAGGGGAAGCTGCGGGCCTTCTTGCCTTCCAGCGTGCTCTCGGTGCCGAGCGAATTGATGCCGGCGGCAAGCCCGACATTGGCGTTCTGCTTGACGACCTTGCCGAGGCCGGGAATGGCGCGGTCGAGCGCGCCGAGCAGATTATTCAGGTCCTGCGTCTTCACGCCCGGCGCGACGCGATCGAGCGTCGCTTGCGGCACGCCCTCCTCCAGCATCTTCTCGAGGCCGAGCGCCGGGATCACCCGCTCGAGGCCGGTCACCGTCATCTGCAATTCGCCATCGAGACGACCATTGGCGGAGAGGCCGAGCGTGCCAGCCGCGACCGCGATCATGTCGCCCTGCTGGATCCGCGACTGCACGATCTCGACATGGCCGCCGGCGGCCTGGAGCTCGCGGAAGCGCTGCGGCCACGGCTTCGGCGTGAGGTCGGAGAGCCCGGTGACCTTGGCCCGCACGTCGGCCTCGAACGGCTCGGCGAGCAGCGGATGAACGCCCTGGATGCTGCCTTGCGCGATCTGGAGCACGGTCTCGATGACCGGATGATCGCGCGACGATCCATCCGCGAGGCGGCCATGCAACTCGACCTGCTTTGCGCGCGCCATCGGCACTTGCACGGTGCCGTCAAGACGGTTGATGGCAGGATCTTCGAACACGATGGAGGCGCGCTCCGGCACGGCCGGCAAGCCGACCACGCTGCTGCGGCCCTTGCTCCAGTTCACCACGAACGAGGTCTGCGTGACCCCGTCGGTCAGCGTCGCAGGCGCCTTGAATTCGGCGATGACGAGCTTGGGATCATAGACCTGGGCGACCACCAGGATGTTGTCGAGCTTTGCCGTGAACGGCGTCTTGCTCGCGCTCTGCGACACCAGGGCGACGCTGGCGCCATTGCACTGGACCTCGAAGCGGAACGGGAAGCCCGCGATCGAGCGCTTGGCGCAATCATAGATACGGCCGGACTTGGCCTCCTGAGCGCGCCAGGCGTCGGCTGCTACCTCGGCCTGCGAGGCGGCATAGAACCAGAAGCCGCTCCAGGCAGCGGCGAGGATCAGGAGGAGGACGGGGGCAATGAAAAGGCCCCAACGGGAGCGCCGGCCTGCGGCAACGGTCATATCGGACATGCGGCGACCCTTTGACCACAGATTTTGGCAAATGTAAGCGGGGTTCGACCGCGGCGGAAGGCGGAGAATTCGCTTCGCTTGGGGACCCGGTTCTGATAGCCGTGCCCGAAATGTCGGAAATCACCCTCCCCTCCGCCACCACCGCCATGGGCGACCTCTGGGTGTTCGGCTACGGCTCGCTGATGTGGCGGCCGGGCTTCGAATTCGAGGAACGTGTCCCGGCGCGGCTGGTCGGAGAGCACCGCGCGCTCTGCGTCTATTCCTTCGTCCATCGCGGTACGCCGGAGAAGCCGGGCCTCGTGCTCGGGCTCGACCGCGGCGGCGCCTGCCGCGGCATCGCCTTCCGCGTCGCCGAAAAGAACCGTATCGACGTGGTCGCCTATTTGCGGGCACGCGAGCAGGTGACCTCGGTCTATCGCGAGGTGATGCGCTCGGTGTGGCTGGAAAACGATGCGCGGCAGCGCGTATCCGCGCTCACCTATGTCGTCGACCGCGGTCATGCGCAATATGCCGGCCGGCTGTCGCTTACCGAACAGCATCGCCACGTGCTCCAGGGCCACGGCCAGTCCGGCGCCAACCGCGACTACGTGACCGCGACGGTGAAGGCGATCGAGGCCGAAGGCTTTCGCGACACGCAGCTGCATCGGCTTGCGACGATGCTGCATGGTGATGCGCATGCCCTGCACGCGCCGCCTCCGGCCGAAGACCACGAAAATCGCTAGCCGCTCGTCGCCGCGTAGCTCGGCGCGGATCCGATCAGCTGCTCCTGCTCCTTGCGGCCAGCGTCGACGATGCGCCCGGTCGCGTCTTCGATGGTCGTTTGCACGCGGGAGAGAAACTCGTCCTTCGGCAGACCCGGGGGCAGCGGGTCGAGGAATTCGACCACCAGCGTGCCGGGATAACGCATGAAGGTACGGCGCGGCCAGAACAGGCCGGAGTTGAGCGCGATCGGCAGGCACTGCACGCCGCAGGCCGAATAGATCTGGGCGAAGCCGGTCTTGTAGTCGGGCGGTGCGCCGGGCGCACGGCGCGTGCCCTCGGGGAAGATCACGAGCTGGCAACCACTGCGCACGGCTTCGCGCGCCCGCCGTGTCATGTCCAGGAGCGCCTTGACGCCGGCGCCGCGGTCGATCGCAATCATGCCCGTCTTGATCAGGAATTGGCCGAACACCGGAATGTTCGTCAGCTGCCGCTTGAGGATGAAGATCGGCCGATCGAAGAACTGGAGGAGAGCGAACGTTTCCCAGAACGACTGATGCTTCGCCACGATCACCAGCGGCCCCTTCGGGATCTTCTCCTGCCCGCGGAATTCGACCTTGATGTTGCAGACCACCCGCATCAGGAACAGCGTCGCATTCGCCCACCATTTCGCAACCGTCAGCATGGCTCGGGGCGGCAATGCGAAGGTCGGCAGGGCCACGATCGCGAGGCACACCAGCACGGCGTAAAACAGCACGTTGAACAGGAGCGAGCGCAGGAAAATCAGGAACATCAACAATCCGATCAATTGGCCTGTGCGGTGGCGGGCCGCCTCGAGGGCTGGCCCGCAGGCTGCTCCGACACTTCGGGTGCAAGGTCAACCCCGAAATCCTCGAGCTGGACCCTGACCTCGGCCGCGATATATTTGACGTATTCCGACAGCAGCAGCCGCAGGGTCGAGGCCGAGGTCCACCACGGCTCCTCGCGCCATTTGTCGCCGACCACCGCGAACGGGATCAGCGCCGTCTCCGGCATCGCGTGCGAAAACTCCACCAGCGCCCGCGGCATGTGGTAATTCGAGGTGACCACGATCAGCGACTTGAAGCCGCGCTCCTGCGCCCAGCGCCGCGTCTCCGCCGCATTGCCGCGGGTCGAGACCGCGGTGCGGTCGAGATCGACGCAGCAATGCATGAAGGTCTGGTTCTCCGGCAGAGTCCGGGAGATGTCGCTCGCCGTGGAGGTCGGGTGCACGCCCGAAATCAGGAGCCGCCTGCCGTAGCCGGCGGCCAAAAGCTCCATCGCGTCCGAGACCCGCGAGGAGCCGCCGGTCAGAACCACGATGCCGTCAGCCTTGCGATCCGGCGCGAGCTCGGCACCGCGCAATTGCGACAGGAACGCGACGAAGCCCGCAGCCGCCGCCACGAAGGCGATCGCAACCGTCGACACGACGGTCGCGCGCAGCCAGCCGCGCGGCAGGTTCGGCGATCGATCGTCGGTCGGCGAGGTCATGCGATGTCGGTGATCCCTTCCCCGGCTGATTTTAAGACGTTTTGAGACGAAGTGGAGTCCGGTTTATTTGGCCTACGAACGCAAAGAATACTAGGCTGCGAACTCGATCCGCCTCTCCCCTTCTTGTGGGAGAGGGTGGCTCGCCGCGCAGCGGCGAGAGGGGTGAGGGGTCTCTCTCGGCGCAGGAATCTCGCGCAGTGAGTTGCGGGGCGAACCCCTCATCCGGCGCTTCGCGCCACCTTCTCCCACAATAAGGGGAGAAGGGAAAACGGCGATCTCAATCGACATCGTTCAGCGTCGCGAACAGCGTCTGGCGCGAGGCGACCGCGGTGATCGCGCCGATTGCAAGTGCCTGCACCGCGAGCACGACATAGCCGGACGGCCGCAGCGAGAACGTGCCGAGCAGCGCCGCGAACTGGTCGCCGACCGGGGTACCGGAGAACCAGCCGGCGATCGACTCGGAGAAGCCGAACACCAGCATGGCGACGCCGCCACCGATCACTCCGCCCTCGAGGCCTAAGCGGAGGAAATGGCGCAGGAAGCGGTTGGCGATATAGCGGTCGCCGGCACCGACAAAGTGCAGGACCTCGACGATCGGGCGGTTCGCCGCCATCGCGCCCCGGGTCGCGAACGACACCGAGATGATGGTCGCGACGATCACGAGCGCGAGGATGCCGAGGCCCGCGAGCACGGTCGCATTGGTCATCGAGCGCATCCGCTCGATCCAGGCACGGTGATCGTCGACACTCGCGCTTGGGGCCACCTGCGTCACGCGAGCGCGCAAGGCGGCGAGGTCGAGCGACGTGCCCGGCTGCACGCGGGCGATGATCATGCGCGGCACCGGCAGATCGTCCATCGACAGGCCGGTGCCGAGCCAGGGCTCGAGCAGCTTGCCGGATTCCTCCTTGCTGAACGGCTTGACCTCGACGATGCCGGCTTGCGCGCGCATCGCCTCGGTAACCGCGACGGTATCGCGCTCGATGTCGCGCCCAGCCTGCGGGCGGACCTGGATGGTGATTTCGCTCGCCACATCCGACTGCCATTCCGCCGCCGAGGCGCTGACCAGCAGCACCGTGCCTGTCGTCATCGAGGCGAGGAAGGTCATGATGGCGACGACGGCCACCAGCGCGCGGCCGTGGATCGAGGCACGCGGCACGATCGGCGACATGTTGCGCGCCTTGGCCGGCAGCGGCGGACGCTCCTGCCCGAGGTCGACCAGCACGCCGCGGTCATCGGTCCTACTCATAGACGTGCAACCGTCCCTGGTGCAGCACCAGCCGCCGCGCCTCGTACTGGTCCATCAGGCCGATGTCGTGGGTGGCGATGATGACGGCGGTGCCGGACTTGTTGAGCTCGATGAAAAGGCGCAGCAGACGGCGCCCGAGCGTCGGATCGACGCTGCCGGTCGGCTCGTCCGCGAGCAGGAGCTGCGGCCGCGAGATCACCGCGCGCGCGATCGCCGCGCGCTGCTTCTCACCGCCGGACAGGATCGGCGGCAGCGCGTCCATGCGGTCGCCGAGTCCCACCCAGCGCAGGAGATCGATGACCTCCTTGCGGTAGCTCGATTCACTGCGGCCCATCACGCGGAACGGCAGCGCCACGTTCTCATAGGTCGTCATATGGTCGAGCAGGCGGAAATCCTGAAGCACGATGCCGATGCGCTTGCGCAAGTCCGCGATCTCGTCCTTGCCGAGTTGCGAGATGTCATGGCCGAACAGGTTGATCAGGCCGCGCGTCGGCCGATGCGACAAGAACAACAGACGCAGCAGCGAGGTCTTGCCGGCGCCGGACGGGCCGGTGAGAAACTGAAAGGAATGCGCCGGAATCTGGAAGCTCAGGTCGCGCAGGATCTCCGGCCCCAGACCGTAACGCAGTCCGACATTTTCGAACCGAACCAAGCTCAGCTCCGTTCGAGAGGGGACGTGGCACGCACCGCGAGGTTTCGCCGCACGCCTGGGAAAGGTTTTGCGGCCGTTATGGTTTCCGGTTCGTTAACGGTCGCCTTGTAGCATTCAAGGTGCCCGGTTTCGCACGATCGGGTCATCGCCGAGGCTGGTCCATGCACATCGTCTGTCCCCATTGTACGACATCCTATGCCATCAAGCTTGCGAGCCTGGGGGCCAATGGACGGACGGTACGCTGCTCCCGCTGCAAGGAGACCTGGGTGGCGCATCCCGAGGACGCCATCGAGGAGGCTCCGATCCCGGCCATGGCCGCGGCAAACCAGGCCGACGATCAGTCCGACCTCGCCGAACAGTGGAACTCCTACGCCAGGGACGATGGCGCGGCCGATACGCCCGTGATTGACAGCCCCTCGATCGCCAGCGACTGGCCGGATGGGAACGCTGGACAGACCGAGGACGACTGGTCTGAGGCGGCCCTCTCCGCCGAAGAGGACGGGGCCCAGCACCAGTCCTGGTTCCGCGGCCTGTTCCGCCGGCGCATGGCGCGAGTAAGCCGCCCGGCCGCAAGCCCAGTTCCGCGAAAATCCTATTTCGGCCTGCCGACCGCCTGCGCCGCCATGGGCGCGCTGGTCGTGGCCCTGGTGGTCTGGCGCGCCGACATGGTGCGCCTGCTGCCGCAAACGGCCGCCTTCTACAGGACTGTCGGCTTCGACGTGAACCTGCGCGGGCTGGCCTTCAAGGACGTCAAGCTCTCCAGCGAGACCGTGGACGGCAAGCAGGTGCTGGTGATCGAGGGCGTGATCGTCGGCGAGGGCAACAGGAAGGCGCTCGAGATTCCGCGGCTGCGCTTCGCCGTGCGTGACGCGCAAGGCGCCGAGATCTATGCCTGGAATACGGTGCTGGAGCAGACGGTGCTGCGGCCGGGCGAGCGCGCCTTCTTCAAGTCGCGCCTGGCCTCGCCGCCGCCCGAGGGCCGCAATATCGATGTTCGCTTCTTCAACCGGCGCGACGTGGCCGGCGGCAGCGTATGATCGGCGCCGCGGGGTCCCGCACGGGAGGTCAGGTCCCATGCCAAAAGTTCTGATCGCCGACGACGAGGAGTCCATGCGCACGCTGGTCGCGCGCGCCATCGCGATGGACGGCCACCAGACCGTCACCGCACAGGACGGCGCCGAGGCGCTGGAGATCCTGATCCGCGAGGACGGCGCCTTCGACCTGCTGCTCACCGACATCCAGATGCCGGTGATGGACGGCATCGCGCTCGCGCTCTCAGTCGCACGCGATTTCCCCGATCTGACCATTCTGCTGATGACCGGATTTGCCGACCAGCGCGAACGCGCCTCGAACCTCAATGCGCTGGTGCATGACGTCGTGACAAAACCGTTCTCGATCGCCGACATCCGCACGGCCGTCGCCGACGCGCTGGCGGCGAAGAAGGGGTAGCGGCGCGGCAAAGCACTGTCGCTGTCATTCCCCGCGAAAGCCGCGAAGCCGGTACGCCGCGGCTTCTCAATGACCTACCGACGACGCGGAGTACTGGATCGCCCGATTAAATCGGGCGATGACATCGAGTGTGTGGGACGCAAAACGCCCAATCGCACGCCGTCCTTAAGCGAAGCGATGCTGGGGCCACAAATCGCGCCTCAAAAATCCTTCAGCAGCCGCTCGAGGTAATCGAGCTCGATCTGCGGGCGCGATTGGTCGCCGAGGCGGCGGCGGAGCTCTTCGAGGATGCGGCGGACGCGCTGGACGTCGATCTCGCCGGGAATCTTCACCGTATAGTCGTCGCCGAATTCGCGGCCGTGCAGGGGCCGGCCGAGCGGATCGGTCTGATTGCCGCCGCTCTGCTGCCGGCCGACTCGATTGCCGGGACCGTCGCCCTGGCCATCGCCATCGCCCTGCTGCATCGCCTCGGCCATCTTCTGCGCACCCTTGCGCAGCGCGTCCAGCGCCTTGCCCTGGGAATCCACGGCACCGTCGGCATTGCCTTCGCCGAGCTTCGAGCCGGCATCGCCCATGGCGCTATCGGCGGAATCCAGGCCGTTGTCGTCGTCGCCCTGATCACCGTCCTGGTCGCCGTCTTGTCCCTGCTGACCCTGGCCCTTTTGTCCCTGTTCGCCCTGCTGGCCGCGCTGTCCCTTCTGGCCGTTCTGCGACAGACCGCGCTTGGCGAGCTCGTCCTGAAGCTTTTTCAGACGGTCGCGCAGCGCCTGCTGGTCCTGCTGGAGGTCGGACATCGACTGGTCGCCCTGCTGCTTGCCGCGCATGCGGTCGCGCCGGGAGTCCTGCCCCTGCTTGAAGGTCTTGTCGCGCAGTTGCTGCTGCTTGCGGATCATGTCGCCGAGCTCGTTGAGCGCCTGCTCCATGTCGCTCTCGCCGGACTGCCCCGGCTGCGCCATCTGCAAGCCCTCCAGCATCTGCTGGAGTTGGTCGAGCAATTGCTTGGCCGCGTCCTTGTCGCCGGAGCGCGACAGGCGCTCCATGCGGTCGATCATGTTGTTGAGGTCCTGCTGGCGCAGGATTTTGGTGTTGGGATCAAGAGGCCGGGCAAGCTGCTGCGGATTGTTGCGGAACTGCTCGGCGAGCTGGCGCATGAAATTGTCCAGCGCCTGGCGCAGGTCCTGCGTGAGCTTCTTGATCTCCTCGTCGCTGGCGCCGCGCTCCAGGGCCTGCTTCAGCGCGTCCTGCGCCGCGCGCAGCGCCTTGTCGACATCGCTGATGTTGCCGTCCTCGATCGTCACCGCGAGCGCCCACAGGCTCGCCACGACCTCGCGCAGAGCATCGTCGGTGCGCGCCGCCTCGAGCTGCCGCGCGACGCTGTGGAGGCCGAGATACTGCCCCGCCTCTGGCGTGAACAATTCAGGCGCAATCATCAGCGCGTCGAGCGCGGCGTAGACATCGGCATTCTTGTCGGCGTCGAGCGCGAGGATGCGGCGCTGCTCGATCAACGCGCGCGCGAGCGGCTTGGTGAACAGCCGCTCCGGCAGGCGCATGTTGAAGGGCTCGCTTTTCGCCTCGTTGCCAGCCTCGTCCTTGGCGGTCAGCGTGAGCGCGACGTCCGCGCCGGCGTAAGGATCTTCGCTGAGGTCCTTCACGGTCTGGCCGACGCCATTACGTGTGCGCGCGTTCGGCAGCACCAGGGCGAATTGCGGCGGCTGGAACAGCGGCCGTGCCGCCTTGGCATCGCCGTCCTTGGTGCCGTCCCTGGCACTCTCCTTGGCGTCGGCGGGACGCAGGGCGAACTGCGCCTCGGCGCCGGTGACGCCGTAATCGTCTTCGATCTTGTAGGCGAGTTGCAGAGCGCCACGCGCCTGGCGCTCCGGATCCTTGGCGAGTGCGATCGTCGGCGGGCGGTCCGGCGTCGCAGTGAAGGTCCATTGCGGCTGGCCCGAGGGCGCGCGGACATGTGCGGTGCCGTCACCGGTGATGGTGAAGTGCTTCTCGTTTGTACCCTTGGGCGCAGCCTCCGTGGGAGCGGCCTCCTTGAGGCCGCCGGAGACGGCGACATCCAGGCTGCCGCCGGAGGAGCGCACGATCAGTGTCGAGCCGGCGGGAACGGCAAGCGGGCCGCTCGCCGGGAGTGCGGCGGCTTCCTTGTTGGCAGCCGACAGGATCACCGGCGGCTTGGCCGTATAGACCGGCGGGGTGACCCAGGCGTCGACGCGGACATTGGTCGGCGCCAGCACGCCGTTCCAGTCGAAGGCTGCGCCTAACCGCAGGGCGCGCTCGTCGCCCGCGGCGAAGAAGGTCGCCACCAGCATCACCATCACCAGCGCGCGCAGCGCCCAGGGATCATGGATGACTAGGCGCGGATGCGGCAAACCGGCGCGGATGCGCTTGAGCGAGGCCAGCGTGCGCTCGCGCTGGGCCTGCCACAGCGCCTGCGCGACCGGATCCTGCGAGGTCAGCGTGTCGGTGAGCGTGGTAGCCGGACGGTGACGGATGCCTGAACCGCGGTCGAGCCGGCTCAGGGCCTGCTCGCGGGTCGGCCAGCGGAAGCGAATCAGCGGGAACAGGGCCGCAGCCGCAAGGCCTGCGAAGACAGCGAGACCGATCGCGCGGGCCACCGAGGGCAAAGCCAGCCAGAGTCCGGCCCAGGACACCACCAAGAACAACCCGGCAACGGTCAGCACGCGCGCCAGATGCGGCCAGGCGCGCTCCCAAGCGATCGCATATGTGGCCCGTTGCAGGGCCTGCGCCAGCTTCAGCCGCGACAGAGCGTCGCCATCGCGGATCGGGTCTGACGGGTCGGGGGTGACGCCGTTCAATCAACTCTCCAGGTTGCCCGGTGAGAGAAGCGTATCACAACGGCAGCACTGAGGCATCCGTTCCTGTACGGGACCCACCCCATTTGCCGCATAACACGAGGACGTGACTGGCCCGGCGCCCCCCCGTAATTTCCGCGGCGCCATCGAGGAAGACGAGAAGGAAACGTCATGGACAAGAAGATGCACGACAAGGGCCTGGAAGTTCGCAAAGCGGTGCTGGGCGAGGCCTATGTCAACAACACCCTCAAGAACGTCGACGACTTCAACCGTCCGTTCCAGGAGATGCTCAACGAATATTGCTGGGGCACGGTGTGGGGCCGCGAGGAACTGCCGCGCAAGACCCGCAGCATGCTCAACATCGCGATGATCGCGATCCTCAACCGCCAGCACGAATTCCGCGCGCATCTGAAGGGGGCGCTGACCAACGGCGTCAGCCGCGACGAGATCCGCGAGATTCTGATGCAAGTCGCGATCTATGGCGGCATGCCGGCGGCGGTCGACAGCTTCCGGATCGCACGCGAGGTGTTCGCGGAGATCGATGAGAAGGCGTGAGGCGGCAAGAGTGAGGGGAGGCACAATCCTCCAACCGTCGTCCTGGCTTTCGCCAGGACGACACCGAGGGTGTGGCGCGCAGCCCCGCTTCAACAACGAACAACAACCAACAAGGAAACACCATGGACATCGGATTCATCGGCCTCGGAAACATGGGTTTCCCAATGGCGCGGCGGCTGATCGAGGCGGGGCATCGGCTCGTCGTATTCGACACGCGCAAGGAGGTCGTCGACAAGGTCGTGGCGCGCGGCGCAACGGCGGCGACGTCGCCGAAGGATGTCGCCGACCAGGTCGAGACCGTGATGGCGAGCCTGCCCTCGCTGCAGGCGTCACTCGCGGTCGCCACGGGGTCGAGCGGCGTGATCGAAGGCCAGCGCGTCAAGCGCTTCGTTGATCTGTCGACCGTCGGCTCGCAGATGGCGGCGAAGATTCACGCCCTGCTCGCGGCGCGCAACATCGTGCAGATCGACAGCCCCGTTTCCGGCGGTGTCGGCGGCGCGGAGAAGGGCACGCTGGCGGTGATGGTGTCGGGACCGAAAGCGGAGTTCGAGACGATCAAGGCTGCGCTCGGCGTGATCGGCAAGGTGTTCTTCATCGGCGAG
This sequence comes from Bradyrhizobium sp. Cp5.3, assembly GCF_000426265.1. NCBI lineage: Bacteria > Pseudomonadati > Pseudomonadota > Alphaproteobacteria > Hyphomicrobiales > Nitrobacteraceae > Bradyrhizobium > Bradyrhizobium sp. Cp5.3. The sequence goes on along the minus strand of NZ_AUFA01000009.1, from coordinate 329,046 downwards.
AAGCCGGGCGCGGCGCAGACCATGAAGCTCGCCAACAATTTCCTCTCCGCGACCGCGATCGTGGCGACCTCGGAAGCCGTCGTGATGGGCGTGAAGGCCGGGCTCGATCCCGCCGTGATGATCGACGTCATCAATGCCGGCTCCGGCATGAACACTGCGAGCCGGGACAAATTTCCGCGCTCGGTGCTGCCGCGAACTTTCGACTTCGGTTTCGCCACCGGATTGATGGTGAAGGACGTGCGGCTCGCGCTTGAGGAGATGAAGCAGCTCGGCCTGTCGATGGAGGTCGCGGATGCAGTCGGCCGCCTGTGGGAAACCGTGATCAGCGCCGAGGGCCCCGATTCCGATTTCACCGCGGCGATCAAGCCGATCGAGAAGAAGGCGGGGGTTGTGGTTGGCGGCGCGAAGGGGGGATTGGCGGGGAAGTAGTTTTCGGGCGCAACGCCCTCCCCGCGTCGTCCTGGACAAGCGAGCGCTTGGCAACGCGTAGCGTTGTCCAATAGCGAGCACTGATCCAGGACCCATAATCACAGGGAGGAGTTTGGCGAAGACTCGTGGTTACCAGCTTCGCGCCACAACCACTCCCTGGGGTAATGGATCCTGGCTTGCGCCAGGACGACAGCGAAGAGGGGCGCGGCCGTGCCGCCCCTCACCTCGTGATCACAGCCACGGCGCCGGCTTGTCCATCGCGATCAGCTGCTCGACCTCGAGGCGGGGGCGCACCACGGCGTACTGGTCGTCCTTCACCAGCACCTCCGGCACCAGCGGCCGCGTGTTGTAGGTGCCGGCCTGCACGGCGCCATAGGCGCCGGCGGTCATGATGGCGAGGAGGTCGCCTGGCTTCGGCGTCGGCAGCGTGCGGTCGAGGGCGAGATAGTCGCCGGTCTCGCAGACCGGGCCGACGACGTCGGCCATGATCGTCTGAGCGCCCTTGGCGGGCTGCATCACCGGTAGGATGTCGTGATGCGCCTCATACAGCGTCGGGCGGATCAGGTCGTTCATCGCGGCATCGATGATGACGAAGTTCTTGCCGTCGCCGTGCTTCACATAGATCACCTTGGTGACCAGGATGCCGGCGTTGCCGACGATCATGCGGCCCGGCTCGAACATCAGCGTGCAGCCGAGATTGTGGGTGACGCGCTTGACCATGGCGGCATAGGCGTCGGGCGCCGGCGGTGCCTCGCGGTCCATGTAATAGGGAATGCCGAGGCCGCCGCCGAAATCGACATGGGAGATGTTGTGGCCGTCGGCGCGGAGCGTCTGCACGAACTCGGCGAGGATGCGGAACGCGGTCTCCATGTTGGAGAGATCGGTGATCTGGCTGCCGATATGCACGTCGGTGCCGGTCACCTCGATGCCCGGAAGCTTCGCCGCCCGCGCGTAGACTTCGCGGGCATGCGCGATCGGGATGCCGAACTTGTTCTCGGATTTGCCGGTGGAGATCTTTGCGTGCGTGCCGGCATCGACGTCCGGATTGACGCGAATGGAGATGCGCGCGGTCCTGCCCGTCTCGGTCGCAAGGCGCGACAGCAGCTCGAGCTCGGGCTCGGATTCGACGTTGATGCAGAGGATGTCGGCGGCGAGCGCGGCGCGCAGCTCTTCTTCCGTCTTGCCGACCCCCGAGAACAGGATCTTGCTGCCAGGAATGCCTGCGGCCAGCGCGCGCTTCAACTCGCCGCCCGAGACGACGTCAGCGCCGGCGCCGAGCTTTGCCAGGGTGCGCAGCACCGACTGGTTGGAGTTGGCCTTCATGGCGTAGCAGACCAGCACCTTCTCGCCGGCAAAGGCCTCGGTGAAGACGCGATAGTGGCGCTCGAGCGTCGCGGTCGAATAGCAATAGAAGGGCGTGCCGACGGTCGCGGCAAGCTCGGACAGATTCACCGCCTCGGCGTGCAGCACGCCGTTGCGGTAGTCGAAATGGTTCATGGCGTTGGCTCAGTTACCCCAGCTCATCGGCTGGGCTTTTCGTCCAGGAGCGGGTCGAGAACAAACGGTCGTTTCTTGCCCTTGGCCGCCGCCGGCGCGGCGTCCGCGCCGTAGGTGGGATTGAAGACGCTCGGCGTCCTCTGGGCTTCGATCTCGGTGTCCGTCGGCGCAGCGCTCGCCGTGGGCGCATTTGAGGCGGTCGGCGGCAGGTCGAGCGGACCCTTGCGGCCGCAGCCGGCAAGCGCGAGCGCCGTCAGGCTAAGGACAATGATGGCCCACCCCGAGCCGGCCGGGCGAAACTTTGACGTCACGACGAGATCCCCACTAGGCGGGGCGCACCATACAGAGATTGGCGCGCTCTGGCGAGAGCCGGATGACCATGAAACATAAGCGAAATTTTGCTCTCAGCCCGATTTTTGCTCTTTTTCCAGCCGCCTCGCCCAGGCCTTGGCCTGGCTGGCGACATTCTTCGGCGCGGTGCCACCGAAGCTGGTGCGGCTCTTCACCGACGATTCGACCGAGAGCATGCCGAGCACGTCCCTGGTGATCTTCGGCTCGATCGCCTGCATTTCCTTCAGCGGCAGCTCGTGGAGCGCCACGCCGTCCTTGGCGGCCTGCGCCACGATCCGGCCGGTGACATGGTGGGCCTCGCGGAAGGGCATCTTCAGCGTCCGCACCAGCCAGTCAGCAAGATCGGTCGCGGTGGCGTAGCCCTCGCCAGCGGCGGCCTTCATCTTCGCCTCGTCAGGCACGAGGTCGCGGACCATGCCCGTCATGGCGCGGATCGCGAGCGACAGCGCGGCAAAGCCCTCCATGGCGCCCTGCTTGTCTTCCTGCATGTCCTTTTGATAGGCGAGCGGCAGGCCCTTCATCACGATCAGAAGCCCGTTGAGCGCGCCGATGACGCGTCCGGTCTTGGCGCGCACGAGCTCGGCCGCATCCGGATTGCGCTTCTGCGGCATGATCGAGGAGCCCGTGGTGAACTTGTCGCTGAGCCTGACAAGGCCGACCAGCGGCGAAGTCCAGATCACGATCTCCTCGGCGAACCGCGACATGTGCACGGCGCAGATCGAGGCGGCCGACAGGGTCTCCAGCACGAAGTCGCGGTCGGAGACCGCATCGAGCGAGTTCGCCATCGGGCGGTCGAAGAGAAGCGCCTTCGCGGTGGCGTGGCGATCGATCGGAAACGAGGTGCCGGCGAGCGCAGCGGCGCCGAGCGGCGACTCGTTGAGCCGCTTGCGCGCGTCCTGGAAGCGACCGCGATCGCGCGCGGTCATCTCGACATAGGCGAGCAGGTGGTGGCCAAAGGTCACGGGCTGCGCGGTCTGCAGATGCGTAAAGCCGGGCATCACGGTCGCGGCATGCTCCAGCGCGCGATCCACCAGCGCCTGCTGGAACGCGGCGAGCGCGGCGTCGGTCTCGTCGATCACGTCGCGGACGAACAGGCGGAAGTCGGTTGCGACCTGGTCGTTGCGCGAGCGCGCGGTGTGCAGGCGGCCGGCGGCGGGGCCGATCAGCTCGGACAGCCGGCTCTCGACATTCATATGGATGTCCTCGAGCGCGCGCTTGAACTCGAAGCCGCCCTTGCCGATCTCTGACAAAATCGTGTCTAGACCCTTGCCGATATTTTTCGCATCAGAGGCCGTGATGATGCCCTGCGCGGCAAGCATCGCGGCGTGGGCCTTGGACGCGGCAATGTCCTGGGCAAAGAGGTGACGATCGACGTCGATGGAGACGTTGATCTCCTCCATGATCTCATCGGGACGTTCCGAGAACCGGCCGCCCCACATCTTGTTGCTCATGATCCCTTGCTCACGCCCTGCTTGTCGCTGTGCGGCCTGTGCCGCGCGTTTGCTGGCGGCGGCCAGCCGTATTAAGAGGCCCCTGATAGCCATATCTGCGACCGGATGACAAACGATATGCTCGAACAGAAGCCCTCCGCCACGCGCCGCATCCCCCTCGTCATCGCCACCGTGGCGATCGGGGGCCTCGCCGGCTTTGCCGCGCTGTACGGGCTGGGCCTGAGCCGCGCGCCCAGCGGCGATCCGGCCTGCCGGGCGGCGGTGACCACCGCGCAGAAGATCGCACCGCTCGCCCATGGCGAGGTGGCGGCGCTGACCATGGCGACCGCTGCGCTGAAGCTACCCGACCTCGCCTTCGAGGACGCCGACGGCAAGCCGAAAAGGCTGTCCGACTTCCGCGGCAAGACACTGCTGGTCAACCTCTGGGCCACCTGGTGCGTGCCCTGCCGCAAGGAGATGCCGGCACTCGACGAGCTCCAGGGCAAGCTGGCAGGTCCGAATTTCGAGGTGGTGGCGATCAATATCGACACCCGCGATCCCGAAAAGCCCAAGAATTTCCTGAAAGAGGCTAATTTGACCCGGCTCGGCTATTTCAGCGATCCAAAAGCCAAAGTTTTTCAGGAGCTTAAGACGATAGGCCGGGCCCTGGGCATGCCGACCTCGGTGCTGGTCGACCCGCAAGGCTGCGAGATCGCGACGATCGCCGGGCCCGCCGAATGGGCGAGCGACGACGCACTGAAGCTGATCCGGGCCGCAGTGACCCCTGCAGCCGCGTCGCTTAAGCCGTGACGTTGAGGTTGCCGCCGACGCCCGCGCCGACATTGGCAAGCGAAGGCTGACCGGCGCCGAGCAGCGTCAGGACCGCGGACTTCTCTGCATCCATGTTCTGCTTCATCACAGTCGCCGATACCTGCGACTGGAGAGCGCCCTGCTGAGCGGCCAGCATGGTGCTGACCATTGCCATCATGTCCATTACGCGAACCCTCGTACCGACTGCAGCCTAGGCGCGAGGAGTTAACGAGAGGTGGAGATTTCGGACGGTTTCGTGTCCTGGACACGATGCGACACGAAGTGCCGCAGGGTCGTAGGGTGGGCAAAGCGGAGCGTGCCCATCAATTCCATCACATGATTGGAGATATGGTGGGGATGGCGCTTTGCGCCTTTACCCACCCTACGGCGCCAATAGATCGATCAGCGCGTCGGAACCGGCTTGGCGCCGCGGTAGTCGTAGAAACCGCGCTGGGTCTTGCGGCCGAGCCAGCCGGCCTCGACGTATTTCACCAGCAGCGGGCACGGGCGGTATTTGGAGTCCGCCAGCCCCTCATGCAGCACCTGCATGATGGAGAGGCAGGTGTCCAGGCCGATGAAGTCGGCAAGCTCCAGCGGGCCCATCGGATGGTGGGCGCCAAGCTTCATCGCCGCGTCGATCGCCTCGACGTTGCCGACGCCTTCGTAGAGCGTGTAGATCGCCTCGTTGATCATCGGCAGCAGAATGCGGTTGACGATGAAGGCCGGAAAATCCTCGGAAACCGCCACTTGCTTGCCGAGCTTGGCGACGAACTCCTTGGCCGCCTCGAAAGTTGAATCGTCGGTTGCGATGCCGCGGATCAGCTCCACCAGCTCCATCAGCGGCACCGGATTCATGAAGTGGATGCCGATGAAGCGCTCGGGCCGGTCGGTGGCAGCGGCAAGGCGCGTAATCGAGATCGAGGACGTATCGGAGGCGACGATCGCCTCCGGTTTCAGGATCGCGCAGAGCTCGTGAAAGATCTTGCGCTTGACCTCTTCCTTCTCGACCGCGGTCTCGATCACGAGATCGCAGTCGGCGAGGTCGTCCAGCTTCTCGGCGAGCGCGATCCGCGCAATGGCCTTGGTCTTGGCGTCCTCGGTGACGACCTTCTTGGAGACCTGGCGCGCCAGATTGCCGTTGATGGTGGCCATGCCCGACTTGAGCCGATCGGCCGAGACGTCGTTGAGCACCACGTCGAAACCGGCCAGCGCCGCGACATGCGCGATGCCACTGCCCATCTGCCCCGCGCCGATCACGCCGACCTTCTTGATCACTGCCGCCATAATGTCATCCACCGGAACGGCGCGCTAAGGCGCGCCTGCCTATCCCCTGAGCCGGGAGGTCCGATTTAACCAGAACCCGGGCTCGAAACCTAGATTGGATGCGCCCCTCCGCGCGCCCCGCGCGAAAGAAAACGCCTCAAAAATGAAACACCGGCCGGAGTGTACCTCTCCGGCCGGTGTTTTATCGCGTTTTTTACTTTCCGAGCTTGGCGAGTTCGGCCGTGAGCTCCGGAACCGCCTGGTAGAGGTCGGCCACCAGGCCGTAATCGGCGACCTGGAAGATCGGCGCGTCCTCGTCCTTGTTGATCGCGACGATCACCTTGGAGTCCTTCATGCCGGCCAGATGCTGGATCGCGCCGGAAATACCCACCGCGACATAGAGCTCGGGGGCCACGACCTTGCCGGTCTGACCGACCTGCCAGTCGTTCGGCGCATAGCCGGCGTCGACCGCCGCGCGCGAGGCACCGACACCGGCGCCGAGCTTGTCGGCGAGCGGCTCGATGTATTTTGCAAAGTTTTCCCGGCTCTGCATGGCGCGGCCACCGGAGACGATGATCTTCGCCGAAGTCAGCTCGGGACGGTCGCTCTTGGCGACCTCCTCGCCCACGAAGGACGACAGGCCCGGATCGGCCGCCGCCGCCGCGCTCTCGACGGCGGCGCTGCCGCCCTCGCCCGCTGCGGCGAAGGTCGAGGTGCGGACCGTGATGACCTTCTTGGCGTCCTTCGACTTCACCGTCTGGATGGCGTTGCCGGCGTAGATCGGGCGCTCGAATGTGTCGGGGGCGACCACCTTGGTGATCTCCGAGACCTGCATGACGTCGAGCAGGGCGGCGACGCGCGGCATCACGTTCTTGAAGCGCGAGGTCGCGGGCGCGACGATCGCGTCATAGGACGGCGCCAGCGAGACGATCAGCGCGGCCAGCGGCTCGGCGAGATCGTGCGCGTAGAGCTCGCCATCGGCGAGCAGCACCTTCTTCACGCCGGCGAGCTTAGCGGCGGCATCCGCTGCGGCCTTGGCGTTCTGGCCGGCGACCAGCACCTCGACGTCCGCGCCGAGCGCGGCAGCCGCGGTCAGGGCCTTGTTGGTCGCGTCCTTGAGCGACGCATTGTCGTGTTCGGCAATCAGAAGCGTCGTCATCAGAGCACCCCGGCTTCGTTCTTGAGTTTCGACACCAGCTCGGCGACGTCCTTGACCTTGACGCCTGCCTTGCGGCCCGCGGGCTCCGTCGTCTTGAGAACTTCGAGACGCGCGGTGACGTCCACGCCGTAATCGGCGACGGTCTTCTCCGCGATCGGCTTCTTCTTCGCCTTCATGATGTTGGGCAGCGAGGCATAGCGCGGCTCGTTGAGGCGCAGGTCGGTGGTGACGATCGCCGGCCCCTTCAGCTTCACGGTCTGCAGGCCGCCGTCGACTTCACGGGTGACCTTGAAGTCCGAACCTTCGACCTCGAGCTTGGACGCGAACGTCGCCTGCGACCAGCCCAGCAGCGCGGCCAGCATCTGACCGGTCTGGTTGGAGTCGTCATCGATCGCCTGCTTGCCCAGGATGATCAGGCCCGGCTGCTCTTCGTCCGCAACCTTCTTCAGGATCTTCGCGACCGCGAGCGGCTCGACGGTGCCCTCGGCCTTCACCAGGATGCCGCGGTCGGCGCCCATGGCGAGACCGGTGCGGATCGTCTCCGACGCCTGCGCCGGTCCGATGGAGACCACCACGACCTCGGTGGCCTTGCCGCCTTCCTTAAGGCGCAGCGCTTCCTCGACCGCGATTTCGTCGAACGGGTTCATCGACATCTTGACGTTGGCGAGTTCAACGCCCGATCCATCGCCCTTGACGCGGACCTTGACGTTGTAATCGACCACCCGCTTTACCGGCACTAAGACCTTCATCGATCCTCTTTCACTTATTTTGGGAGGGGGGTTATCAACTGGCGCGGAACCTAAAGGCCTGATCCGGCCCGGTCAACGCGCGAAGGGGCCAAATTTTGGCCGGCCCGAACACTGCCCTCCCAATGGGTCAGCGGTTCTGGCCCGGAACCCACAGCACGTCGCCTGCGCCATTATGATTTGCGAAGCGGCTCGCCACAAACAGGAAATCCGACAGGCGGTTCATATACTGGATGCCAGCCGCGCCGACCGGCTCGCCTGGTCTGGCCGCCAGTTCCACCATCACCCGTTCCGCCCTGCGGCATATCGTGCGCGCGACATGGAGATGCGCAGCCGCCGGCGTACCGCCCGGCAGCACGAAGGAGGTCAGCGGCGCGAGGTTTTCGTTGAGCGCGTCGATGTCGTGCTCGAGCCGCTCCACCTGGCTTGCCACCACCCGCAACCTTTCCGCCTTGCCTTCGCGCTCGGGCACCGCGAGGTCGGCGCCGAGATCGAACAGATCGTTCTGGATGCGGCCGAGCATCGCATCGAGATCGGTCGCGTCCTTGGTGTGGAGCCGCACCACGCCGATCGCGGCATTGGTCTCGTCGACCGTGCCATAGGCCTCGATGCGCAGATCATATTTGGCCCGGCGCTCGCCACTGCCGAGCGCCGTCGTGCCGTCGTCACCGGTGCGGGTGTAGATGCGGTTGAGCACGACCATGTTTGCCTCGTTGCTGTCTACGCTAGCGGCCCATCGCCCAGACCGCGAGCATGGCGACGACGATCGCCACGAACTGAAGCAGCACGCGCCAGCGCATCAGCTTCTGCGAGGTGTCGGGCGAGCCGCCGCGCATCATATTGACGAGACCGAGCAGCAGCACCACCGCTACGGCGCCGGCTGCCACCGGCAGAATGAAAGAACTCAAAAGGGATGCCATTGAGAGTAGATAACACCGTGCCGGCTGCTTCGCTATCTCCCCCACCCTGTCATTCCGGGGCGCGTCGCAGGGGCAGCGAAGCGCGCCCCGGCGGCGCGAGCCCCGAATCCATCGGGCCACATCATGTATGGCGAAATGGATTCCGGGCTCGCGCTTCGCGCGCCCCGAAAATGACGACCGGCGCTTCGCGATCTGGCTTTTAGGTCCATAATATCAGATGGTAGCAGGATGATTTCCGATCTACGCCAACTGCCAGCCTTCTTCGCCTCTCCCCCCGCGCGGGGAGAGGGAGCAGCATCAGCCAAGTAGGTGGCGCGTGAAGGCGGTTCGCTACCTCTATATCGTCGTGATGGATGCGTTCTATACGTTCCTAGCCGATGACGGCTGGGCGATTGCGAGCCATATCGCGCTGTCGACGCTGATGGCGCTGTTCCCGTTCCTGATCGTGCTGACCTCGCTCGCCGGCTTCTTCGGCTCCAAGGAACTCGCCGACCAGGCCGCTGGGCTGATGCTGCAGGTCTGGCCCAAGCAGGTCGCAGATTCCATCTCCAGCGACGTCCACGATGTCCTGACCACCACCCGCACCGACGTACTGACCATCGGCGCGGTGCTGTCGGTCTATTTCGCCTCGAACGGCGTGGAGGCGCTGCGGGTCGCGCTCAACCGCGCCTACGCGGTGGTGGAGATGCGGCGCTGGTACTGGCTGCGGCTGGAATCGATCGGCTACACGCTGGTCGCGGCCTTCACTGCGCTCGCCATGGCGTTCCTGATCGTGCTCGGCCCGCTCCTCATCGCGGCGGCGCGGCGACACATCCCGCTGTTCGTCGAGTCCAACGAGAGCATCCTCACCTGGCTGCGCTATGGCATCACCATCGGCGCGCTGGTGGTGGCGCTGTTCATCCTACACGCCTGGCTGCCGGCAGGCCGGCGCGGCTTCCTGCAGATCCTGCCCGGCATCGTCTTCACCGTGGTGGCGTCGCTGATCTCCGGCATCGTGTTCGGGCAATATCTGGCGCGCTTCGCCAACAACTACGTGACGATGTATGCGGGGCTCGCTTCGGTGATCATCGCGCTGGTATTTTTGTATTTCATAGCCGCGATCTTCGTCTACGGCGGCGAGCTCAACGCCGCGATCATCAAGTCGCGGCTTCCTCACGGCGTCTCGCTTCAAGCAGCGCAGTCGCTAAAGCCCGCGGGGACACAGGCTTGATCAGGAAGGCGTCGGCGCCGGCCTCGCGCGAGGCCGCCTCGTCCTCGCCGCGGCCCGACACTCCGATGATGGGGATTTGAGCGAGCGGCGGCGACATGGTGCGGATCCGCTTGATCGCCTCGATGCCATCGATGCCCGGCAGCACCATGTCCATCAGCACCGCGTCGAAGGCGCCCTGCGCAATCCGGTCGACCGCATCCTCGCCGCGCCCGATGAACTCCGCATGATGGCCGAGCTCGGTCAGGATGGTGTTGAGCACGACGCGGCCGAACGGATTGTCCTCGACGCTGAGCACGCGCAAAGCCGCCATCGCATCCGCCTCAGGATCTTCGCACCCGCCGGACGGGCCTGATCCCGACGCATCCAGCGACACCGTCAGCGTGAAGGTGGCGCCGCCGCTGCGCCGCGGGGCAACCGTGATGTCACCGCCCATCGCACGCGCCAATTGCTTCACCGAGGACAGCCCGAGCCCGGCGCCGCCGAAACGCGCGGCGATGGTGACATTGGCCTGGGTGAACGGGCGGAACAGCCGCTTGATCTCGGCCATGGTCAGGCCGATGCCGCTGTCGGACACCGCAAAGGCGACGCCGACCCTGCCTTTGTCCTTCGTTTTGCCCCTGCCCTTCTGCGGACGCCAGGGCACGACCGCGAGCGCGACGCCGCCCTCGTCGGTGAACTTCACGGCGTTGTCGATCAGGTTCTCAAGGGCGGCGCGCAGGCGGACGGGATCGCCGACCACCAGCCCGGAAAGCTTGCCGGAGATCTCGACCTGGGCCTGAAGTCCTTTGGCCGCGGCACGCCCGGCGAGCGAATCACCCATGCTGCGGGCCAGCGCCCGCAGGTCGAACAGGTCCTGGCGCAGCGCGTTTGCCCCCTTCCCGGTCTTGGCCGCGTCCACGAACAGGGTGGCGAGGCTCGCCAGGTGCTCGGCGCCGGCCTTGATGGTATCGGCCCAGCGCCGCTCCCGCTCGCCGAGATCGGAGGTCGCAAGCAGGTCGCTGATCGCCAGAATTCCGGTCAGGGGTGTGCGGACCTCGTGGGCGAAGGCGGCCAGCGCCGCCTGGACCACGTCCGGCGTTGCGGCGGCGGCGCGTTTACGCGTCGCGCCAACCGCCCCGGACCGCTTCCGAGGCGGCCGCCTGGACGTCCGCGTAGTGCGCGATGCGCGCGTTTTCGCCGCCATAGATCCCCTTCGAAGTATTCCTTCGAACCCCCGGGCCGTCAGGCGAGCATCGCACGGAGGAACACTCCGAGTCACGGCGACCTTTTGCTAAACCCCAGAGAAACTTAACCTAATCCCACCAGCCGGCGGATGTCCGCGGGCGAGGCACCGGCGGCGCGCAACTCCCGCAAACCGGTCGAGCCGGTCGATTTCGACAGCTTCCGCCCCTCAGCATCCCGAATCAGCCGGTGGTGGCGGTAGGCGGGCTCCGGCAGGTCGAGCAGCGTTTGCAGCAGCCGGTGCACCGAGGTGGCGTGAAACAGGTCCTGGCCCCGAACCACCTCGCTCGCGCCCTGGAGCGAATCATCGACCACCACCGACAGATGGTAGCTCGTTGGCGTCTCCTTGCGGGCGAGGATCACGTCGCCCCAGGCTTCCGGCCGCGCCGCGACAATGCCACGCTCGCCGTCCGGCCCCACGCCCAGTTCGCGCCAGGTCAGGCCGGCAACGCGGCGGCAGGCAGCCGCCATGTCGAGCCGCAGGGCATAGGGCGCCCCGGCCGCGATGAGGCGAGCGCGCTCGTCGGCAGGTAGCGATTTCGCGGCGCCGGGATAAAGCGGCGCCCCGTCGGGATCGCGCGGCCAGGACCCGGCCGCCTCGCGCGCGGCTGTGAGCCTTGCGATCTCGGCGCGGCTTTCGAAGGAGGGATAGACCAGGCCGAGCGCGACAAGCTTCTCCAGCGCGGCGCGGTAATCGGCAAGATGCTCCGACTGCCGCCGTACCGGCGTCTCCCAGGCGATGCCAAGCCAGGCGAGGTCGTCGTAGATCGCCGTCTCGTATTCGGGCCGGCAACGCGTCGCGTCGATGTCCTCGATCCGCAGCAACAGCCGCCCGCCGGTCTCGCGCGCTCGATCGAAGTTGAGCAGCGCGGAATAGGCGTGGCCGAGATGCAGGAAGCCGTTCGGGCTCGGAGCGAATCGGAAAACGGGTGGCGACATACGACAGATCTCGTCATGGCCGGGCATAGCCGTCCGAAGGACGGCGTCGCTTCCGCTCGCCTACTTCCCGGCCATCCACGTTCTTCGGTGCCACATGGCGACCATGTCAAGGTGGCGGAGGAATACGACGACCGTCACTCATGCTAACAATGACGTGCGGTTGGAAAGACGTGGATGGCCGGGACAAGCCCGGTCATGACGTCGCAGAGAGTTTGCCGAACCACGATGACCATCCACCTCGAAGCCCAGTCCGACCTCGAAGAGGCCGTCCACACGCTGGTGAAACGCGATCCGCGCCTCAAACCCGTATTCGAGGTCGCCGGCATGCCCGCCTTGCGGCGGCGCGAACCGGGCTTTGTGGGCCTTGCGCATATCGTCTGCGGGCAACAGCTCTCGACCGCGAGCGCCTCGGCGATCTGGGGGCGGCTTTCGGCCGCCTTCGATCCGTTCGACCATGACGCCGTGCGCCGCGCCCGCACCGATCGGCTGGGGCGGCTTGGCCTCTCCGCTGCGAAGATCAAGACGTTGAAACATCTGGCGCGCGAGATCACCGCGCAGCGGCTGAACCTCGAGGTGCTCGCCGAAGAAGATGCCGACGCCGCGCATCACACGCTGATCTCGCTGCCGGGCATCGGGCCGTGGACCGCGGACGTCTATCTCTTGTTCTGCCTCGGCCATGGCGATGCCTGGCCGGCCGGCGACCTCGCCGTGCAGGAGGGCATTCGCATCGGGCTGGGGCTGAAGGCGCGGCCGACGGAAAAGCAGATGGCCCCGCTCGCCGAACCCTGGCGGCCCATGCGCGGTGCCGCGGCGCATCTGTGGTGGAGCTATTATCGCGCGGTGAAGAAGCGCGAGGGCGTGCTGACGGCCTGATGCGGCCGAACAGCGTTTAAAACTATGTTGCTGTTGCAAATGTCGCGCGTGCGACCGAAGAGATGCCGGCGCGGGCCCGAACCGGGATCAACACCATGACAGCCACCGACTTCATCGTTGCGCGGGACGATCTCGAAACGTGCAAGACGATCGCAACCAAGCTTCCTGCAGGCGAGTCGCTGCCGCAGGACGCACTGCTCGTGAAGGTCGACCGCTTCGCCTTCACCGCCAACAACATCACCTATGCAGTGCTCGGCGACGAGATGAAATACTGGCAGCTGTTTCCTGCGCCGAACGGCTTCGGCAACGTCCCGGTGTGGGGCTTTGGCGAGGTGATCGCCTCAAACCATCCGAACGTCGCCGTGGGCGAGCGGCTGTTCGGGTACTTCCCGATGGCGACGCATCTCGTGATCGAGGCGACCGACGTCAGCAAGCGGGGCTTACGCGATGGCGCCGCGCACCGGCAAGGCGTGGCGCCGGTCTACAACGCCTATGCGCGCGTGACCGGCGATCCCGCTTACGCCGGGCGGCAGGGCGACTACCAGGCGCTGCTGCGGCCGCTGTTCATGCTGTCATTCCTGGTCGACGACTTCCTTGCCGAGAACGACGATTTTGGCGCGCGTACCGTGCTGCTCTCGAGCGCTTCGAGCAAGACTGCGTTCGGGCTTGCGCATCTCCTCCACACGCGCGGCCGCAAAGTGATCGGGCTGACATCGGCCGGCAACACCGGATTCGTCAGCTCGCTCGGCTGCTACGACGAAGTCGTCACTTATGATCGCGTGACGTCGCTGCCATCGGATACCGCCGTCGCCTTTGTCGACATGGCCGGCAACAGCGCGCTGCGCGCCGGGCTGCACCATCACTTCAGCGGTCAGATGAAATGCTCCGTGCGTGTCGGATTGACGCATCGCGCCACCGACGCCGACGAGGGCGTGCTGCCCGGCGCAAAACCGCGCTGGTTCTTCGCCCCAGACCAGATCCGCAAGCGCGCCAGGGAATGGGGCCCAGGCGGCATCGAGCAGTGTTTTGGCGCGGCATGGTCGGACTTTGCATCGCTCCTGGAGAGGTGCCTCGCCGTGGTCGAGAGCCGCGGACCGGAGGCAGTGCGGCAGGTTTATCTCGACACGCTGAAGGGTCGTATTCCGCCTGAGCAGGGCCACATGCTCTCGCTGCTCGGGTAACCGGCTTTTGGACGCCACCGAAACCAGATAGCCTCGGCCTCTCTTATTGGAGCATGATCTTTCGGAAAACCGCTGCACACTTTGCGCTGCGCGGCCCTCCGGGTCCGGATCATGCTCGAGGAAACGCCGCGAAGACGGCCACGAGGTCGCGCATGCTGGACAGGACGAAGGATATTTCCGTATCCGCGCAGGCCTGGCTCGACGAGTTCGAGCGCGCGCTGGGCCAGCCCGATCGCGCCGCACTGGACCGCCTCTTCCTCGCCGACAGTTTTTGGCGCGATGCGCTGGCGCTGAGCTGGAACCTGCAGACCATCGCCGGCCGCGAGGCGATCGCGCACGAGCTGACTGCGCTCGTGCCCAAGGTGGCGCCAGGCAATTTCAAGATCGCGCCCAATCGCGCGGTGCCACGCTGGGTGACGCGCGCCGGCACCAACAATATCGAAGCGATCTTCAATTTCGAAACTGCGATCGGCCGCGGCAACGGCATCGTCCGGCTTGTTCCTGATTCCGCTGATGGCGACCGGCTGAAAGCCTGGACGCTGCTCACCGCCCTCGACGAGCTGAAGGGCTTTGAAGAGCAGCTCGGCACAACGCGCCCGCGCGGCCAGGCCTATTCGCGCGATTTCCGCGGGCCGAACTGGCTCGATTTGCGCAAGGCATCGAATGACTACACCGATCGCAACCCGGTCGTGCTGGTGGTCGGCGGCGGCCAGGCCGGGCTCGCGATCGCGGCGCGGCTGAAGCAGTTGCAGGTCGACACGCTGATCGTCGATCGCTGGCCACGCATCGGCGACAACTGGCGCAAGCGCTATCACGCGCTCACCCTGCACAACCAGGTGCAGGTCAATCACCTGCCCTACATGCCGTTCCCGCCGAACTGGCCGGTCTATGTCCCCAAGGACAAGCTCGCCAACTGGTTCGAGGCTTACGTCGACGCCATGGAGCTGAACTACTGGACCGGCACCGAGTTCGCGGGCGGCGCCTACGACGACGCAAAGGGCCACTGGACCGTCACGCTCCGCCGCGACGGCACGACGCGCACCATGCATCCGCGCCACGTGGTGATGGCGACCGGCGTCAGCGGCATCGCGAACATGCCGGACATTCCGAGCCTTGAGAACTTCAAGGGCACATTGCTGCATTCGAGCCGCTATGACGACGGCGAGAACTGGAAAGGCAAGCGCGCCATCGTCATCGGCACCGGCAACAGCGGCCACGATATCGCGCAGGACCTCTGCTCGAGTGGCGCCGAGGTCACGCTGGTGCAGCGCTCGCCGACGCTGGTGACCAATATCGAACCGTCGGCGCAGCTTGCGTATGCGACCTATAACGAGGGCACGCTCGAGGACAACGATCTGATCGCGACTTCGATGCCGACGCCGCTCGCCAGGAAGACCCATGTGATGCTGACGGAGCAGTCCAAGGAGCTCGACAAGGAGCTGCTGGACGGCCTGCGGCGCGTCGGCTTCAAGCTCGATTTCGGCGAGGCCGGCACCGGCTGGCAGTTCAAATACCTCACCCGCGGCGGCGGCTATTATTTCAACGTCGGCTGCTCCAACCTCATCGTCGAGGGCGCGATCAATCTGAAGCAGTTCGCCGACATCGAGAGCTTTGTCGCCGAAGGCGCTCGCATGAAGGACGGCGCGCTCCTCACCGCCGACCTCATCGTGCTCTCGACCGGCTACAAGCCGCAGGAGTATCTGGTGCGAAAGCTGTTCGGCGATGCCATGGCCGACCGCGTCGGCCCAGTCTGGGGCTTTGGCGACGGCTTCGAGCTGCGCAACATGTATGCGCGCACGAAACAGCCCGGCCTCTGGTTCATCGCCGGCAGCCTCGCGCAGTGCCGCATCAACTCGAAATACCTCGCGCTCCAGATCAAGGCGATCGAGGAAGGGATGCTGGGGCGGGGAGTGGTCACAACGTAAACCACTCGGGGGCACGCGAAGCGTGAACCCGGAATCCATTCACCCCCGAAATCCGCGGCGCGATGGATTCCGGGCTCGGGACTTTATCGCGCCCCGGAATGACAGCCAGGAATCACTCCACCTTGATCCCCGACGCCGGCGATGCCGACAGAGGCCTTGTCCGGATTGGCCTTCAGCCACGCGATCAATTGTTTGAGATCGTCAGCGGGCAGATCCTTGCGGCCGACGATCAGCAGCGGCACGCTGCCGATCAGGATGACCGGTTCGAGAGCGCGCAACAGATCGAACGGCAGCGCATAGAGCCCGCCGGTCAGCATGTGCGTGGTCGAGGTTCCAATCGACAGCGTGTAGCCGTCGGCCGCGGCGCGCACGGCACGGCCGACGCCGAGCGAGCCGGCCGCACCGCTGACATCTCGACGACGATGGGCTGTTTCAGCACGGCATGCAGGCGTTCACCGAGGAACCGCGCCAGCGTGTCGGTGGCGCGGCCCGCCGGGAACGGCACGATCATGGTGACGGGGCGCGCAGAATAATCCTCGGCTATTGCGCACCGAATCGACGCAGCACCAAGCACGGCCGCGAGCAGCACGGCGAGCCAGCCACGCATGAACCCTTCCCAAATCACGGCGTTTTTGAGCGTTTGCCACCCCGCTGCCGCATTGCTTGCGCCTGAATAAGTCTCTCAGCGGGCTTCACAATCCCGTCACGCTGCATGTAGTATGTCAATACATGCTGCTTCGCAGCGTATATGGAGGCCGGGAGCGTTACTTGAACGCACATGTCTCGCAGGGCAGTTGGCCGGTGTTGGTGCTGAATGCGGACTTCCGGCCGCTGAGTTATTACCCGCTGTCGCTCTGGTCCTGGCAGGACGCGATCAAGGCGGTGTTCCTCGACCGCGTCAACATCGTCGCACACTACGATCAGGCGGTTCGAAGTCCTACGCTGGAAATGCAGCTGCCGAGCGTCGTCTCGCTCAAATCCTTCGTCAAGCCGACCACCCACCCCGCCTTCACCCGATTCAACGTCTTCCTGCGCGATCGTTTCGCCTGCCAATATTGCGGCTCGCCCGAAGACCTCACCTTCGATCACATCATCCCGCGCAGCAAAGGCGGACAGACCACCTGGGAGAACGTGGTCGCGGCCTGCTCGCCCTGTAACCTGCGCAAAGGCAATCTGACACCGGCGCAGGCAAAGATGTTTCCGCGCCAGACCGCGTTCGCGCCGACCGTGCACCAGCTCCACCGCAACGGCCGCCTCTTCCCGCCGAACTATCTGCACGACAGCTGGCTCGACTATCTCTACTGGGATACGGAGCTGGATCCGTAGGGCTGGCGTTGGCCCTCACACGCCGATCGCATTGCGCGCCACCACGTCGCGGTAGAACGCTGCGCTCAGTTTCGGGACCCTCGCCTGGGTCTCGAAGTCGACGCGGTAGAGGCCGAAGCGCTTCCCGTAGCCAAAAATCCACTCGAAATTGTCCATCAGGCTCCACAGGAAATAGCCGCGGATCGGGACGCCTTCGGCGACCGCACGCTGCATCTGGGTCAGGTAGTTGCGCAGGAACATGATGCGGTCGAGGTCGTAGACCTGGCCGTCAGCGGCGAGCTTGTCCTCGGATGAGGTGCCGTTCTCGCTGATATAGATGGTGTCGATGTTCCAGATTTTTGCAGCGATGCGCGGCGCCCAGTAGATCACCTCGGGGCCGATCCTCAGCCATTCCGAATTCATGTGCGGGAACGAGGTCGGAAAAGGCAGCACGTGAAAGCCCGGCGCGCGGTCGGAGGCGGTGACGTAGAACTGCGGAGCATAGATGTTGAGGCCGACGAAATCGTTCGGCGTGCCGATGATCTTCAGCTCATCAGTGGTGAATTTCGGCGCGTCGGCGCCGGCATAGGCGAGGAAGCCGTCGGTGTACTTGCCCTCCAGCACCACGCCGAGAAAGCCGGCGTTGAGCTCGCGCGTCGCGATCTCGGCGGCGCGGATGTTCTCCGCCGTCGCGATTGCCGGCACGCAGGCCGCAATGTTTTCCGCCGCGCCCACCTTGGTGCCGGCGCGCCCCGACGCGCGGATCGCCTGCACGGCGAGCCCGTGCGCCAGCGCGACGTGATGGCGAGCCTGATTGAGCTGCGCCGTGGGCAGCTTGAGGCCGGGCGCATCGATGGCCCAGCCGTAGCCGAAATTCACGAAGCGCCCGACCTCGTTCACGGTGAAGATGGTCTTCACGCGATCGGTCAGGCGTGCGGCGACGTAAGCGGCGTAGTCGGCAAAAGCCTTCGAAGTGTCGCTCGACTGCCAGCCGCCGACGCGGTCCTGGAGCGCCTGCGGCAGGTCCCAGTGATAGAGCGTGGCGTAGGGCTCGATGCCGTTGGCAAGCAGCTCGTCGACGAGGCGGTTGTAGAAATCGAGGCCCCTGGGGTTGGGCTGCCCCGTGCCGTCCGGAAACACCCGCGGCCATGCGATCGAGAAACGGTAGGCCTTGACACCGAGCGCCTTGATCAGCCCGACGTCCTCCTTGTAGCGATGATAATGCTCGTTGGCGCGATCGCCGGTGGTGCCGTCCTCGATCTTGCCTGGCGTGTGGCTGAAGACATCCCAGATCGACTTGCCACGGCCGTCCTCATTGACCGCGCCTTCGATCTGGTAGGACGAGGTGGCCGTGCCCCACACGAAATCCTTCGGGAAGCGCGCCGGCGCGTGGGTATCGCTTTCGGCGGCGCTTGCGCGCGTCGTCATGCCGAGCGCGGCGAGGCCGGCAAGCCCTGCAAAAGACCGGCGCGAGAGGTTCGCGAACATCGTCATCTCCGCGCCTGCTCCATGTCGATCTGATAGGCGGAAATCCGGTCGATCTCGAATGCGACGGTCGAGGGCGATTCCGCATCGACCGGACCGACACCGAGAAAGAACTTCGATCCGATCGCGAGATTGACGATCATGTACATGGGATCGTCGAAGCCGATCGGCACCTTGATGTCGGAGACCGGCCTGCGGTCGATGAAATAGACCAGGCGATCCTCCTCCCACAGCACACCGTAATTGTGGAATGTGTTGGAAGCATCCGCGACGCCGAAGTCGAAGCCGCAGGACTGGATCTTGCCGGTTGCCGGAATTCGCCAGTGCGTCGTCATCACCATGTCGCCCGACCGCTCGCCGCGGCCTTCGAGCACATCGACCTCGGGCGGCCAGCCGCCGTCATCCGCCAGCATCCAGAACGCCGGCCATACCGCGTGGCCGATCGGGAGTTTGGCGCGGATCTCGAAATAGCCGTGCTTCTGCGAGAACGTGCCCTGGGTGGTCAGGATCCCCGAGATGTAGTCGTTGTTGAACAGCACGGATTTCAGCTCCGGCGGGGTGCGGCTTGCGACGATCGAGAGCACGCCGTCCTTCACCTTGAAGGGATCGAGCCCGAGCGCCGTGGTCGCGCGGCCGGCGTAACGTGGATCGACATAGATCTGCTGCTCGCCATTGGCGCTGGTCTTGCGCTTGAAATCGGAGCCGTCGCCGCCCCAGTAGCGCGCTTCCGGCCAGGCCGCGCCACCAGCGTAATGCGGCACCCAGCGTCCGCTGGACAATGGATGCTCGTCAAAATCCTCATTGAAGGTCCGGCGCAGCGGCAGGAAGACGAGCGAACTCGGATTGACCGTCTCGAGCCTGCGGCACTCGATCGTGGAGGGATCGGTCGTCACTTGCAGCGAAATGCTGTCTGGCGCGACGTCGAGGTCGTCCTGCGCGACGCCCGGTGCGGGCACAGCGAACAGGCCGATCGCGACCAAACTGCCCTTCGTCCAACGGCCGATCATCACCGCACATCGAACACGCCAGGAAACGCGCGCGAGGTTAGCTCCTCGGCATTCCGCCGGGCAAGAGCGACGGTGCATCCCGGCGACTTTCACGAGCAGCATCAAGGCTTCAGCCCAGGATTGCCAATCCACGCCGGATGTGATCTATAGCCGCTCCGCATCGAGCATTCCGCTCCGCTTGAACAGGAGACAGACGATGACGAGCATCGCTCGCTGCTCCACCTGGAGCCGCCAGGCCTAGAGACCTCGCGTGAGGCGAGGGATCGGGCCACAGCCTACGCGCGCCTGAGCGCGTATTTCTCCCTGCCTTTCTCCCGGATTTTTGACATGGGCAATCCTCCCATCGTGGACCGCCGCGCGCCGGTCCACACTTTCTACTCGTCCAAGACCTGGATCGAGGGCGCCGCCGTGCACCAGCTCGAGCAGGTCGCAGCGATGCCCGCACTGTGGCCGGCATGCCGGATCTTCATCCCGGCAAGTACGGCCCGGTCGGCTGCGCCATCCTCGCCGACCGGATCCATCCGGCCTTTGTCGGCTCCGACGCGGGCTGCGGCATGGCGCTGTTTGCGCTCGACGTCCGCGTGCGCAAGCTGCGCATCGACAAGGCCGCCGAACGTCTGCGTGACATCGAGCGTCCCTTTGACGGCGACATCAGGGGCAAGATCGAAGCGGCGGGACTTGAACCGTCCGCCTTCGATTCTGCGCTCGGCACGATCGGCGGCGGCAATCATTTCTGCGAATTGCTTGCGGTCGAGGACGTCGTCGATACCTCGTTCGGAATCGACCGCTCGCGCGCTCATGTGCTGACGCATTCGGGATCGCGTGGCCTCGGCCACGCCCTGCTCGAAAGCCGGATCACAGAAGGCCTGCACCCGATCGATCCCGACAGCGAGCCTGGGCGCGCCTATTTGCACGCCCACGATCACGCGGTTCGCTGGGCCACCGCCAACCGGCTGCTGATCGCCGCGCGGGCCGCGCAGGCGCTGCGCTGCGACGCCGACTTTGTCTGTCAGTGCTCGCACAATTGCGTCGAGCATCGCGCGGACGGCGTGCTGCACCGGAAGGGCGCCGCGCCATCCGACCAGGGGCTCGTCGTCGTTCCCGGATCGCGCGGTGCGCTGTCCTATCTCGTCGAGCCGCTGTCGGACGCGCCGCTGGAGGCCTTGGCATCCATCGCGCACGGTGCGGGGCGCAAATACGACCGCGCCTCGATGGGCGGGCGCGTCGGTGCGAGGAAGTCCGACCGCGAGAGGCTGATGCGCAATCCATTCGGCGGCAGGGTGATCTGCGAGGATCGTGCGCTGCTCGTCGAGTAAGCGCCGGAGGCCTACAAGCCGATCGCAGGCGTGATCGCCGACCTCGAAGCGTTTGGCCGCGCGCGCGTCGTCGCCTCGTTCCGTCCGCTCGTGACGGTCAAGAGGGTCGCCGACGAGCGCGGGCGGCGGGAGGAGCGTCGATGATCCGTTTGCTCTTCACATCTGGACAGGGGCCGGCGGAATGCCGCATCGCGCTTGCCAACGCGCTCCGACGACTGACTACCGAGGCGGATGCTGTCGTGCTCCTGTGCGATCGCGCAGGAGCACGACAGCGACGGCCACGGCCCGGGATCGGCCATCGCGGTCCTCGACGGCGATGCGGCGCGCGATCTCGCGCGGCGGTGGACATCGGGATCGGTGCTGTGGGTCAGCAAGAGTCCCTAGCGGCCACGCCACATGAGGAAGAACTGGTTCATCGGCGTATTCGAGCTTGCGGCGGGCGAGGTCGCCGCGAC
This sequence comes from Bradyrhizobium sp. Cp5.3, assembly GCF_000426265.1. Taxonomy (NCBI): domain Bacteria; kingdom Pseudomonadati; phylum Pseudomonadota; class Alphaproteobacteria; order Hyphomicrobiales; family Nitrobacteraceae; genus Bradyrhizobium; species Bradyrhizobium sp. Cp5.3. Next base: position 307,524 of record NZ_AUFA01000009.1, on the reverse strand, counting down.
ACACGCGGCCACCGATATCCGCTTCGATAGCTTCCGCGCCGGAGGGCCCGGCGGCCAGCATCAAAACAAGACCGAAAGTGCCGTGCGCGCCGCGCACGTGCCGACCGGCCTTGCCGCCACCGCACGCGACGGACGCTCGCAGCACCGAAACAAGGCGCTTGCCCTCGCGCGCCTCCACGCGCTGCTCGATGCACGGACACGGCTGGCGCAGCACGGCGAAGCGCGCCTGATCCACGCTGCGCATCACAGCGTGGTCCGCGGCGCAACCGGCCTGCGTTTCGAGGGACCCGATTTCAAGCCGGCGAAGCCGTGAACAGGAGGCCCCATCCGCAAAAATCCTTATCCTTTCGTTACCGTCCTTTAAGCCTCTGACGGCAATCTCGGCCGGGATGGGCGGTCCGGCCTGCCGTCCGCCCATCGGTCAGGTTCGAGGTCGCCTCCTATGCTCGCGGAAACTCTGGAACAGGTTCAGTTCTCGCCGTCGAAGCGGGCGACCTATGTGCGTTTCGCGCTGGCGGCGCTGGCGGTGATCGTCGTCTTCAAGACGTTCTGGTTCGCCCGCTGGGGCAGCTGGGCGGATCGCGAGCTCGCCGATTTCGACGCCTTCTACATCGTCGCACAGCGCGTCTGGCTCGGCGATCTCGATCAGGTCTACCATTTCGAGGCGCTGCTGAAGATGCAGGTCGCGGCTTCCGGCGGCAAGCTCAGCTTCATGCCTTGGACCTATCCGCCGCAATACGACCTGCTGGTGGCGCCGTTCGCGTTCCTGCCGGTCGGCGTCGGCTATCTCCTGTTCACCGCCGCAACGATGGCATTCTATCTCGTGACGTTGCGCACGATCGCCCGCAACAATTTCGCGCAGGTGCTAGTGATCCTGTTTCCGGCGCTTGCGATCACCATCGGCTGCGGACAGAACGGCTTTCTCACAGGGGCGCTGATCGGCCTCGTCTGCGTCAACCTGGAGCGTCGGCAGGTGCTCGCAGGTCTCGCGCTCGGCGCCATGGTGATCAAGCCGCACCTTGCGATTGCCGCCGGCGTCTATTTGCTGGCAACGCGTCGCTGGGTCGCGCTCGCGACCGCCGCCGCCGTGGTGCTGGCGAGCTCGCTGCTCTGCACGCTCCTCTTCGGATGGCAGATCTGGACCGCCTGGCTTGGCGCGATCAGGGAGTCGGCGAGCTATCTCGAGCAAGGCTTCTATCCGCTGTTCCGCATGATCTCGACCTATGCGGCGCTCTACAAGGCTGGCCTCCCGGCAAGCATCGCCTTCTGGGGACAGGCGGCCGTTGCGGGGCTCGCGCTACTCGCCGTGCTGCTCGGCGTCTTCCTCGGCATGGCGCGCGGCATCTCGACGGCGTTCGCGCTCGGCATCGCCGCGATGGTGTCGGTGATGATCAGCCCCTACGCCTATGATTACGACCTGCCGATGCTCGGCATCGGCCTCGCTCTGCTGCTGCCCGACCTTGGCAAATTGGCGAGTCCGCGCGAGCGCAGTGTGATGTACGGACTGATCCTGTTTGCCGGCGCCTATGGGCTGTTGCAGTCGGCGCGGCTGCTGGCACAGTTCGGACAGATCGCCGATCGCGACCAGCATTTCGCACCTGCCATTGCCGGCCTTGCCATGATGGCACTGCTTGCGCTGCTCCTGAAGGTGCTATGGCGCACCGCGCAGCCTGCGCCCGCCCTGCCCCAGGCTGCACACCTCGCGGAATAACCTGCCTACGCGCGCCGCAACGCCAGCGTCACGCCGCCGAGCGTGAGCGCCATCGCCGCGACCTCGCGCAGGCCGAGCGGCTCGCCGAGAATGATCGCGGTCAGGCAGAGAAAGCCGATGGTCCTGTCGCGCCGCGAATCCATGGAGACAGCGCTTAGCAGGCGAACGCGGCCCGCTCCACCTCGGCCGGCGCATGCGGGCCAATAACGGAACCCAGTACCGCCCCGGCCGTTCAGATTGGCGTGCGTACGACTCACTGATAGAATCGGCCGGCGACACGTCCCGGCCTGCCAGAGCTCACACAAGCGGAGGTTCGCCCATGCCCACAGCCGAGAAGGACCACGTCTACAAGATCCTGGAACTCGTCGGATCATCGGAGACGTCGATCGATGATGCGATCAAGAACGCGGTCAGCCGCGCCGCCAAGACCATTCGCGATATGAAATGGTTCGAGGTCGTGCAGACGCGTGGCCACATCGAGAATGGCGCCGTCCGCCACTACCAGGTGACGCTCCGCGTCGGCTTCACGCTGGAGGGCTAGAGGGCGGCAGCACTGCGCGCAACGTGCACGCGGGCCGCGCGTGGTTAATGTCGTGCGAGGATAACCCGTCGAATTGACAAGGACTTCCTCCGGCCGAATACGGGCTCCGCACAATCAGCGCGGATGTTGCAAGAGGCCGTTAAGCCCAAAGTGAGAGGTTTGCGCCGAATTGGAGCAGACCTCCATGGTCACGAGCCGCGAACTCGGCAAGACGCATCTTCCGCTCTGGGCGGCAGGTTTCGTCGTGCTGATTTGCGTCGCCATCCTGGTTCTGAGCGGCTGGCGCGAATGGGAAGCGCGCAACAGCGAGCTCCGGAATGCCGAGATCGACGTCGCCAATCTCGCGCAATCGCTGGTCCAGCATGCGGACGACACGTTCGAGCTCGTCGATACGATCCTGGTCGGGCTGGTCCACCGGCTCGAGCTCGATGGAATGGGCTCGGACACGATCGGAAAGCTTCAGACCTATCTGCCCACCCGCAAATCTTCGGACCGCATCCGCGGCATCTTCGTCTATGACGAGACCGGCCGATGGCTTGCCACGACCGAGAATGTCGACTTCTCTAAATTCAACAACAGCGACCGCGAATATTTCCAGCATCATCGCAGCTCGCCAGATCGGGGCACGCTGATCGGACGGCCGGTCCGGAGCCGCGCCGGCGGCCAGTGGATCATCACCGCGTCACGCCGGGTCAATCATCCGGACGGCAGCTTCGCCGGCGTTGCCTTGCTGACGATCGACGTCGCCTATTTCGTCAAATTCTACGAGCGCTTCGACTTCGGGCCGAACGGCTCGACGTCGCTGCTCAACAATGACGGCATCATGCTGGCGCGCAGCCGCGACGAGAGCGGCGCCTTCGTCGGACGCGACCTGTCAAAGGCGCCGCTGTTCAGGGAATGGGAGAGCCGGCCGGCCGCGGCGGTCTACTATTTCAAGTCGCCCCTCGATGACGTGCAGCGATTGAGCTACTACCAGCGCAGCAACCGCTATCCCCTGATGGTGCTGGCGACCAAGTCGCAGGATGACGTGCTCGCGCCCTGGCGCCGCGCGGCGGTCGTGCGTATGACCGTCGTCATCGGCCTCGTCCTGCTGATCGCGGTGATCGGCTTCTACCTGGTCCGCCAGTTCGCGCAGCGGCAGCGCATGGCACAAGCCCTGGTCGCCAAGGAAGCCCATTTCCGCCTGCTGGCCGAGCAATCCAGCGACATGGTGACCCGGATCGGGCTCGATAACCGGCTGATCTACGTCTCTCCGTCATGCGCGCGCATCATCGGCTGGTCTCCCGACGAACTCCTGGGCACATCGGCCGTGGCCGGCGTTCATCCGGAGGACATGGAGCGGGTCGAGCAAGCCATCGTTGCGCTGAAGAATGGCGAGGCCGAGGAAGCGAGATTCGTGTATCGCCAGCGCCATCGCGACAAGGGCGAGATCTGGGCCGAGTCGGCCCTGCACGTGACGCGGGCGTCCGACAGCGGCGAGATCGACGGCGTCGTCGCGGTCGTGCGCGACATGACGGAGCAGAAGGATCTGCAGGACAAGCTCGCCTCGCTCGCAGCAACCGACGGTCTCACCGGGCTCGCCAACCGTCGCGCGTTCGACGAGCGCCTCGCGGAGGAATGGGCACGCGCCCGGCGCGACGGCACGCAGCTCTCGCTGCTGCTGATCGACGTCGATCATTTCAAGACATTCAACGACCATTACGGACATCTGGCCGGCGACAGGTGCTTGCGCGCACTGGGCCGGATCCTGTCCACCCATGCCAGGCGCCCGGCCGACCTCGCGGCGCGCTATGGCGGCGAGGAATTCGCCGTGCTGTTGCCGAGCACCGGCGCGGATGGCTGTGTCGAGGTCGGCGAAGAGATCCGCAACGCGCTGCGCGACCTCGCGATGCTGCATGCGCAGAACCTGCCGTCACGCCTCGTTACCGCGAGCGTGGGCGGCGCGACGAGTGTTCCGTCCCAGACGACGGCGGATTGCAGCGCACTGGTGGCCGCCGCCGACCGCGCGCTTTACGCCGCCAAGGATGGCGGCCGCGACCGGCTGGTGATGTCGGGGCAGGTCGTGCCCTGGCCGGCGAAAACCGCATGACGGGTCGACAGCTCACCGGGCGTAGCGAACGACACCCTTGCCGCTGCGCTACGGCCGATGAGCGGCGTCTTTGCGCGACAACAGCTTCGATGCGGCTTCCGCGTCGAATACGAGCGGCTCTCCGATTACCCAAGCTTGATCGAACGGTCGTCAAGCTAGTCGTAAAGGGCGAGCGTCTGTTCTAGCGATGGAGCTGCGGTCCGGACGGCCGAGGGAGGCACCAGGAACACGAGGGTCAGGATGTGGAGAATGCAAAAGCCGACCGCGATGATCGCCAACAGCATATTCTCGCTCAGTGCCGGAGCCTGAATGAAGCCCTTCCGCTCTGATTTCTCACTGATCGACATTGTCAGGTCCCTTGATGCTGGGCGTATCGGAAATTGCACGCTGATCGGGTTTCGCGATGAGATGGGCATATTGTCGAAGGACGCGATTTGCCTGTAGCCGCCGCGAGCAGTGCAAGGCTTCGAGCAACCATGTCGAAAGGCTTTTCCGCCGCGGGCGACGATCGGAATCTTCTTGAGCCGCAGCGAGCCCCGCCGTTGGAAGCGACGCCTGTGTCATCGGCAAAATTCCACAATTGATATCGTAGAGCGGCGCACATGATCCGTGTCGCATTCGGACCTCTGGGCCACGCCGATGTCTACCATGCCGGTGAGCGGGACGTTGTGCCGAGAGTCTCAACCTGCATTGATGCATTTCGAGGATGGCTACGCGTCCCGCGAAGACTCCAGCCAGAGGAGATCCGGCAACGCGGGACACGATTGGCCAGTCGCCTCACCTGCCCTGGGTCAGGCCGAAGTGCTGGGAAAAGTCACGGTTCACCATGCATAGCGAACGACACCCTTGCCTGAGTAGGAGCGTGTGACGTTCGAGAACTCGCCTTCGAACGTTGCCGCCGCCGACCAGCCGTTCAGCCAATTCATTTCGACCGCCGCGCTGGTGAGCGCGGAGTCCGCGGCCTGCGCCGCACCGTTCACGACGAAGCTCGCGCCCGGCAGCGCCAGGAAGGTCGCGGCGATCGCACGATCCGGATTGAAATCATGTGCCCAGGCGAAGCGCCCGCGCAGCGTCAACACGCCATTCGGCATCGCGAAGGACTTGTCGGTGCGCAGACCGAGCTCGCTGCGCGTGTCCGTCACGCTCTTGGCGGCGTAGCTCAAGGCGAACGCAGCCGAACCGGAGACGGCCTGCTCGGCATAGGCCGGCAGCTCGAATGTCGTGAACTGCGCCGCGCTATAGGGCGTGAGGCCGATCCCGCCGATCCACGGCGCAATGAAACGATAGCCACCTTCGACGCGGCCGGAATATGCATTGGCGTTGAACTCGGCGCGCAGATGATCGGCGCCGGCGATGGTCACGGTGCGATCGGTGGTGATGTCCTGCCAGCCATAGGCGAGTGCAGCAGAGATGTAGGCCGGGCCATTGCTATGGCGCAGATAAGCGCCGGCCTGGAACAGATCGGAGCGGCCGGAGCCGAGACCGTTCACGCTGAAATTGGTCCCGCCGCCGGCCAGCGCAAAGCCGACTAGCGTATCTGCCGAGAACCGGTAATCGGCCCCGACGGCGGTCCCAAACACGCGGCTCGTCGTGTCGTTCGAGCCGGTCACTGCATTGCCATCTGTCGATTGCGCGCCGCCGAAGCCCGCGGCCCACACGCTCCAGCGCTGCGCGAACGCCTGCGGCTGAGCTTTGGTGACCATGGCAAAGGCGTCGGTGCGCTTGCGAGCGGCGTAGGCGCTGGTGCTGTCCTCGTCCGCAAAGCCGTTCGCGCCGCCGGCCGGCTCCGCATCTCCGCTTCGCTGCGCGAAGGGATCGGTGAGCAGGCCCATGAACTGGCTCATGGCGTTGAACGTGGTCTGCTGCGAGCCGGTGCCCGACTCGCCGGAGGCTTGTGTCAGGCCAGCCGGCGTCAGTGCGGCGTAAACCGCAGCGATCCCGCCATTGGCGTTGAAGAAATTCGTCAGTGCGCCCGCGACGCGCTGCTGATTGCCGTTGAGCCCGGACGGAATCGCGAAGCCCAGGCCGACATCGAGATAGACGTCGTTGGCGTCGTAGCTCAGCACCGCGCTCTTGATGCTGCTCGGCAGGCCGGTCGTGACCAGCGAGCCGAACGAGCCGTTGATCCCGGCAGTTGCGGTCAGGATGGTGTAGCGCTTCGAGATATAGCTTCCGTTCGTGAACACCGCGTCCACGGTGGCACCGCCGAGTGTCGCCGCGCCGCTGACGGAGGCAAGCGAGGCCGCCGAGGGACTGACCTGGACCAGATAGACGGCGCCAGACTGGAGCGCGAGGCTGCCGCTGACTGCTAGCGATGTCCCTGCGGTGCCGTTGCCGGGCGCGAGGACAGCACCGTTCTCGATGACGGTCGAGCCGACCGTGCCGCTGCCACTGAGCGCCGCGCCAGCCTGGACAGTCGTCAGGCTGGATGAAGCGATCGATCCGTCCACCTGCAACGTGCCGCCGCTGACGGTAGTCCCGCCCGTATAGGTGTTGCTTCCCGAGAGCAGCAACAGGCCGCTACCGGTCTTGGTCAGTGCAATTGATCCCGCGCCATCCTGGATCGCGCCGGAAAAGGCCGTGGAGGTGTTGTCGCCACCGGCGGTCAGTGTGACCGCGCCGCCGCTGTTGGTGACGATGCCGGCGCCGGCGAGCGAGCCGATCGCGCTGGCGAAGCCGGCGAGATCGAGCACGGCACCGCTTGCGACCGTGACCGCGGAGTTGTTGCCGAACGCGCTGGTCGAGCCGGCTTGCAAGGTGCCCGCGTCCACGACGGTCGGGCCGGTATAGGTGTTCATGCCGGACAGGATCAGCATTCCGGCATAGCCGCTCGCTTGGTTGACGACGATGTCGCCTGAGCCGGAGAGCACGCCCGTCAGGTTGACCGTATTGCCGGTGAGGACGTTGTAGATGGGATCGCCGGTGGCGGCGATGTTGTTGGCGATCGTATAGCTGCCGTTGAAGGTCACGGTGACGCCGGTCGTGCCGCCGTTGAGCGTCAACGTGCCCGTGCCGAGCGCCTGGGCGTTGCCGACGACCAGCGTCGAGCCCTCGTTGATGGTGGTGCCGCCGCTATAGGTGTTGGCGGCCGACAGCGTCAGCGTGCCGCCATTGCTCTTGGTGATCGAGCCCTGCCCGCCCGTGCCGCCAAAACCGTCGGCGGCGCTGCTGCCACCGGAGCCGTTCTGATCGGCGATGACATCAGAGATGGTGAAATTGCCGGCGCCGAAAGCCAGTGCCGAGCCCTGCACGAAAATCCCGGAGCCGAACGCCGAACCGGCATTGCCGCCGGTGCCGCCCGTGGCACTGCCGCCAGACGTCGAGCCGTCACCGACGATGGTGAGCGTGCCGCCTTTGGCAACGAACACCGCACCACCCATAGCTGCGCCGCCGCCGCCGGCGCCGGCGGTCGCATTCCCGGCGCCAAACCCACCGGTGCCGCTTACATCGTAACCCGCTCCACCACCACCGCCAAAGCCGCCCGCGCCCCCGACGGCAGCGGCGCTCCCCCCGAAATACGGCACTCCTGCGCTGCCACCGCCACCGCCAAATCCTCCAGCGCCCCCGACGTTCGCCGCTAGTGCAGCGGACGACGTTCCGCCGCCGCCACCACCAAAGCCGCCTTTGCCTCCGTTCGCATCACCACTACCGCCGCCGCCGCCATAACCGCCGCCGCCGCCACTGCCCAGGTTGCCGCCGTTGCCGCCACCACCACCAAAGCCGCCGGATCCGCCTGCGACTGCGCCGGTGCTGACGGGATAAATGCCATTCCCGCCGCCGAATCCGCCCCCGCCACCCTGAGCCGTGTCTATCTGGGTCCCGCCACCCCCGCCATTGGCACCGCCATTGTTTCCAACACCGCTGGAAACACCCCCAGCGCCGCCACCACCTGTGAGCCCGGAGACGCCGAGCAGGCCGGGCGCTCCATTGGCCGGACTGCTGACGAAACTACCGCCGTTGCCGGAATAACCGCCGCCGCCGGCTCCATTCGTGCCGCCATTTCCGAAGACGCCCCCGCCTCCGCCCAAGTTGCGGCCTCCACTGCCGAAAATACCACCACCGCCGCCGGCGACGGTGCTGGAGGTCGTCGCGGCGCCGCCCGCGCCTCCGAGCCCGCCGCCACCGCCAGCCTGCAAACTCGAATATGCGGTCCCGGCGCCGCCGATCGCACGGTTATTGGTGAAGGTCACCCCGGATAAGCTCACGTTGGCGGACTGATTGACGAACAGCGCCCCGCCCGCGCCCATTCCCCCGCCCGCGCCGGCGCCGCCGGCACCGCCCTGGGCGAGACCGTTGGCCAAGGTGACATTGGTGATACTGACGTTCTGCGTCTGTGCGACGATCGAGCCGGCGACCGCGGCGCTGGCCTGGGTCGCGGCATCGACGCCGACGAAGAATATCCGCTGGGTGCCGCCACCATCGATCGTGTGGCCATTGCCGTTGATCGTCAGCGAATTGAAGATCGGCGACAGTGGCCCCGACAGCGTCACGTTGGTCTGGATGTTGATGGTGACGGGCGACGACTGGGCGTTGGCATAGGCAAGCGCGTAGCTCAGCGTGCCCGCCGCGCCGGTCGTGCCGCTCGAAGCGGTCCCGGGATCGCTTGCAATCGTGACGGTGCAGGTATTGCCTGCACATTGGGCAAACGCCACGTCCGCGCACGTCACATTGGCAGTTGCAAGTCCGATTGCAGCAAGCCAGACGGCATGAACGCGCGTCCGGCAGCTCGACTTCATTCCCATCAGCATTCCAAACCCACTCCGCGCCGGGCACACGCACCGGCTTCGCGGTCTGCCGCGTCCTACGCTCGGCATCGAGCGCGGAAGCGGACCATAGCGGCGCACCTGTCCGGACGATGTGCCCGGAGTCTCAGCCGCAGATTCATGGAGCCACTGATGCAATTGCATCACAACTTGAACGCACGCGTTGCCACTTCCACGCAGTTGCCCGGCATCGTCCGAATCGCTAGATACGCGCGTCGATGTCGGTGCTCTGTATGGCCTTCGTCCGTGCGGCCGGTGTTATCGGGGGATGGTGTGGACGGGGCACTCGCGAACGAGAGCATGCCGGCGGATGACGGCGAGCGCGGAGCAGCGGCGCTGGCGCAAATGCGCGCGATGACAGCCGATATCTGCGATGTCATCCCGCTCACCGCGGAGGATGATTTCCACATCACCACCGCGACGATGATGATCGGCAATGCCTTGCTGGTCGATTCACGCGTCACCGACCTCGAATACGACCGGACACCCGCGCACATCGCCCGCGGCGGCCTCGATCACTTTCACGTCACTCTCTGCATCGAAGGCGAGATGTGGTTCAGTTCCGGGCGTCGGGACGTGACGGTACGGGCCGGCGACATCTGTCTGCTCGACATGGGGCCACCGAACCGCACGGTGCTTCGTGGCGGCGGCGGTCGCACCCATCTCAGGGCGATCATTCTGCAACGCGCGATGCTAGCGCCCCGCCTCGCGCATCCAGACGCGGCGACGGCGATATTGCTGCCGGCGCAGCACCCCCATGCGCGCCTGCTCGCCAACCATTTCGCGGCACTCATGCGGCCTCCCGCGCCTGAGGCCGGCAGCGCCGAGGTCACAATCGAGGCGATCGCCGACATCGCCGCGGCAGCCGCCGGCGGTACGGCCGACATTGCGGCGGGTGTCGAGCGCGCCGAGCGGCATCTCTACCTCGCGATGATCAAGCGTCGGATCGCGGACAATCTCGAGACCGACGCGCTCAAAGTTGACGAGCTCTGCCGTCACTTCCAGATCTCGCGCGCGACGCTCTACCGGTTGTTCGAGACCGATGGCGGGCTTGCGCATTACGTGAGAGAGCAGCGGCTCAATCTTGCCTTCCGGCAGCTGATATCGCCGGCCGCACAGGAGACGCGCCTGATCGACATGGCCGTCAACATGCGCTTCAGCAGCGACTCCACCTTCATCCGTGCATTTCGCCGCAAATTCGGCCTGACGCCGGGGGAGCTCAGAGAGCTGGCCGACACATGGCTTCGCGAGACCGGAGCGGTACCCGCCATCGACACTGTGTTGCATCAACTGGCGCGGCGGCGCGAATCATAGTCGCAGGGAGCACTGCGTTCAGCGGACGGTGCACGAGCGCCCCGCTCAGGCGAGGTCGACGCCACGCCGCTCCGGGATCAGCGCGAGCAGTGCCACGATATCGAGGATGTAGAGTAGTGCGAGACCGGCGATTGCGGTCGGGAAGCCGTAGGCGGCGCTGACGATGCCAACAACCAGCGGCCCGAAGCCGGCGACTGCACGGCCAATATTGAAGAACACGTTTTGCGCGGTGGCGCGCGCCGCCGTCGGATAGAGCTCGCTCATCAGCGCGCCATAGCCGCCCAGCATGCCGTTGACGAAGAAGCCCATCACGGCGCCGCCGATCAACAGCGCCGTCGCGCCGGTCAGCTGCGAATAGACCACGACCATGATGGCCGCGCCCGCCATGTAAGTGAGAAACGCGGGGCGGCGACCGAAGCGGTCGGCCGCGTGGCCGAACAGGAAGATGCCGAGCGCCATGCCGGCGATGGTGACGGCGGTCCAGAGGGCCGATTGCGTGAGGCCATAGCCGAACCGCGTCGACAGGTAGTTCGGCAGCCAGATCATGATGCCGTAGTAACCAAAATTCTGCACCGAGCAGAGGATGATCATGCCGATGCTGATCCTGGTCGTCTCCCTGTTGGCCACGAGGGCGCGGAGCGAGGAGCCGGCATCCGCCGTTTTCGCCTTGTGCGCCATGAAGACGTCAGGCTCATGCAGTCTGCTCCGGATCACATAGGCAAGCAGGGCCGGAAACACGCCGATCGCGAACATCCCGCGCCAGCCGATGAGGGGCAGCAGGATCGGCGTCACCAGCGCCGCGGTGAGCACGCCGAACTGCCATCCGAGCCCGACATAGGAGGTCGCCCGTGCGCGCTTTTCCGCGGGCCAGGCCTCCGCCACCAGTGCCATGCCGATGCCGAACTCGCCGCCGAGACCGATGCCGGCGATGGCCCGGTAAGTCAGCAGGTCCCAATAGCCCTGCGCCAGCGCGCAGAGGCCGGTGAAGACCGCGAACAGGACGATGCTCCAGGTCAAAACGCGGACCCGGCCAAGCCGATCCGACAACATGCCGAAGATGAAGCCGCCGACGACCGCGCCGACCAGTGTCCCCGTCACCAGCGAAGCCGCCTGCGGCTGTGTGAGATGAAGATCCCTGGAGATCGCCGTCAGCATGAAGCCGAGGATGAGCAGATCGAACCCATCCATGGCATAGCCCAGCGCCGACCCCCACAGCGCCCGGCGTGCTTCCGTATCAGCATCCCTCGACGGCCGCGCGTCGGCGCCGACGAGATCGACGCCCTCTATCTGGCTCATTGCTTCCCCCGTCCCTGACCGATCCCTTCGGGATCAAGCCCCCATCTCACATGCGCAACGCGCCTCAGACCAGATGACACGCCACGGCGTGACCGCCTGCGCCCTCCTTCAACTCCGGCGCACTCTCCGAGCAGCGCGGCTGGGCGATCGGGCAGCGGGTGTGGAAGTGGCAGCCCTTCGGCGGCTTCATCGGGCTCGGCACGTCGCCTTTGAGGCGAATGCGGTTGCGCTTGAATTTCGGGTCCGGCACTGGCACGGCGGAAAGCAGCGCCTTGGTATAGGGATGCTGCGGATTGCGGTAGAGGTCGCTCGCCTTCGCGATCTCGACGATGCGGCCGAGATACATCACCGCGACGCGGTCGGAGATGTGCTCAACCACCGAGAGGTCGTGCGCGACGAAGAGATAGGTGAGGTTCAGCTCGGCCTGGAGGTCCTCCAGCAGGTTGATAACCTGCGCCTGGATCGAGACGTCGAGCGCGGAGACCGGTTCGTCGCAGACGATCAGTTTTGGCTCGACCGCAAGCGCACGCGCGATCACGATGCGCTGGCGCTGGCCGCCGGAGAATTCGTGCGGATAGCGGCGCATGTGCTCGGCCTTGAGGCCGACCTTCACCAGCAGGCCCGCGACGCGCTCTTCGCGCTCCCTGGCGGAGGACGCGAGATTATGGATGGTGAAGGCTTCGCCGAGGATGGCGCCGACCGTCATGCGCGGATTGAGCGAGGCGAACGGGTCCTGGAACACGAGCTGCATGTTCCGCCGCATCGCGCGCAGATCGTTGCCGCCGAGCTTGCGCACGTCCTGGCCGTCGAACACGACCTCGCCTTCGGTCGGCTCGATCAGGCGCAGCACGCAGCGCCCCGTGGTGGACTTGCCGCAGCCTGATTCGCCAACGAGCCCGAGCGTCTCGCCGCGATTGACCGAGAACGACACGCCGTCAACCGCGTAGACGCTGCCGACCTGACGCGACAACAGGCCGCCGAGCACGGGGAAATGTTTCTTCAGACCGCTGACGCGCAGCAAGGGCTCGCTCATGACGCGTCTCCCAGATGACAGGCCATGCGGTGACCGGGCGCGATCTCGCGGAGCAGCGGCTCCTTCCTGGTGCAGATGTCCATGGCAAAGCGGCAACGTGGGGCAAAGCGGCAGCCGACCGGCGGATTGATCAGGATCGGGACCGAGCCGCCGATCGCCTCCAGCCGCGTCTTGTGCTCGCTGTCGAGATCGATACGCGGGATCGAACGGATCAGGCCTTGCGTGTAGGGATGGCGCGGATCGCTGAAGAGATCGTCGACCGGCGCTTCCTCCACGACCTTGCCGGCATACATCACGACGACGCGCTGCGCGGTCTCGGCAACGACGCCCATGGCATGGGTGATCAGCATCACCGCCATGCCGAAGCGGTCCTTCATGTCCTGCAGGAGATCGAGGATCTGCGCCTGGATCGTGACGTCGAGCGCGGTGGTCGGCTCGTCGGCGATGACCAGCTTCGGCTTGCAGGCGAGCGCCATCGCGATCATCACGCGCTGGCGCATGCCGCCGGAGAACTGGTGCGGATAGTGATGCACACGGCCTTCCGCGTTCGGGATCTGCACCAGCTTCAGCATGTCGATGGTGCGCTCGAGCGCCTGCTTCCTGGTCACCGCCTCGTGGCGGCGCAGGCTCTCGGCGATCTGCTCGCCGATGGTCAGCACCGGATTGAGCGAGGTCATCGGCTCCTGGAAGATGAAGCCGATCTCCTTGGCGCGGATCTCGTCGAGCTGGCTGCTCGTCAGCGGCACCAGATCGCGGCCCTCGAAGATGATCTCGCCGGCTGCGATACGGCCCGGCGGCATCGCGATCAGCTTCAGGATCGACATTGCGGTGACGGTCTTGCCGCAGCCGGATTCGCCGACCACGCAGAGCGTCTCGCCCCTGTTGATGGAGATGTCGACGCCGTCGACGGCTTGCAGGATGCCGTCGTCGGTGGAGAAGTGGGTCTTGAGCCCTTTGATCTCGAGCAGCGGCGCCATCAGATCACCCGTCGCGCATCGAGCGCGTCACGCAAGCCGTCGCCGATGAAGTTGATCGCGACGACCGCAATGAAGATCGCGCCGCCCGGGAACAGTGCCCAGTGTGGACCGATGTCGAGGAAGTCCTTGGCGTCGAACAACAGCCGTCCCCACGTCGGCGTATCCGGCGGGAAGCCGAGACCGAGGAAGGACAGCGTCGATTCCGCGATGATCGCGGCGGCGACGTCGATGGTGCCGGCGATGATGACGGGGCCGACGGCATTGGGCAGGATGTGACGCACCACCTGTCGCACCGGGCTCGCGCCGAGCGCGCGCGCCGCCTCGACGAACTCCTTCTCGCGGATCGACAGGAACTGCGCGCGCACGAGGCGCGCGACCGGCATCCAGCGCAAGCCACCTATCACGAGCACGATCAGGATGAAGATGCCGCCCTCGGGGCCGAACATCACCTTCAGCCCGTCGCGGAAGAGATAGATGAGAAGGAGCAGCAGCGGCAGTTGCGGCAGCGACAGGAAGAGGTCGGTAAGCCACATCAGCCCATGCCCGAGCGCACCGCGCGACATGCCGGCCAGCGCGCCGATCAGCGTGCCGACGAACACCGAGACAAGCATCGCGGCGAGACCGACCGCGAGCGAGATGCGGCCGCCATAGATCATGCGCGCCAGGATGTCCTGGCCAAGATCGTCGGTGCCGAAGGGATGGGCGAGCGAGGGCCCCTGCAGGCCGGCCACAATGTCGATGTCATTGATCTTGACGCGCCAGACGAAGGGACCGACCACGACCGCAAGGATCAGGATCAGAAGCAGGAAGGTGCTGACCACGGCGAGCCGGTGGCGACGATAGCGCCGCCACGTCTCGCGCCAGGGCGAATAGGCCGCCCGCGCGGTGGTCCGCTCAGCGGAGGGAGATGCGAGGGTCAAGCCAGCCATACAGGACGTCCGCGATGAGATTGAACAGCACGACGAGGCACGCGAAGACGAAGGTGACGGCCATCACCACCGGCGTGTCGTTGGCGAGAATGGAAGAGATCAGGAGCGAGCCGATGCCGGGAATACGGAAGATCTGCTCGGTGACGATGGCACCGCCGAACACCGCCGGCATCTGCAGCGCGATCAGCGTGACGACCGGGATCATGGCGTTGCGCATCACGTGCTTGACGATGACCTTGGCCTGGCCGAGGCCCTTAGCGCGCGCCGTGGTAACGTAATCCAGCCTGATCACGTCCAGCATCGCCGAGCGAACGAAGCGCGTCAGTGATGCAGCCTGGAACAGGCCGAGCACCATCACCGGCATGATCGCCTGCCGGATCATCTCGAGCACCCAGCGGATGCCGGTCCCCTTGATGTCGGTGGAGTAGACGAAGGGCAGCCAGTCCAGCGTGACCGAGAAGATCAGGATGAAAAGGATGCCGGTGAAGAAGGTCGGCAGCGAGAAGCCGACGAAGGCGAGCGTGTTGGCGATCTGGTCGAACAGCGAATAGGGTTTCGTCGCCGCATAGACGCCAACTGGTATGGCCACAAGCAGCGCCAGGATCTGCGCCGAGCCGATCACGTAGAGAGTCGCCGGCAGGCGCTGCAGGATGAGCGTGTCGACGTTCATCCTGCTGACGAAAGAGAAGCCCCAATCGCCATGCGCCATGGCGGAGAGCCAGTGCAGGTAACGCAGGTAGATCGGATCATCCAGGCCGAACTTCGCCCGAAGCGCGAGAGCGACTTCGGGCGGCACGTTCGGATTGGTCGCCAGTTCCGAGAAGGGATCGCCCGGGGCGAGCGCGAGCACGACGAACAGCACGAGCGAGATTCCGAGCAGGCTCGGAATCGCGATCAGGATGCGACGCAGGACATACTGACTCATGAGAGAAGGACCCGCTCAGGCGTGCGTGATCATTCTTCCCGGTACCAATCGTGCAGATTGTCGGTTTCGTTGGCCCAGCCGCTGATGATCGGACGCAGATTGTTGGCCGCCGCTTCCACCTTGAGCCGATGCTGCACCGGGATGAACACCGTGTCCTGGTACATGAGATCGTTGGCCTTGATGTAGAGCGCTGCGCGCTTGACCGGATCCATTTCGCTCTCGGCGGCTTCGATCGCCGCGTCGTAGTCCTTGTTGACCCAGCGCGGGAAGTTCGTGCCCTGCCACTTGTTCTCCTTCGTGGCGACGTTGGTCGACAGATAGCGGCGCATATGCTGCGACGGATCCGGCTGGCTCAGCGGTATCTGGAACATCTCGAGATCGGCGTAGAAATGCGCATAGGTGTCGGGGTTGGCGACGTCGGAGGAGAAGAACACGGACGCCACCACCGACTTCAGCTCGACGTCGATGCCGGCCTTCTGACAAGCCTGCTTGACGATCGCCTGGGTCTTCTGACGCGGGCCGTTGATCGAGGTCTGGTAGACGAGCTTCAGCTTCTTGCCGTCCTTCTCGCGGATGCCGTCCGCGCCCGGCTTCCAGCCGGCGTCGTCCAGGATCTTCGAGGCCTTCTCGACGCTGAACTCCCAAGAGGTGTTCTTGGAGACGAATTTTTCCGGGCCGTTGAGGAAGTTGGCGGTGGTGCGGCCGGCACGGCCGTAGATCGCCTTCTTCACCGACTCGCGGTCGATCAGCAGCGACAGCGCCTTGCGCACCGCAGGATCGGAGAACAACGGATGCTTGGTCTTCATCGAAGAGCGCTCGCCGTCGACCTCGGTGTTGGGATCGGTGAAGTTGAGCGCGATGAACTCGGTGTCACCGCCGACGGCATAGATGGTCTTGCCCTTGCCGCCCTTCTCTAGGCGCAAGAGGACGTCGTCCTCGACCTGGATGTTCCAGCCGAAATCATATTCGCCGGTCTGGATCACGGCGCGCGCGGCCGAGACGGCGTCGCCGCCGCCCTTCATCTCGATCGTGTCGAAATAAGGCCGGTTCGGCATGTGGTAATCGGGATTGAGCTGGCCGCGGACGAGATCGCCCGGCTTGAACTCGACGAACTTGTAGGGGCCGGTGCCGACCGGCGAGAGGTTGGTCGGCGCCTCCCGCGATTTGGATCCTTTGTAGTCCGCGAACAGATGCTTCGGGATGATGGTGTTGGGAGCCCCGACAAAGGCGTCGGCCCAGAACGGCGTCGGCTTGTTGAAGAGGATGCGGACCGTAAGGTCATCCACCTTCTCGACCGTGATGTCGCGGTGCGTCGCGATCGTCAGCGCGGAGGTCGCCGGATCCTTGGCGTATTCCCAGTTGAACACGACGTCGTCGGCGGTGAACGGCTTGCCGTCGTGCCACTTCACGCCGGGCTTGAGCTTCCAGGTCACCGACTTGCCGTCGGCGGCCAAGCCGCCGTTCTGGATCGAGGGAATTTCGGCCGCCAGCACCAGCTTCATGTTGCCGTCCGGATCCCAACAGGCGAGCGGTTCGTAGAACAGGCGCGAGCCGTCCTGGTCCTTGGTGCCGGTCGCGAAATGCGGATTGAGCAGGGTCGGGCCCTGCCACCACAGCAGCTTCAGCGCACCGCCGCCGCCGCGCTTGGTCGGCTTGTAGACTTGAGGACCTTCCGCCATGGCGACGCCGCCAAGCGCGAGGATCTGGTTGGCCAGGGGTGCGGTGAGGCCGACCGCGGCCATACGCTGGATGAAGGCGCGGCGATCCATCTTGCCGCCCGCCACCTTGTCGATCATCGAACGCAGTTCTTTATCCAGCATGGTTGTCCCCCGTCTGGTTCCGTTACGGATGCAGGCGGCCGCGATGCGGCCGCCAATTTTGGCTGGCAGTAGATGGCACACCGAATAGGCCGCGCGTCAACTGGGACCGTGTGTGTGCAAACGGTCTTCTGACTTTCCGTTGGGCAAAACGCGTTTCGTTCGCCCAACCGTGCGGCAATCCGGCGTCAAAGCACGCCGGATTCCGCGCTGCACTGCGGAAAATTTGTTCGCCGCATCAGACGAAGTAACGAGACGAAATTCTACACCACGGACATATCGAGCGGCGGCGCGACATGATCCGGCAGCGGACAGACGTAAGGTGTCTTGGCGGTCCGCTTCGTCAGGTCCGCCTTGGCGGCCTTGATCAGCTCCGGTTCCGTGAGCGCCTTGACACCGAGCCCGGCCATGGCCTTGGCCGCCTGCACCATGGCTTTGTGGGCGTGCCCGCTCTTGCCTTGCGCCACCACCTGCCAGGTGTGGAACGGCGTGCCGATTGCAACCGTCGGTGCGTGCACCTGCACCGTCGGCACCACCCAGCTGACGTCGCCGACATCGGTCGAGCCGACCAGCGGATTGCGCTTGGCATCGAGCGGCACCAGGAAGTCGGCGAGCGGCCGATCGGTCGGCTCCATGCCGATCGCGTAATAGACCGACGAGATGTCCTTGTCGCTCAGCGTCGCGCGGATCTCCGTGGCGAAGCTCTTGTCCGCGTCGTCGAAATGCGGCGGTCCGAGCTCTTCCATGACCCGGTGCAGCGCCTGCTCAAGCGGCGCGTTGGGCAGGATGTTCGAGACCGCAGAGATGATCTTCATCTCGACCTTGGTCTCGGTCATCAGCGCCGCACCCTGCGCGATCTTGCTGACGCGCTCGACCAGCTCGGTCATGCCGGGCAGATCGCGGGCGCGGATCGAATAGCGCACCCGCGCGTGCGCCTGCACCACGTTGGGCGCGATGCCGCCGGTATCGAGCAGCGCGTAATGAACGCGCGCATCGCTCGGCATGTGCTCGCGCATGTAGTTCACGCCGACATTCATCAGCTCGACCGCGTCGAGCGCGGAACGGCCGAGATGCGGCGAGGCCGCCGCATGCGAGGTGCGGCCGGTGAAGATGAAGTCGGCGCGCGTGTTGGCGAGCGACGGCGTCACCGCCACTTCCCAGAAGCTGTGCGGGTGCCAGGTGATGGCGATGTCGGCGTCCGCGAAGGCGCCGGAGCGCACCATGAAGGCCTTGGCCGCGCCGCCCTCTTCCGCCGGGCAGCCGTAATAGCGCACACGGCCAGGCACCTTGTTCTCGGCGAGCCAGTCCTTCACCGCGGTTGCGGCGAGCAGCGCGGCCGAGCCGAGCAGATTGTGACCACAGCCATGGCCATGGCCGCCGGATTCGATCGGACGATGCTCGGCGACACCTGCCTCCTGGCTGAGGCCCGGCAGCGCGTCATATTCGCCCATGAAGGCGATGACCGGACCGCCCTCGCCCCATTCGCCCATCAGCGCAGTCGGGATGCCGGCGACGTTCTCGGTAATACGAAAGCCCTGATGGCGCAGCTCGGCGAGATGCTCGGCGGCGGACCGCGCCTCGGTGTAGCACACCTCGGGCATGCCCCAGACCTTGTTGCTGAGGTCGATGAAGCGCCCCTTGATAGTGTCGACGCCACGCCAGATGTCACTGCGGTTATCCATGCTTCGGTCCGTGATCCAGGTCAAAACGAAGCGGTAATGGTTAGCAGCTTCGTTCGCCAACGACCAGCGGCTGGCCGGACATCAGCCATGCGGACGGTGCCGATATGCCGATATGATGACATGTCTGTCAGACTTGCGTGCGGCCAGTTCCTGCCCTTTCGAAGAATTCACGCGGCGGCATCTGGAATAGTGGCGGTCAAGTCTTTCAAGACGGCCGCCCGGGGCTTAAATTGGGAAATGCTTCGCGCGCCGCTCGTTCGCGGCGAAGGGGCCGCGTTCGCAGATCAGGAGAACTCCATGCCCGCTCTGACCGAATGGCGCGTGCCGCCGGCCAACCAGCCGCGGGCGAGCGACTACGGCTTCGATCTCGACCGTGCGCTCGCCTCCATCGTCGGCCTGCATGCCATCATCCCGCCGGACGCCTTCAGCGCCGAGACGCTGGGCACCGAGCGGGCCGGCAACGGCGTCGTGATCGACGACGGGCTGGTGCTCACCATCGGCTATCTCATCACCGAGGCGGAATCGGTCTGGCTGCATCTCGCCGACGGGCGTGTCGTGGAAGGACATGCGCTCGGCTTCGATTCCGTCACGGGCTTCGGCCTGGTGCAGGCGCTCGGCCAGCTCGACATCGAACCGTTGCCGCTCGGCTCGTCGGCGGCGAGCCGGATCGGCGACCGCGTCGTGGTCGGCGGCGCCGGCGGACGCACGCGATCGGTCGCGAGCCAGATCGTGGCCAAGCAGGAATTCGCCGGCTACTGGGAATATCTGCTCGATGAAGCCGTCTTTACCTATCCCGCCCACCCGAACTGGGGCGGCACGGGCCTTCTCAACGAGCGCGGCGAACTGATCGGGATCGGCTCGCTGCAGCTCGAGCGCGAACGCGACGGCAAGGCCGAACACGTCAACATGGTCGTGCCGATCGACCTGTTGAAGCCGGTCCTGGACGATTTGCGCAAATTCGGCCGCGTCAACAAGCCGGCACGGCCCTGGCTCGGGCTCTACTCGACCGAGATCGACAACCGCGTGGTCGTGATCGGGATCTCCGCCAACGGCCCGGCTGCCCGGGCCGAGCTCAAGACCGGCGACGTCATCCTCGCGGTCGACGGCGACAAGGTGACGAGCCAGACCGCCTTCTATCGCAAGATGTGGGCACTCGGCGCCGCCGGCGTCGACGTGCCATTGACGGTGCATCACGAAGGCGTCACCTTCGACGTCACGGTGACGTCGACCGACCGCTTCAAGCTCTTGAAGGCGCCGAAGCTGCATTGAGCAGGCTGAACTGACCTCAGGCAAGGACGTGGTAATGACCGAGGCCGTGGTGGACGACATCGTCGCCGTGCTGCCGCCGCTGCTCAATGCGTTGGAAGCGCTGAGCTTCGTCGGCCGCCATTTGCATCCGCCGGCATTCGGTTCAGTGATGAACGCGATCGGTGCGCCGGACGAGACGCTGCAGGCGGCGCGCGCGGGGCTCGGAGAATGGCCGGAGCAATTCGCTGACATCCGCAGCCTGGTGGAGCGCGCCTGCGACGAGACGCTCGCCGCGTTCGCCGGCCTGCGCGAGGTCGAGCGCGGCAATGGCGACCTGGTCGCTGTCTTCCGCGCGCTGCGCCACGTGCCTCGTGCGCAGGAGGCGCTCTATCCGCTCGCGGCGAAATTTCCGCCGGTGAGCAGCTTCTTTCTTAGCGTGACGACACGCGAGGATGAAGGCCTGCTGATGCGGCTTGCCACAGGCACGAGCGAGCACACCGGCGTCTTCCACGATCACAACGAGCCCGGCAGCCGCGGCGGCTTCTCGGTCTATGTGCCGGAATACTACACGCCCGATCGCGCCATGCCGCTGGTGATGGCGCTGCATGGCGGCAGCGGCAACGGTCGCGGCTTCCTGTGGAGCTGGCTGCGCGATGCGCGCAGCTTTGGTGCGATCCTGGTGGCGCCGACCGCGACCGGACCGACCTGGGCGCTGGTGGGCGAGGATACCGACACACCGAATCTGACGCGCGTCCTCGAGGAAGTGCGCAGCCGCTGGACGATCGATGCCGCACGCCTGCTGCTGACAGGCATGAGCGACGGCGGCACCTTCTGCTACGTCAGCGGGCTCGACGGCGCCTCACCCTTCACGCATCTCGCGCCGGTCTCAGCGACCTTCCATCCGTTGATGGCAGAGATGGCGGACGCCGCGCGCATGCAGGGCCTGCCGATCTTCGTCACCCACGGCAAGCTCGACTGGATGTTTCCCGTGCAGACAGCGCGGCAGACACAGGCTGCGCTCTCGGCCGCCGGGGCCGACGTCACCTATCGCGAGATCGACGATCTCAGCCACGCCTATCCGCGCGAGATCAATGCGGAGCTGGTGCAGTGGCTGAATGGAGGATGAACAACCCGTCCTTGACCGCGCCGCAGTGCCGCGGAACCATCACTCCAGGCCGGAGTTATCGTCCGGTCACCGGAGGTTCGACAATGCAGACTATTCTCGGAATGATTTTGGGCGCGCTCCTGCTGGCTGGCGGCGTCTATGTCTATGACTCCATGCAGACGTCCTCGGTCGCCAATGGTGACGTCGCGACCGCCAATCGCACCATCGTAAACTGGGATGTCGCGAAGGCCGATTGGGACGCGCTGCGCGATCGCGCGCACAAGGACTGGGTCCGGATCTCGTCGAAGTAACATCGCCCGAACATGAGCAAGGCGCCGTCGCGGTTCGCGGCGGCGCCTTTGTGTTGGGCACGATCAGAGCGGCGCGCAAATCAGTTCATCGTATCAGTTCATCTTGGCCTTGCGCGCATCGGCGATGACCTGCTCGAACTCCGCCATCGTCAGCACGCCGGGCACGCGGTATTTTCCGACGATGAAGGACGGCGTGCCGCGGAAGCCGAAGGCCTCGGCCTGGTCGTTGTTGCGCTTGAGGACGGCGTCGATGTCCTTTGCGCGCTCAGTGAGGTCGCGCTTCAGGCGATCCATGTCGACGCCGACGCCGGCCAGGAGCTCGTTGATGCGCGGCTCGGTCAGGCGCGAGCTGACTCCCATCATCGCGTCATGGGCCTGGTGATACTTGTCCTGGAATTTCGCCGCGAGTGCGATCCGCGCCGCCGTGACCGAGACCGGACCGAGGATCGGCCAGTCCTTCAGCACCAGCCTCACCTTGCCGTCGTCCTGGATGACCTGGCGCAGCTCGGGCTCGAGCTTGCGGCAATAGGGACAATTATAATCGGACCATTCAACGATGGTGATGTCACCATTGGGATTGCCGGCGACGGGAGTGTCGGGATCGCGCAGCACCTTGGCCTCGGTCAGCACCTCGTCATCGTCGACGGCCGCGCGTGCCGAGGCGATGCCACCCGCCACGAGGGCTCCGGCTCCGATCAACGTCAATGCGGTGCGCCGCGTCGGCCCAAGGCCCTTATCCCTGAATCCAGTCATATCTCGTCCCGTTTCGGTCCCATCGCCGCTGATACGGTTCAGGACCGGGAATTGTTACGCGTCATATAGAATGTTGCAGCGGCATTGTCATCGCACCAGCAGCGTGACCGCCAGCGGCAGCAGAAACGAGGTGACCAGGGCGTTCAGGCTCAATCGCCGCGCGGCGCCTGCGAAGACTACCCGCGGGGCAGCATCGCCATCAGCGTGCCGGTCATCGCCGCGATCAAGGTGGTCTTGCCGCTATGCTCGGCGAAGGCCTTGGCCTCGCAGAAGGTCAGCGTGCGGCCCGGCTTGACGACCTCGGCCTTGAAGACGAAGCGCTCGCCGCGGGCGGGCGCGAGCAGCGAGGTCTTGAACTCGACGGTGAGGATGTCGGCCTCGCGCTGCATCAGGGTGAAGGCGGCAACCCCGCAGGCATTGTCCAGCCCTGCGGTGATGATGCCGGCGTGAATGAAACCGTTCTGCTGCGTGAAGGCTGACGTATGCGGCATCGCCAGCTCGACCTCGCCCGGCGCGAGACGGACAATCGAGATGCCGAGCGTGCGCATCGCCGGCTGTCCGGCGAACAGCGCGGTGGCGGCGGCGTGGTAGTTCGGGTTCTTCGGCTCGAACGCGGCCATCGTCTAGGCCTCGGCCGGCTCGACGAGATGCGTCATGGCGATTTGGCGGATGTCGCCCGCAAACGGCGCAGACTTGCGCAGCTCACGGTCCATATGCACACCCGTGATCTCGCAGATCGCCGCGATCTCTCCGGTCTCGGCATTCGTCATCTCGTGCCGGAAGCGGATCGATTTTTCGCGGATCTCGAGCAGGCGGCTGCGGATCTCGATGATATCGCCGGCGAGCAGCTCGCGCTGATAGGTGATATTCTGCTGCACCGCGGCCATTCCGCGGCCGGAGCTGCGCAAATAACTCGGCGTCAGCCCGAGCCGCGCGAACAGATTCCAGTTGGCCTCGTCGAATTTGCCGACATACCACATGATGTTCATGTGGCCGACGTGATCGCACTGCCACGGATAGACCGTGCCGCGATAGGTTGCCTCCTGTTCCATCGGACTTCCTGTCCTTCCGCTGCCTGTCTTTTTGATCTTGATACGGTAGCGTATCAGGGGTCGAGCGCGTTAGCAATACGGCACCGTATCAAGAACCGGTGAGGCTTCCTTCATGAGCGACGGCAGAGGCGATGTCTGGGTCGAGGCAGGATTTACCGAGCTCGCCCGCTCGGGGGTCGAGGGGGTGCGGGTCGAGGTGCTCGCCAAGAATCTGGGCGTCACCAAAGGAGGCTTCTACCGCCGCTTCGCCGACCGCGCCGCGCTGCTCGACACCATGCTGGAACGCTGGCGCGAGGGGCGCGCGGCAGCTATTGCGCAGCAGACGAGCCTCGACGGGCAAGAGCCGCGCGAACGGCTGAAGGCGCTGATCCAGCTCTATTCCGAGCGGCTGAACCCCGAAGGCATGGCGATCGAGCTCGCGATCCGGCAATGGGCCCGCACGGACGAAGCCGCAAGCGCGGCAGTGGCGAGCGTGGATGAGGCGCGGCTGAAGCACGTCGGCGAGCTCTATCGCGCCACCGGGCTTGCGACTGAGGAGGCCGACGCGCAGGCCTTCCTGTTCTACTGCTTCATCTTCGGCCAGAGCCTGTTGTTCGTCGAGCGCGGCCCGCGCAAGCGCTCGCAGCTCGTGGCGAAGTCGGCCGAGAAGCTGCTGGACTAGATGATTTGATTTTGGCGAAATGGCCGGAGCTTTGCTCCGGCCATCGCATCACATCGAAGCTCAGGCGGCGCCCTTCAGCTTCTTGTTGCATTCCGAGTAGTAGCCGCCGCCCTTCTCGATCCACTTCATGCCGCCATTGGCGTTGGTCGCCTTGTTGGCATTGTACTGGTCGACGCAGGTGTGCAGGCGGGCCTTGCCGGCGGTCTCCTTGGCATATTTCGGATCGACCGCGTTCGGGAAGACCGCATTGCCCATCGGCATGGTCGGCGCCGGCGCGGCAGCGGGGGCTGCTTCCTTCTTCGCAGCGGCCTTCGGCTCGGCGGGAGCGGCCGGAGCAGCCGCAGTCGGCGCCGCGGCGGGCGTTGCGTCCGCGCCGCACTGGGCCTTGCGGAAGTCATTCCACTTCATGCCACCGAGCGTGCCGTCCTTCTTGGCGGCCTGATATTTCGCACTGCACTCTTGCGTGGTCAGTGCCTGCGCCGGCGCGGTCGCCACCAGCGCGGCGAATCCCGCCACCGCGGCGGCACACAACAATTTTGCTTGAATCGTCATCCTTGGTCTCCCTCCTTGGCCTTCCCTGGGGAAGCGAAATGAGGATTGCTATCCTAGCGTGCCGACGGATTCCGACAAGGAAGCGATGCTGCTCCCGGCCAAAATTTAGTGGTCGCGCGCTGCGAATTATTCATGTCGCGTTCAGCATCGCGAGCCGACGTTCACACCCTCGCCAACTTGCAACCAAGAGTGCAACGCCATGAACCTCGCCTCGCGCCTCGCCGCAGTCGCCCTCGTCTCCCTGTTCGCAACCGGCACCGCCTTCGCTCAGACCGCCGCGCCGGCCGCCAAGACCGATCCCGCTGCCACCACGGACAAGAAGGCGCCGAAGGAGCGCTCGGCCGAGTCGCTCGATTGCTCGAAGCAGGCGGATGCCAAGGGCCTCAAGGGCAAGGAGCGCAAGAAATTCCGCCGCGAGTGCATGAAGGAAGCGAAGGCCGGCACCGCCGCCCCCGCCGACAAGAAGTAAATCCGTCACAATCTTTCTGATCGCGTTACGGCGAGAGGCGCGCGCATTGCGGCATGACATGGCCGCAATTGTGCGCCTCCCGCCGATTTGCCATAAGGTGGCGTGAAGCAAATCACCGCCTCCCTGCCGTTCGAATGGCCGAGCCGCGCCAAGGTCTTGAGCGCGGTGGAGACGCTCGTCATCGGCGCCGCTGGCGGGCTTCTGTTTCTGGTCGCGGGCCTTCCCGGCGGGCTGATCTCGGGATCGATGATCGCAGTCGGGATCGCGGCGATCGCCGGACGCCAGCTCGCGGTGCCTCCGCTCCTGACCCAGACCGTGCTGGTGCTGCTCGGCATTTCCTTGGGCTCCGTCGTCTCGCGCCACCTGATCCAGCAGGTCAGCGCCTATCCCCTGACCATCGGGCTGCTCGCTTTGGCGACGTTCTGCGCGACCTTTGGCTCGAGCTATTACCTCCAGCGTGTCCACGGCTGGGACCGCACCTCGGCGTTCCTTGCCGGCAGTCCCGGGGCACTGTCGCAGATCACGATCCTTGCGGTCGAGCGCGGCGCCGACCTGCCGGGCATCGCGGTGGTGCAGACCATGCGCGTCATCATCCTGACCGCGGCGCTGCCGCTGGTGCTGGCACTCGCGGGCGTTGCGCCCTCCGCCGCGCCGTCGCTGACGACGACGACCGCCTCGCCGTTCGATCTCCTGAAGCTGGTCGCCGCCTCGCTGGCGCTGTCGCTGCTGTTGCGGCTGATCAAGTTTCCGGCGAGCTGGATGTTCGGCGCGATGATCGCCTCCAGCGTGCTGCATGGCGCGGGATGGGTCGAGGGCGGCCTGCCGGACTGGGTGCGCGGTGTGGCGCTGGTCGGCATCGGCGCGCTGATCGGCAGCCGTTTTGCGCGGATGAAAGTCAAGACGCTCGCTGGCCACCTCCGTGCGGCGCTGGGCTCATTCGCGGTCGCGATCGCCGTCTCCGGCATCTTCGTCGGCATCGTGGCGCTCGCCACGCAGGTGAAATTCTCCGACGTCGTCGTCGCCTTCGCACCGGGCGCGATGGACGCGATGCTGGCGCTGGCCCTGACGCTGCACATCGACCCGATCTTCGTCGGCGCCCATCATCTGTCGCGCTTCGTGTTCGTGACGATCGCGACCCCCGGCATCGTGCACCTGTTCGGTCGTACGCAGGACGACGTGGACGATTAGGTGGCGCCACTCCCTGCCTGGTGGGGTGGGCAAAGCGAAGCGTGCCCACCAGCCGCACGCGCGATCGCTCATCAATGGTGGGCACGGCGCGCGAAGAGCGCGCCCAAGCCCACCCTACGGCAGCTAGGCGCGCTTCGCCGTCGCGAAGAATCCCCACGCCGCGATCCCAGCCATCAGCAGCGAGATCAGCACATTGTAACCGGCGAGCGAGAGGCCGAGGAAGCGCCACTGCACCTCGTCGCAGCGGACCACCTTCACGGTGTCGAGCCGCGACAGCAGGTCGGTGGCGCTGCCGAGGTTGACGACGGGACCGGAGCAATCGGTCGGCCCCTTCCAAAACCCCCATTCGACGCCGGCGTGGTAGCCGCCGAGCCCGGCATTGGCGAGCGTCGCCAGCGCGAGGATCGCGAGCCCTGCGAGCAGCAGCGGCCGCGGCGCGCCGCTTCGTGCCGCGAGCACGGTGAGCACACCAACCGGGATCGCCAGATAATAGGCATAGCGCTGCTCAAGGCAGAGCGGACAGGGCACGATCTCCAGCACGAGCTGGAAGAACCAGGCGCCCGCGATCGTCGCCGCCGCGATCAAGGTGACGAGAAGCGAGGCGGTCAGCGCGGGACCGCCCGTGGCCGACTTGAACGCAGGCATTGCGGCAGCACTCTGGGTTGTCACGGCAGCCTCTCCGGGTAGATCGCTGCCCAAGCCTCTAACCCCGGCCCATGTCGCTGTCGAGAACGGCCGGGATCACTTTGGCGCGGGTTGACCCCGTCTTTCCCATGGCTATAGTCCGCCGGCTTCGCGACGCCCTCACCCAGGAGGGGCCGACCGAGGGCCCCTGTGGCGGAACTGGTAGACGCGCTCGACTCAAAATCGAGTTCCGCAAGGAGTGCTGGTTCGATTCCGGCCAGGGGCACCAAGCTGAGAACACTAGCAAAAACAACGATTTAAATTCTTTCGATTCCGGATTTTCCTGGGAAAATTTTCGTGGCGTATTGAAGACACTTGTGAAAACTCACGGCAGGACACCGGATCCCGTGTACCCCATGCACCCGCCCGTTTTGTTGGTATTTTTGTTGGTATCGGGCGAACAAACGTTCACGGCGAATTTCGTCATTCCCGAACGAGGGAATTGCACAAATGGCCCGCAAGAACGATGGCGCGAGCGCCAACCCGAACACATCGACTAACTTCCCGAGCGGCCGGTGAACGAAGAAACAGTTTCGTCGGCGTATCCGGCGCAATCCATATTCGTTATCAGGTCTTCTTGTCCCGAAATCAGATGCCGCGCGGAATCGAATTCATTCCCATGAAACGCTCGACCTTCAGCGCTTCGACGACATCCAAGGGATACTCGCGTGATTGATCGATTTCGGCGCCGCGCTTGCGCAGCAACCCGTTGGAGAGCGCCGCGGCTCTTTCCTTCAGCGCCAATTGCTCCGATGAAAGCTCCATCGCGCGCCTCCTCTCAGCTACGGCCCATAGCGTAGAATTCGGCATTCGGACGCATGCTGGTGACGTTGGCAAGCCGGTTCGACAGGCCGAAGAAGGCCGAAATCGCAGCGATGTCCCAGATGTCCTCCTCGGTGAAGCCATGCGACTTCAGCGTAGCAAAATCGCTCTCGGAGACCGTTTGAGCTTCCGTCGAGACCCGAACCGCGAAATCCAGCATCGCCTTCTGGCGATCTGTGATGTCCGCCTTGCGATAGTTGACCGCGACCTGATCGGCGATGAGCGGGTCCTTAGCACGAATCCGCAGGATCGCGCCATGCGCGACGACGCAATACTGACACTGGTTGAGGTTGCTGGTCGCAACCACGATCATCTCGCGCTCGGCCTTGGTCAGGTTGCCGGGCTTTTCCATCAGCGCGTCATGATAGGCGAAGAAGGCACGGAACTCGTCCGGCCGGTGCGCGAGCACGAGAAAGACGTTGGGAATGAAGCCCGACCTCTCCTGAACGGCCAGGATGCGGCTGCGGATGTCGTCGGGCATGTCGGCGAGATCGGGAACGGGGAAGCGGCTGACGGCTTGGGTCATGACTTTGGATCCCAGATTAATGTTCGTTAGAGATTGGTACGATCACGCGGCCGCGCACCGCGCCCGCCATGAGCCGGTCCGCAACGGTGATGCAGGCTTCGAGCGGCACGCGCTCGGTCATTGATTCGAGGAGGGACGGATCGAGGTCGCGGGCAAGCCGCCGCCACGCCTCTCGGCGTTCCTCGCGAGGACACATGACGCTGTCGATGCCGACAAGCGTGACGCCTCGCAAGATAAACGGGGCGACGGTTGCCGGAAAGCTCAAGCCTCCGGCGAGGCCGCACGCCGCGACCACGCCGCGATACTTCATCGATGCGCAGACATTGGCGAGCACCTGCCCGCCAGCCACGTCGACCGCCCCAGCCCATTGTTCCTTCGCGAGCGGCTTCCCTGGCTCGCTGAACTGCGATCGCGGCAGGATGCGCTTCGCGCCGAGCTTCATGAGATAGTCCACCTCCTCTGGACGGCCCGTAACGGCAACCACCTCATAACCGAGCTTGGCGAGTAGCGCTGTCGCGACACTGCCAACCCCGCCGGCTGCGCCGGTCACGACCACCTCGCCGCTTCCGGGCGAAACGCCCTGACGCTCGAGCGCCATCACGCAGAGCGCCGCGGTGTAACCGGCGGTCCCGATGCTCATCGCCTGAGTCGCGGAAAAGGTGCGCTCTAGAGGGATCAGCCAATCGCCCTTCACGCGCGCGACTTCGGCCAACCCGCCCCAGTGCCGCTCGCCCACGCCCCATCCGTTCAGCACAACTCGATCGCCTGGCTTGAAGTCGGCGTTCGAGGATTCTTCGACCGCCCCGGCGAAATCGATGCCGGGGATCATAGGAAAGTCACGAACAACCGGGCTCTTCCCCGTGATCGCCAGCGCGTCCTTGTAGTTCAAGGTCGAGCAGGCAATCCGTACGGTCACATCTCCCTCGGGCAACCGGTCCCGGGAAAGCTCGGCCAGTCCGACCGACTGCCGGCTACCATCATACTCGATCAGGATGGCTCTGAAATTCTTGCCCACCGTCATCTTCCCTTACTTCTTGCCCGGATCATCGCGAAAAAGCCTTCGGCGAACACGTCTAGCGCGTCGGGGCGCCGTTCGAGCTTGGCGCGCAGCACAGCGCCCTCCCAGCCCGTCCAAAAAAACTGCGCGAGGCGTTCGCAATCGATGCTTCTGGGAATCTCGCCCGCCTCTTGCGCCGAGCGCAGGCAACGGGACGTCCGCGCTTCCCAGTCCCGGAAGACGGCGGCGAGGCGTTTTCGGAACGGCTCTGGCAGGACACCCATCTCCTGTCCGAGATTGCCGACGAGGCAGCCGCGCCGGTAGCGGTAGCGCGCCATCCCAGATCGGGCATCCGCGATGAAATCGCGGAGACGGTCGAGCGGAGCACGGTTCGTGTTGTCGAACCATCGGTCCAGCTTGCGTGCGAAGTAGTCGGCATAGGCGTCGATCAGTTCGAGACCGAAGACGTCCTTGCTGCCGAAGTAGTGGTAGAACGACCCCTTTGGGACCTCCGCAGATTCCAGTATCTCTTCGATCCCGACGGCACTGAAGCCCTTCTCCGTCAGGATCGCGACGCCAGTGCGCAGCAGCCGCACGCGCGGCGCGTCTGGCCCGGTTTGGTCCTTGGGCGGACGGCCACGGGGACGAGGTTCGGCTGACGGGGAGCTCGCTGTCATGTCTATTTATTAGACCGACTGTCTTGTAAAATCAACCTGTCGTGTCGCCGTACCAGGCAACTGCGACGCCGTCATTTTCGAGGCGTTCACGGAGCTGTGCCGCAGAACCAAGTCTGCGTAGTTGCCATCACAAACAGCAGTTAAGACGCCTCTTCGCAAACTTGAGCATTTCTTCCGAATAGGGCACGCCTTCCAGGCGAAAGCCGCTGGTCCTCGCGGCAAGGAACTTGATCACCGGACGATAAGGTCCTTGATGCGAACGTTCTCCTGCGCGATTTTTCGATTTTCGATCGAAAGCGACCGGATCGTGCCCGCGATCTCCGCGGTCTCCGGCAGGATGTTGAAGCGAGTCCCGCCCTGCAACTGGCCCACGGTCACCACGATCGACCCATCCAACGGGTTGGTCCGATTGCTGACAATGTTTTGCAAAGCCAGGGTGATCTCGGCAGCGGCCAGCGTCGGATCCTTGGAGAGCCATGGCATTGCACCGTGCCCACCTTTGCCTTTGAGGGAAATCCTGAAGATGTCGATGCTGGCCATCAGACTGCCCCGTCGATAGCCGATCGTGCCCGATGGCGAGGCGGCCCCGATGTGCTGTCCCATCACGACATCGACCTTCGGGTTGTCGAGTGCGCCGGCTTCGACCATGGCAGAGGCGCCACTGAGCTCAGGCCCGGGGCCCAGCTCTTCCGCCGGCTGGAAAAGAAAGACGACGGTGCCGGGGAGCTCGGCGCGCACGGCGGACAGCGCCTCGGCCGCACCCAGCAACATTGCGACGTGCGTATCATGTCCACAGGCGTGAGCAATGGATGTCGGCTTGCCGAGGTATTCGCCCTTCGCAGTGGACTTAAACGGCAGATCGTTGCGTTCCTCAACGGGCAACGCATCCATATCGGCGCGCAGAGCGACCACCGGACCTGGCCTGCCGCCGAGCGCCGCCTCGGGATATTATGGTCTGCCAAACACTGGCTGTGCTGCTGCCTCTGGTGCGACAGACCGATGCCGTTGGAATCGTATCAGCTTGGTTGTTTCGCGATCGAGCGGCAGCGCGGGGGCTAACTCCGCTCGGAAATTCCCAGACGCTCCCGAAGGCTCGCGTATCAATCGTGATGCGCGACGGCTCGTCGCTGACTCCCGCGGCCCGCTTGTTCAAAGAGTGCCTCAAGGAATCCGCAGCGTCCATTGGTGCCTGAGCGCCTCACCGCACGGCGGTTGCATCCCCCGCTTGACCCGCAGTGGAAGACATCTGATCTCAATAACCAAGGGCGACGCCATCCCGACGGGGATCAGCCCCACCTCTGAGAAGTCCACGTTTGCGGTCGATCCAAATCGCTTGGGCAGTTCCGAGTGGATTTGCCGCTCGCGTCGGGAGGTGCCCTAAGGCACGAAGCCCCTCGACGATGTTACCCGGAACGGTCGCTTCGACCTCCAGTACGTCGCCGCGTGCGAAGATACGCGGTTGGTCGATCGCTTCCTGCACCGACATTTTGTGATCGAGTAGGTTCGACAGGACCTGGATCTGTCCAATGGGCTGGAAATGCCCTCCTGTCACGCCGAACGACAAGACGCACTCGCCGCCTCGCGTCAGCATGGCAGGCAGGATGGTGTGCATTGGTCGCTTGCCACCCGCGATCACGTTGGGATGGCCGGGCTCGAGCACAAAGCCGAAGCCGCGGTTGTGCAGCAAGACCCCGCATTCGGGTGCCACGATGCCGCTGCCGAAATCATCGAAGACGGAATTGATAAATGAAACCGCGGTGCGATCTTTGTCCACGATTGACAGGAACACCGTGTCTTTGTGCTCCGGCATTGTGATCGGCGCGATGTCGCTCAGCCGCCCGCTCAATGATATCCGGTGAGAGAGAATGTCGGCACGGGCAGACGAGGTCATGCGCTCGACCGGCACATGCCCGGTGTCGGGATCGCCGACGAAGGCGTCGCGCTCCGCATAGCCAATGCGCGCGATCTCGGCCAAGAGATGGTAGCGCTCCACCGATACGGGAGCAAAGTCCGCGACGCCATGACGGTCGAGCAGACTTGCCATGGCTAGAGCAGCAACGCCTGAGCCATTCGGCGGACATTCCCACAGCTCAAAACCACGGTAGGACGCGGATATTGGCTTCTCGTAGCGCGGCCGGAAGGCGGCAAAATCCTCAACGGTATGAAAACCACCGAGCGAGCGCAGGGCCTTTACGATGCTCTCCGCAATCCATCCCTCGTAAAACACGTCGGGGCCCTTTGCGGCGACATCCCGAAGGGTGCGGGCCAGCATGGGCTGCGTGTGCAAATCGCCGGGGGCCGGCGTTTTGCCACGGGGGAGAAAGATTGACGTCGTAGCAGCCAGACGGGAGAGCTTCGGGATCTGCCTCGCCCAGTCCCTCGCCAGCCGCTCAGCGACGGAATAGCCATTTTCCGCAGCGGCGATGGCAGGTGAAAGGAGACGTGCGAGATCAAGCGTTCCGTGATCCTCTGCCAACCGGGCCCACGTTCGCACGGCACCTGGAACAGTAACCGCGTGCGCACTCTCGGGGTCGAGCGTCGTTACGCCGGCTTCTGCGAGCCGTTCGACACTCGCGGCCGACGGCGCCGCTCCGGATCCGTTGAGCGCGATGATCGGTTGCCCTTCCCGTTTCAGCAGAACGAAGCAATCCCCACCCACGCCGGTCTGGGTTGGCTCAACGACAGCAAGCACAGCGCCGGCCGCCACGGCTGCATCTATGGCGTTGCCGCCTTCGCGCAGCACTTCGATTGCGGCCAGCGTGGCCAGCGGGTGCGGGGTCGCGGCCATTCCATTGACGCCGAATGCTTCGGAACGTCCTGGCGACTGGAAATCTCTCATTTCAGCACCGACACTGTAGGATTCGCAATTTTGCCGATCTCACTCTCGTCGGATCTCAGCTCCGATTCGAATGGTCTCGCGCAGTCGCGGGTTAAGAAAAAACGCCGGGGCAAGAGCCCCGGCAAGTTTGGGAGATAGGGAATCGAACGCAGGTAGAAAACTGAGCTTGAGCCTATCATTATTGCGTTTGACGGCGAGAAACGCGTCTAAATGCCCTCCCATTTTGCAAGAATGTTGCAGGTTGGGGCCACAAGTCACAAAGCCGCCTTGCGAGATGCCGTTCTGTCAGAGAGACGAGTGCGGAAACTCGGTCGTACGCAGCGGTTACGATCGACATCTCGGTGGCATGGGTGAGTCGCTTTCCCCAGCATCCGCAGGCAGATTTTGAGGGTCTCATCGTCGCGGACGGCACAAACTGTCGCCATCAGATCTGGGACGGAGCCGCCCGGGAAGCCGTTCACGTCGCGCGCGTCCTCGCCATGGCACTAGACGACTGATCGAAGCGCACGACCTATTTATTCGTTTTCTCGGTGGGCAATTTTAGGCCCATCGACGCTTTGACGCGATCCATGACCACCATCGTCTTGAAATGCTTGACGTTGTGATTCTCGAAAAACAAGCGCTTGGTAAGCTCTTCGTAATCCCGCATCGAGGCAATGGTGATCACCAACACGAAATCCATGTCGCCAGTAATGTAGTAGCATTGCTGGACTTCCGGGGTCGCAATGAACGCCTTCTTGGCAGCCTCGAGTAAATCAAGACGCTCGCTCTCGATGTGGACTTCCACGAGGATCGTGATCGGCAAACCCACGGTTTCCGGATCGAGGATAGCGACGTTGCTTTCGATGACGCCCCCCTTCTGAAGCCTGCTGATCCGGCGCTGAACGGCCGCAGCGGACAGGTTGACCATGTCTCCGACAGTGCGTTGCGGAGTCGTGTTGTCGCGCTGAAGAATTTCGAGGATTGCTAGATCATATTGATCGAGGTCATCCACCCCGAGCTTCTTCGGCATCAACGCCTCCATCGTCCAGTAAGCCTCTCAAGCTAAAAGCGTTTTTGAGCCTGCGCGCAATATCTTTTCGACGAGAATCCCCGCATCTCAGTCCTCTCGCCGCCCCCCTTTCGTCGATAACCCCGACCCGAGCTTGCGGCACTCCCCTCCGAAATGGCGCTCCGAGCGGTTTCGAGTGAACCACCACAATTCGTTCGGCCGGTGCCGAGAAAACGAGGGAAGATTGCATTCGGCAGCTTGAATCCGAGCGCACAACTCGGCGGCGCCGCAATACTGATCATGTCTGAATATGCACATTCTTAAGGCACAAGAACCGCGACGCAGGGAGCGGCGGCGTGGGCTCGCAGTCGGCGATTCTTCCTTTCCGGAGTTCTGATGTCTAACGTTGCCCAACCGACCATGAGGGAAGCTGCGGTCGCCGCCGCGCGAAACTATGTCGTGGACGGCGGCTTTACGGCCGAGATGGCCCCTCGCATTGCTATCCGCAGCGAAAGCCCGCGAGAAGACTGCCGCGACGACAATCTTCACTACTTGAACAAGGAAATGCGTCCGCTCCTGGAGCGGATGGGTTTTTCATGCCAAGTCCTCGAGAACCCGATCGCACGGCGTCTACCGGCTATGTATGCCGAGCGGATCGAAGATCCGAGACGCCCCACTATTCTGATCTACGGCCACGGCGACGTTCTGTGGGGGATGAGTGGCGACTGGAAGGATGGCCGTGATCCCTGGGTACTGGATGAAGCCGGAGGACGCATCTACGGCCGAGGCACTGCGGACAACAAGGGTCAGCACTCCATCAACTTGGCTGCCTTGCGCATCGTGCTGGAAAGACGCGGCCAGCTTGGGTTCAACACCAAAGCGCTCATCGAGATGGGCGAAGAGACCGGCTCGCTCGGGCTGGCCGAACTCGCGAGAAACCACCGCGATCTGCTCAAGTCGGACTGTCTTATCGCTTCCGACGGCCCTCGTTTGGCGGCAGGTGCACCGACCCTGTTTCTCGGCGGTCGAGGCAGCGTTGGCTTTCGTCTGACCAGCGATATCCGCGAAGGAGCATATCATTCCGGAAACTGGGGTGGCCTGCTCGTCAATCCCGGCATCAGACTTGCCCATGCGATCGCAACTATTACCGATCCGACCGGCCGCATCGCGATCCCGGAATGGACTCCGGAGCGCATGCCGCCCGAGGTCCGCGCAGCCCTGAAAAGAATCGTCCTCGAAACAGGACCCGATGACCCGGCGATTGACGACAACTGGGGTGAGCCGGGCTTGGCGGGCGCGGAACAGGTCTATGGCTGGTGCAATTTCGAGGTCTTGGCCTTCATCTGCGGCCGGCCGGACGCGCCGGTCAATGCCGTGCCGGGTACCGCTAACGCGACCTGCCAGCTGCGCTATGTCGTTGGTGTCGATCCGGCGAAAGTTCTTCCCGCCCTGCGCGTCCATTTGGACGCGCGAGGTTTCTCCGACGTGACGATCGAGGAAATCAAGGAGGACTTCTATCTTGCGACCCGGACCAACCTCGACAACGGTTGGGTTCAGTTCGCTCTCTCGTCGATGGAGACGACGCTCGGTCGCGAAGCATCTTTGTTGCCAAACTTTGGTGGGTCGCTGCCGAACGAAGTCTTTGCCGAGATCATCGGCATGCCGACCCTCTGGATCCCGCACTCCTATCCTTCCTGCTCCCAACATGCACCGGACGAGCACATGCTCGTCTCCGTGGCGGAGGAAGGAATGCAGATCATGACGGGCCTGTTCTGGGATCTCGGAGAGGCAGCGATCCGGGACGGGCAACCAGTCGCATCGGCGGCGGCCTGATACGGCTGCTCCTCGCCGAGCTTTCGTAAAAGAACCGGTGATGCCGCAAGGCCCGCCCAAAAGACAAAAACAAGGCATCATCCAAACAGGAAGGATCGACCATGGAGACGTTCGGAAACTCTCACCCGCGCGCTGGCAGGCCGCATTCAAAGCTGGCGGTCGCACTTGGTGCCGCAGTCCTGGTCGCTGCGATGGCAATCGCTCCGCTTAGCGCCCAGGCGCAAACCCAGAGCGGTCAGGGCGCCGCCGCCTCAGACAAGGTCGACACGCTCGGAGCCATCAAGGCACGCGGGTACTTGATCTGTGGAGTGGCAGGCGATCGGCCGGGCTTCAGCTTCCCGGACAGCAAAGGCGTGATGCAAGGACTGGATGCGGACATCTGTCGCTCGGTCGCGGCCGCGATCTTCGGCGACCCGGAGAAGATTCGCTTCACCTCCCTCACCAGCTTGACACGCTTCCCTGCACTCCAATCAGGTGAAGTCGACATGTTGGCTCGCTTCACCACGTGGACACTCACTCGCGAAGCCAGCCTGGGTCTAGACGTTGCCTCGGTCTATTTCTATGACGGCCAGGGGTTCATGGCAAAGAAGAGCCTCGGCGTAAAAGGCGCGCTGGAACTCGACGGTGCGACCGTCTGCGTGACGCAGGGCACGACAAGCGAAGCCAACATGGTCGACTTCTTCCGCGCCCACAATATCGCACTGAAGCCTGTCGTCATCGAAAAGATCGAACAGGTTCGCGATGCGTTGGCAAACAACCGATGTGACGCCTATACGAACGATGCCTCGCAACTCGGCTCCCTGAAACTTGCAATGGGACCGGCCGGCGACGAATACATTGTTCTTCCCGAGATCATTTCAAAGGAACCGCTGGGAATCTTCGTGCGCAAGGGCGACCAGCGCTTCTTCGACATAGTTCGCTGGACTTACATCGCCATGCTGACCGCCGAGGAGCTCGGTATCGCCAAAAGCAATATCGACACCTTCCGGAAGACGCGCGATCCGCAGAATCAACGCTTCATGGGCGAAACCGGCGATCTGGGCGCCGCCCTTGGCCTGGATGCGCAATGGGCCGTCAATGTGATCAAGGCAGTCGGAAATACTGCCGAGTTGTGGGACCGCACCATCGCCGGTCTGGGCATTCAGCGTGGCGTGAACCGCCTAATGAAGGATGGTGGCATTCAATACGCTCCCCCGATGCGTTGATACAGGCGCGTCAGCGGAGACGAGAGGAACGGCCTCCCGACGGCCCCCTCGACTTCTCCTGCGGAGACACGTCACCATTCTGTCCCACTTATCGAAGTTCGCGGTGGAGTAATATGTCTGCAGTCGACGACGGCATACAAACGCACAATCGGCAGCCAACAACGTTGAGTACACTTGCCTCGAACGTCGCTGTCCGTAGATTTGTTTGGCAAGCACTCGCAGCGATTGCCTTGTTTGGAGGCGTCTTCTGGCTCGCGGGCAACCTCCATCACAATCTCGCAGCGCGCAACATCTCCTCGGGTTTCGGCTTCCTTACTCGTGAAGCGGGCCTGCCTATTGCGGAACACTTGATTTCTTACACGCCGGCCGACAGCTATTTCCGCGCGCTTCTCGTAGGGACGCTGAATACGCTGTGGGTCGCGTCCTGGGCTATCATTCTTGGAACAATTCTCGGCACCGCCATCGGCATCGCGCGCACTTCGAAGAATTGGCTGCTCGCCAAGCTTGCTTCCATTTACGTCGATTTATTCCGCGACGTCCCGCTCCTGCTACAGCTCTTTCTTTGGTACACTATTCTCCAGAAATTGCCCCCGGTGCGGCAAGCTCTAAATCCCGTCGCCGGTGTTTTTCTGTCGAACCGTGGATTGAGCTTCCCCGTTCTCGATTGGCAAACCGCGCATAGTTGGACGCTGCTCGCCTTTGTACTTGGCCTGGTGGCAACGAAGCTGTACGCGAAGAGAGCGTCGCGCAGGCAACTGGAGGACGGCCGCGCAAGGTCCCTCTGGCCCGTAGCCACGCTCCTTCTGGTCGTCATCCCCCTTGTCGTGGCATTCGCGCTCGGCGCATCCGTAGACATCGACATGCCTCAGCCAAAGGGCTTCAACATTCGCGGCGGCGTCACCGTTTCTCCGGAATTCTTCGCGCTTCTCGTAGGTCTAGTCATCTACAATGCCGCCTTCATCGCCGAAATCGTTCGATCGGGCCTCGAATCGGTGGGTCGTGGGCAGCACGAAGCGGCGCGCGCCCTCGGGCTCCATCCGAAAAACATTCTGACGTGGATCGTATTTCCGCAGGCGTTGCGCGTCATGGTGCCTCCGTTGACCAGCCAGTATCTGAATGTGACCAAAGGCTCCTCCCTCGCCGTCGCGATCGGCTACCAGGACATTGTGTCCGTCGCGACGACCTCGATGAATCAAACGGGTCAGTCCATCGAGCTCGTGGGCGTCATCATGGGCGTCTATTTAACGATCAGTCTTTCTATCAGTCTTCTGATGAACATCTACAACGCCCGCGTGGCGCTGGTGGAGCGCTGACCATGACCGCTTCGGTTGAACACACCGTCAATCCGACGCTGATTGAAGCGCGCGAACGCCCGGAATTGATCGGTGGCGGCTTCTTCGCTTGGGCGCGGGAGAACCTCTTCTACTCCTGGCTTTCCTCGCTCACGACATTGGTCTTGCTGGCGGCCATGGCGAAGGCCGGACTCTCGCTATTCCAATGGGCTTTTTTGGACGCCGTGTGGAGTGTTCCAGCGGGTCCCCAGGGCCCCATTACCGATAGCTGTAGAGCGCTGGGAAGTGGGGCTTGCTGGGCAGTCATCGGGGAGAAGTACCGCTTCATCCTTTTCGGCATATATCCGTTCGAGCAGCAATGGCGACCAACGATCGTTATTGCACTCTTCGTTGGATTGTTCGTCGTGTCAGCAATGAAGCGGTTCTGGCGCATCGAACTCGCAGCAGTGTGGGTGCTTACGCTCCTCCTGATTGGACTTCTCATGTGGGGCGGCATTTTCGGGCTCACATTCGTTTCCCAGGTGAACTGGGGC
The DNA here is from genome assembly GCF_000426265.1 of Bradyrhizobium sp. Cp5.3. Classification (NCBI taxonomy): domain Bacteria; kingdom Pseudomonadati; phylum Pseudomonadota; class Alphaproteobacteria; order Hyphomicrobiales; family Nitrobacteraceae; genus Bradyrhizobium; species Bradyrhizobium sp. Cp5.3. The sequence goes on along the minus strand of NZ_AUFA01000009.1, from coordinate 268,709 downwards.
GGCCTGGCACTCACTCTTATCATTGCGACTATCGGGGTGGCGATCGCGTTTCCGTTGTCAGTCTTCGTAGCGCTCGGCCGACGCTCGGACCTTCCGTTCATCAAATGGCTCTGCGTGGCCTACGTCGAAGTCATTCGCGGCGTCCCCCTGATTACCCTCCTTTTCATGGCGAGCGTGATGTTTCCGCTGTTGATGCCCGAAGGCGTCAATCTCGACAAACTACTTCGAGCCCAGATCGCCATCATCCTGTTCTTTGCCGCGTATCTAGCGGAAGTCGTGCGCGGCGGCCTACAAGCGCTTCCGAAGGGGCAGTACGAGGCTGCGTACGTGTTGGGGCTTTCCTATTGGCAGACTTCAAGACGGATCGTGCTTCCGCAGGCCTTGCGGACCGTCATTCCGCCGCTCGTCAACAACTTCATCGGGTTCTTTAAGGACACCTCGCTGGTCCTGGTCATCGGTCTATACGACCTTCTGCACTCGGCGCAGGTCGCCGTCGCCGAGCCAGCCTGGCAAGGATTCGGAGTGGAAACCTACATCTTTGCCGGCCTGATCTACTTCGCCTTCTGCTTCGCAATGTCGAGATACAGCCAATGGCTGGAAATCGGCCTCAACATGCATAGACACCGCTAGTCATTCATCACCCCGGGCGAGTTCTTGAACCGCCCTCCTGCGAGAGACTCCAGATGACTCGAAAGGGACTTAAAGTGATCGAGCCAGCGATCGCCGAGACTAGCTCGCCAGCAAAGGCGATTGCCGTTTCGATACAGAAGGTCAACAAGTGGTACGGTAGCTTGCACGTACTTCGCGACGTCGATCTGGACGTGGCAGCCGGCGAACGGGTCGTGATCTGCGGGCCTTCGGGCTCGGGCAAGTCCACGCTTATCCGCTGTATCAACAATCTCGAGGAACATCAGCAGGGCGCGATCGTCGTGGACGGCATACAGGTCGACCACAACATCGCCCATCTGGATGCCGTTCGCCGGGAGGTCGGGATGGTGTTCCAAAGCTTCAATTTATTCCCGCATCTGACTGTTCTCGAGAACTGTACGCTCGCACCCATGCTCGTGCGCGGCGTCGCTCGCGCAGACGCCGAAGCTCAGGCAAGAGCCTACCTGGAGCGTGTCCGCATTCCCGATCAAGCCAATAAGTTCCCGGGACAACTTTCGGGCGGACAGCAACAGCGCGTCGCCATCGCCCGCGCCCTATGCATGAAGCCTAAGATCATGCTGTTCGACGAACCAACGTCGGCTCTCGATCCGGAGATGGTCAAAGAGGTGCTCGATACGATGGTTTCGCTCGCCAGGGATGGCATGACGATGATTTGCGTCACCCATGAGATGGGATTTGCCCGCGAAGTCGCCGATCGCGTCGTGTTCATGGACCACGGCCAGATCGTCGAATCTGGAAGTCCGCAGGCGGTGTTTGGCCAACCAAAGACCGATCGGCTCAAGCTATTCTTAGGTCAAGTTCTTAGAGAGCACTGATCTTCCGATGTGCCAACTCGGGAAATACCGAACCGACGGATTTGATTGACACAACGGGAGGCCGCGGCTCGCCGAGGGGCTGGTCCCGGAGGCGGCTCCATGGATGGATGGCAATGATTCTTGCGATTGATGCAACTCGCCTGATCGAACGCATCCTAGCCAGCGCAGATCCGGTCCTAAGATGAATAGACCGGGAAAGATCAACGCGAGCAACCACACTGCCTTTGAAGGAGGACTGCACTATGAGACATTCGGATTTGTACTGTTCGACGCTCGCGAAACGCCACGACGTGTTGCGGCGAGCCCTGCGTACGACGATCTGCGCAGCAGCGTTCGCGATCGCGCCGTTGGCCGCTCAAGCTCAGGCACAGAACTCACCCGCAGCAGCCGGTACAGTCGACACGCTCGGTGCCATCAAGGCCCGCGGATATCTGATCTGTGGCATCTCGGGGGACAAGCCCGGCTTTAGTTTCGCCGACAGCAAGGGCGTCATGCAGGGGCTCGACGTTGACCTCTGCCGTTCCGTCGCAGCCGCAATCTTCGGCGATCCCGCGAAGGCGCGCTTCACTTCTTTGACTAGTCTTACACGCTTCCCCGCACTGCAGTCTGGCGAAGTCGACCTCATTGCGCGATATACGACCTGGACTCTCACCCGTGAGGCCAGTCTCGGCCTGGAGGTCGCTGCAGTCTACTTCTATGATGGCCAAGGTTTTCTCGTAAAGAAAAGCATTGGTGCAAAAAGTGCGCTGGATCTCAACGGCGCATCCGTCTGTGTGGAGCCTGGCTCGACCGGCGAGGTGAACCTCGTCGACTATTTTCGAGCCAATAAGCTTGAACTAAAACCTGTTGTCATTGAGAAGCTAGAACAGATCCGCGACGCGCTGACGAGCGACCGCTGCGACGCCTACACGAATGACAGTGCGCAACTGGGTGCGTTCAAGGCGACGCTGGGTCCCGCGGGCGACAACTATGTCGTGCTACCCGAAATCATCTCGAAAGAGCCTCTCGGAATCTTCGTCCGCAAAGGTGACCAACGCTTTTTCGACATCGTCCGCTGGACGCATGTCGCGCTGCTCACCGCCGAGGAGTTCGGCATTACCCAATCAAATATAGAAACGTTCCGTAAGAGCGCTAATCCCCAAATTCAGCGTTTCATGGGCGAGACGAACGATCTCGGTGCGGCTTTGGGCTTGGACACCCAGTGGGCTGTGAATGCAGTTAAGGCGGTCGGCAACTTCGCCGAGATCTGGGATCGCAATATTGTACCGCTGGGCATTCCCCGCGGCATCAACCGCCTCGTGAAAGATGGCGGCGCGCAATACGCCCCGCCGATGCGTTGATCGCAGCGAGATAAGCACTTTCCAAGGAGACACCCCAATGACCGACTTTGCGACGCTGGACCGTGAAATGACGGAGTGGAGACGCGATCTCCATCGGCATCCAGAATTCGGGTTCGAGGAGCGCCGCACTGCAGCCTTCGTGGCAGCCAAGCTCCGCGAATTTGGTTTGGACGACGTTACTGAGGGGATCGGCGGTACGGGAGTGGTTGGCACGCTGAGGCGCGGAACGGGCAATCGCTGCATCGCGCTGCGCGCCGACATGGACGCACTACGCATCTCTGAGCAAGGAGAGATTGGCCATCGGTCTCTCAATCCCGGTGTTATGCATGCGTGCGGGCATGATGGTCATACCGCGATGCTTCTTGGGGCCGCCAAGCTTCTGTCCGAAGAAGGTGGGTTCGATGGCACCGTGCGTTTTGTCTTCCAACCCGCCGAGGAATGGGGTCGAGGGGCACTCGCGATGCTCGACAACGGTCTGATGGAACGGTTTCCGTTTGAGGAAATTTATGGCCTCCATAACATGCCAGGTCTTGCGGTCGGGCACGTGCAAACCCGTGTTGGGCCCATTATGTCGGCAGAGGACAACTTCGAAATTGTACTGAAGGGCATCGGCGGCCACGCCGCCCGTCCTCATCAGGGCAAGGAGGCCCTTGTGGCCGCGTGCGCGACCGTCATGAATATTCAGTCGATAGTGTCTCGGCGGCTGAGCCCGACCGATATCGGTGTCGTCTCGGTGACCGAGCTCATTACCGACGGTACCCGGAACGCGCTCCCAGGACTGGCACGGATCCTGGGCGATGCCCGCAGCTTCCGCCCCGAAGTCAGTGCGGAGATCGAGGCCCAGATGCGCGTGATTGCTGAAGGAACCGCCCGAACCTACAATCTTGCCGTCGAGGTTACATATACGCGCGAGTTTGTTCCGCTCCTGAACGACCCTGCCCTCGTCGAGGAAGCGTTTGCGGCCGCACACACCGTCGCTCCGCCGGAGAATGTCGCGACCGCACGTGAACCTATGACTGGATCGGAAGACTTCGCACGGTTTCTGGCGCACCTGCCGGGCTGCTTTCTATTCGTAGGCAATGGCACGAACTCTGCTCCCTTGCACAACCCAAGCTACGACTTCAACGACGATGGGCTTCTCACCGGCACCAAGCTCCATGTCGCAATCACGCGGCGTCGACTACCAGCAACATAACGCCAGGCACAGCGGCTGAAGAGCCCGGCCTGGGGGCGACCTCCAAGGATGGATGGCAATGATTCTTGCGATTGACGCAGCTCGCCTGATCGAGCGTATCAAAGAACTGGGGGCAACCGGCCGCGACGAAACCGGACGCCTTTGCCGTGTCGCGGCTACCGACGCCGATCGCGAGGGGCGAGACCTTCTTTGTGGTTGGCTGAAGCAAGCGGACTTGCGCATCGAAATCGATCGCATCGGCAACATCTATGGCGTCTGGGAGCCGGAAGGCTCTTCAGGCGAGCTGGTCGTAATGGGATCCCATATAGACACCGTAATTGATGCCGGCATCTACGATGGCTGCTTTGGTGTGCTGGCCGGTTTGGCGGTGATCGAAGCAATGCAGCAAGCGAACCTACGACCGGTTCGGCCTCTTGCCGTGGTCGCCTACACCAATGAAGAGGGTGTGCGTTACGCCCCTGACATGATGGGCAGTCTCGTCGCAGCGGGAGGATTGGCTACCGACGACGCTCTTGCAGTCGTCGGGACCGACGGAACGACGCTTGGGGCGGAGCTTGCTCGTATCGGCTATGCCGGATCCCGAGAACCGGGATTCCTGCGCCCCCATGCTTACGTCGAACTCCACATAGAACAAGGTCCTGTATTGGAAGCCGAGGGGCTGCCTATCGGTGCGGTCGAAAACCTCCAGGGCATTTCGTGGCAAAGAGTGTCAATAGGCGGCACAGCAAACCATGCAGGAACGACGCCTATGGTGATGCGTCGCGATGCCGGTGTTGCAGCGGGACTCGTCATTGCTTTCCTTGATGACCTGGCGCGAAGAACGCAGGACGCCGTGGCGACTGTCGGCACCATGCGGTTCGAACCAAATGCGATCAACGTAATTCCGTCCGCCGCTGTCTTTACTGTCGACTTGAGGAATCCGGACGAGGGTCGGCTGAGATCTCAGGAGGCTGCTCTCCAGCGCTTCTTAGACGGGCTTCGCGATGAAGGCTATGAGGTAACGACCGAGCGTTTGGCTCGCTTCGAACCCGTGACGTTCGCGCCCGAAATCGTGGCTGCCGTTGAGCAGTCCGCGGCTGAGCGGCAGTTGGCGTGCAGGCGAATGACGTCAGGCGCGGGTCACGATGCGCAAATGATTGCGCGCGTTGCACCCGCGGCGATGATCTTCGTACCATCGAAAGGTGGGATCAGTCACAATCCTGCGGAGTTCACGGCCGACAACGAGTTGATCGCCGGTGCAAACGTTCTTCTCGATGTCGCCAGGAAGCTGAGCCAATGACTAAGAAGGCTGATGCTTGGGCGACCTGAGCCGGCAAGCCGGTCAACACGTCGACGCTAACGAGTAGGCTCCATGTCGGCTTCACACGACGGGCACGAAGAGAGCTGGATCGAAAGTCCCCTCATATTCGAAGGTTGCTGTGCCCGTCATCAGCACGTGGTCATCGCGTTCACGCCACTCGATGCCGAGCTTGCCGCAGGGCAGCGTGATCTCGACGGCTCGGCTGGTGCGCTTCAGTCGCGCAGCAGCGACAGCGGTTGCGCAAGCCCCCGAGCCGCAAGCCTTGGTCACGCCGACACCACGCTCCCAGGTGCGGGTCGTGATGTGGTTGCGATCAACGATATGAGCGAGCGTGATGTTGGCGCGCTCGGGGAACATCGGATGATTTTCGAGCAGCGGACCAAAACGCCCGAGATCATAGCCGTTGACGTTGTCGACCCAGAAGATCGCGTGCGGATTGCCCATGCTCACGACTGCGGGCGAATGGAGGATCGGATTGTCGATCGGCCCAACTTGTAAGTCGATGTAGCGGGTGTCGCTAAACTTTTGCGCAAGCGGAATATCCCGCCAACCGAACTTGGGCGCGCCCATGTCGACGGTATAGAGATCGGGCACCGGCCCCTGCCAGCAATAGAGCAGGCCGGCGCGCGTCTCCAACGTCGCCACGGTCTGGCCGGTCTTTTCGAAGATCCGGCGGACCACGCAGCGCATGCCGTTGCCGCAAGCGCCGGCTTCCGAACCGTCATTGTTGTAGATGCTGACGAAGGCTTCGGTGCCCGCCAGCCGTGGCTTGTGAAGTACCATCAGCTGGTCGTAGGGAACGGCGCCCGCCACCACGCGCACATCGTTCGACGTAACGGGAGCAACGGAATCACGCATGTCGACGACGACGATCTCGTTGCCGATGCCGTTCATCTTGGCAAATGCGCGATTGGCGAGCGGGCTCATGGCAGCACCCTTTTCCCACCGGCCACGGAGAACTCCCTAGAACGTTGACCGCGCTTTCACCGGCCGATCCTAGTTAGCAGGTTCTTCCGACGTAAAATGCTCATTTGCGAGGGTGCGTGAGAGGAAAATCTGCGATTTCCGGGCGAAATTGTAGCGCAGTGATCACAATGAGGGCGGTATCTATGTTGAACTTGGTCAACAGAAGATGACGCCATGTTGCTCCGCAATACCCTCAGTGACTATCGTTTAGCGCTCGATCCTTCCGATGCCGACGCTCTCGGTATCGAAGCCGCTCAAGCGGTGGAGCGCTTCCTTCAACATCGAGACGGGGCGACCCCGACCCCGCTGGTTTCGCTTCCTGCTCTTGCACGTCGTCTGGGTGTCCAATCCATTTACATCAAGGACGAGGGGCAACGGCTTGGTCTCGGTAGCTTCAAAGCGCTCGGAGGGGCCTATGCCGTCATCCAACTCGTTCTCGAGCTGGCATCGAAACAACTCGGCCGTCGAGTGGACGTATCCGAGTGGCGCTCACCGGAAGTAGCCGCAGTCGCCGCCGGAATAACGGTGACGTGCGCGACCGACGGCAACCACGGCCGATCGGTCGCACAAGGCGCTCAACTGGTCGGCGCAAATTGCGTCATCTTTGTCCATGCGGGCGTCAGTAACGAGCGATGCCGAGCGATCGCGCGCTATGGCGCTCGTATCGAGCGCGTTGAGGGCAACTACGATGATTCCGTTGCGGCGGCTTCGAGTGTCGCCAGCGAAAGGGGCTGGATCGTGGTCTCCGACACATCGTGGCCTGGTTACGAACGCATCCCGCACCTTGTCATGCAGGGCTACACGGCACTGCTACGCGAGGCGCTCGTTGCACTACCGAAACCCCCAACCCATGTGTTCATACAGGCTGGTGTCGGCGGTATCGCGGCAGCGGTTGCCGCTCATTTTGCAGTTGTGTTCGGGAGTGACAGGCCGTTCCTCACTGTGGTGGACCCAGCGCGCGCCGCCTGCCTTCTCGAGAGTGCCAAGGCCGGCCATATCGTGAAGGTGCCACATGACAAGCCGACCGTCATGGCAATGCTCGAATGCTATGAGCCCTCCCTCGTTGCGTGGCGCATTCTCTCCCGAGTTGCCGATGCCTTCATGACCGTCGAAGACGACGAGGCGGTCGCCATGATGAAGGATCTCGCTTATCCCCTGGGCGGCGATCCGGCGATCGTCGCCGGCGAAAGTGGCGGTGTTGGTCTCGCTGGATTGGCAAAGGTGGCGGGTGACCCGGCACTGCGTGCCGAGATCGGGCTCGGCCCAGACTCATCGGTCTTCCTGATCAATACTGAGGGCGCGACTGATCCGGTCCTCTATGAAAGGCTCGTGGGCGTTCGCCCCGGGGACGTGACGGCACAAGTTCTGAGCAAGACTTGAGCGATATCGCAGGGAGCCCGAAGCGGATCGACGATCCTCACATAGGAAACCGAGTTCGGCGGTCTACGGCTGCCGCACCTCGTCGCAGTGGAATCTAAACGTAAGCGTGCGACGTTCGCATGGCATAGAACACTCCAAGTGCACGAGCAATCCCTCGGCGGAGCCCGCGGCGCCCTAATGGTGGGTGATAGCAGGCGATAGCGACTCGTCGCCGCGAACCGCCGCCCCAGTGGGATGATTTCCGACGTCGATGGTGGCCCCGGTGACCGCGTTCGTCGTCGAATCGATGACCGAGACAGTATTGTCATTATCATTGGGCACGTAGACGAACGGCCCCGACTGCGCATGTGCTGTGGCCAGGCTTTCGAGCGTGAGCGCCAGCGCCGCCGCCAGGCCGATCGCGCTTTGATGCAAGAGTCGGGCGCACGACCTCATTAGCTCGTAGGGTGGGCAAAGCGACTTGTCCGCCGTAGCTCGAAGAGCGAAGGTGGAAGCGTGCCCACGCATTTCTTGCGATCGAGAGAGTTGGTGGGCACGGCGCACGTGCGCCTTTGCCCACCCTTGTAATAGCGCAACCAGATATTGTCGGGATGTTCCGAGAGGAATGGCCTGCCGCGGCTGCAACCACGGCAGGCTGCTGGCGATCGGATCGCGACGACCCCCGAGCAGCGCGGTCTTTGCCGTCTCCTGCGCAACCGCGTCGGCAGCTATGTCGAGGCCTTCGACGAGGCCCCGCCGCCGGTCGAGGTCGCCGATGACGCTCATCACCGCCTGCTGACACTCCTCGCCAGCCTCGACCCCGAGGGCGATGCAAGCCGGCGGCTCGCCGACATCAATCGCGTCGCCGGGAGCGAACTCTGGCAGTGATGCGGCCACGTCAGCCCTCGTGCTGGTCTTCTACCGCACGCTTCAGCATCGCGAGCGCACTGCGCCAGTAGAAGGCTGCGTGCTTCCAGCCAGAGTTCTCACCGATCTCCCACCCCTGTCCCCGACGCGGCGGTGAGGGCGGCACCTGCTGCTCGACGGTCACAATCGTCTCCACGGCGTCGACTTCGACCCTCATGGTGATGGTCGACCAGGATTGCGGCGTATCCGGCAGGCCGGAGACGCGCCAATACGTCTTGAAGTCGGCGTTGCGCCATCTCTCGCCGGCCTGGGGATCGATGAGCATGTCCCAGACGCGTCGAGGCTCCGCTGCGATCCGGATCGATTGAGTGACTGTCTTGAAGGTCATGACGAATGCTTCCAGGCCTGCAGCGGCGTGCCGCAATAGGCGCTCTGCAAGTCCAGGCCGCATCGATATCGTGGCAAGGGCCGCCCTTGTCAAAGACGTCCCGGGCAAGAACGGCCGCAGGGAATTCGACTTCGCTGAGCCACTACCTATATCCTCTAGCAACGGATGCTGATGCAGCGAGCAGCTTGATGGCCAGGAGACGCACGAGCGAGCCGGACGCCGACGAGCTCCCCCGCTTTTTCGTCTGGGTCCGGGGCCTCGAGGGTCCCGAGCCGCAGAAATGGATGGCGATGGATTTCGGCATCGACGACTGGAAACGGTCGCTTGTGCTGGCCTATCTGGAGCTGCCGGAGGACGAGCGGCATCTGCCGCTGTCGGTGCTGGCGCGGCGCTATCCGCACCCGCGGGTGGACTCTTTGTAGGGTGGGTTAGCGTCAGCGTAACCCACCACTGTCTATCTGCACGGAAACAAAAGAGGTGGGTTACGCCGAGCGGACTGCGCTTCGCGCAGCCGCGGGGCTAACCCACCCTACGATTGCGGATCGCGATCTCTCACCTCCCCCTTGCCGCGGTCGGCGTCAGGCCGAAGCGGCGGCGGAAACAGCGGTTGAAATAAGAGAGATCGTTGAAGCCGCAGGCGAACGCGATGTCGCTGATGCGGCCTTCGCGTTGCGCGAGCAGGTCGGCCGCCTTGCGCAGGCGCAGCTCATTGAGGCGCGTGGTGAAGCCTGCGCCGGCCTCGAACAACAGCTCATTGACGTAGCGTTCGGACAGGCCGGCGGCGACGGCGAGCTTTTGCGCGGAAAAATCCGGCTCATGGAAGCGCGTCTCCAGGATCGCCAGCACCGCCTTGAGCCGCACGGCGCGCAGCCCCCGGCGGCGTGCCGCGGCCGCGACATCGCTGCGGGCCCCGAGGCCGATCGCTGCGAGATCGAGCAGATGAGCGGCGATCGCCATGCCGGCTTCGTCGGCGGCGGTGGGATGGCGCAACAGGAGATCGCTGTAATCCATCACCAGCGACAGCGCGCCACCGGGCTCGAGCTCGCAGCCGACGAGACCCTCGACGTCGGCGACCATTGCCCGCAGCGTCTCGGCCGGCAGATGCACGTTGGTGAAGCGCTTGACGCTCGCGCCGTCGGCGGCGAAGAACGGCTCGTCAAGCTTGAGCAGCACCATCGATCCCGGCCGCATGTCGAATTCGCGGCCGCGATGGACCACGCGGGAGGTGCGGTCGCCGGTGTTGCGCACGAGGCAGAAACGGTCGTCGCCGGTCTCGATCACCTGACGCTTCTCCCGTCGCACCGTCACGAAGCTTCCGTTGCAGCGGCCGAGCATGGTGGTGCCGATGTGGATCGAGTTCATCGCGGCGCGGAACGGCACGTCGGAGGCCGGATCGAGCTCGCCGGTGTTGGAAAAATGCTCGAACAGCTCGGCGAAGCGGATGAATCGCTGCCGGTCGGACAGACCCTGCGGCAGCATGTCGGTCGAGAGCACTTTCCTGATGACGGACATCGGAGAATGACTTTTCGAGAAAGGCTTTTTGAAAAGATCGCAGGCGACGCCGGCCGACCTTCGCAACCCGAAGGCTCGCTGAAGGCCAACCGCCGACAACCTATCAGCACGGTGACGTGATTCAAGCAGCGCCGGTCAGTCCAAGCCGGCAAGCGGCCGGCGCCCGACAGTCCAAGACGGCCCGCGCGCGCCCGCCCTATTGAGACGACGGATGCGGCATCCCGCCACCTGCGGGCTGCATCCGGGCAACCGGGCGGCCCCAGCCTGACGCCCGCTGGAGGAGACAACGACATGCGAACCTCTCTACCCCGCAGCCTCATGCTCGGCGGCGCCATCGCGGCAAGTCTTTGCGTCGGCTATGCGCTCGGCGCGCAGCCGCACATGGACGAGGCCATCGGGATCCTGCAATCGGCCCGTGCCGAGCTCGCCAAGGCCGAGCCGAACAAGGGCGGCCATCGTGAAAAGGCGCTCGGCCTGATCGACCAGGCGATCGGCGAAGTGCGCGCCGGCATCGCATTTGCCGCCGGCCATTGATCGGGGAGGACAGATCATGATGCGAACCGTTCTTGCCGCAGCCTTCGCCCTCGCCGCGATCGCAGGCTCCGCAGCGGCGATGCCGCTGGCGCCCCTCGACGCGGCGACGAGTGGCGATGTCATCGCCGTCGCCGGTGGCTGCGGCGCCGGCTGGCACCGCGGCCCCTATGGCGGCTGCCTGCGCAACTACGCCAACCCGGCGGCGCATGCCTGCCCGCGCGGATACCACATTGGTCCCGGTGGCGGCTGCCGCGGCAACGGCAGGTAAAGACCACGCGGCTTCTCCCTCCGCCTTCCCTCGTTCCACGAACACGACATGCCCGGGCAAGAGCGCGAAGCGCGTCTCCCCCGGGCAAGAGCGCGTAGCGCGTACACGCGGTGCGGGACCATGATCATGACCGAACAGGGCGAGACGGCTGAGGCCATCGCCATCCTCCTCGCCGAGGACGATGGAATCGCACGGGGGTTGAAGCCCACGGTCATTCCGGAGCGCGCCAACGGCGCTAGCCCGGAATCCATCTCGCCGCGCTAGGAGTTGATGAATGGATTCCGGGCCCGCGTGCTACGCACGCATCCCGGAATGACGAGGCGAGTTTGGAACGCAGGTCTCACCATCGCTCCCGCTGAGGTTGTCTTCCTAATCGTCATCATCAGCCCCAAACAGCCTGATCTGCGGAAAGCCGCTGCGCGGACGCGCGGCGAGGTCGCGGGCGTCGGAATCCTCGCGGATGCTGCGCGCGACGTCATCCCAGTCGGTGCGGTCGCGCATGCCTCGTGATTCGCGGGATTCGTGGCGGCGCCGCTCGGCCCAACGCTCGCGCCGTTCTGCCCGGCGCCGCTCTGAGGCGGCGCGCTTCACGTCGGAATCCTTGGCCTTGGCGTTGGCGTTTTCAGGCGAGGATGTCGGCTCGGCGGTGGTCTGCTGTTCGGCGGGCTTGGCGGCCTGTGCAGGTGACGCCGGCGCCCCCTTCGGCTCTTCGGCTGCAACGGGCTTCGGCGGTACTGGCGGCGCTGCTGGTTCTGCATTGGCCTGAGAGGTCTTCGCTTCAGGTCTTGCTTCGGACTTGGCCCGGTCCTGCGCCTGCGCGGGCGCGGCGATCATGGTGCCGAACGCCTGCGAGCCGCTGAGATACTGGACGCGTTCAGACGGCGCACTCGTCGCCGCCACGGAGTCGGCGCGCCGTTCCTTGATGGCGTCCGGGCCCCGCTTGGGCGTGACCGGATTCATCATGTTGCCGGCGACGATGCCGCCGCCGAGCCCAATGGCGATGGCCGCAATGATGGTTCCGGCACCGACGAAATAGGCTGTCGAGGCGCGCATTGATCCACTCCCTCTTTTGGAGCGGGCAACGCCGAGGGATTACCGGATGTTCCTGATCGGGAGACGCGCGATCCCCGCAGGGAACTTGGGCGTTAGATCTGCTGCGCGACCTTTTCCAGCCCGATGATGCGGGCGAGCTTGCGCACTTCCTCTTTCTGGTCGTCGCGCAACTGGAACAACAGCGGCATCGCGGCCGACTTCAACTGCTGGACCTCATCGCAATTCGGATCGATTTGCACGCCAGGCGGTGTGTTCGGATTCGATAGCTTGTTCGCCTGGATCTTGCGGGCGACGTTGCGCAGCGCGGTCTCGACCGACGGCCAGTAATATTCCTGCGAGGACGACAGCTTCAGACGGTCCTTGATGCCGGCGATCTGCACGTCGGACAGCAGCGAATAGGTTTTTTGCGGCTGCGGTTTTGGCGCTTTCGGCTTGGCCGGAGCCTCGGCAGCATGCGCCGGCGCGTTTGCAGCGGGCGCTTCAACAGCCGGCGCCTCGGACACACTGGCCTTGGGCACCGGGAAGTCGGACGGCGTCGCAGCGGCAAAAGCCTGGCGGAGCGGCTCGGTCAGCACAGGCATTTGAGTTTGAGTCTGCACCGGCTCGATCGCGGCCGAGGCGAGCGCCAGCGTCGGGACCAGGCGGTCGGCCTTGGCGGCGCGGTTGGCAGCGAGCGGCTTCGGCGGACCCTGCGTGATCATCTCGGCGCTGACACTGGGCACGCTGTCGCGGCCGAGAATGGCGGTGGTGGCGGCGCCGAGGACGAGGAGGCAGGTCAACGCGACGATGGTGATGGCTTTGGACAAACGTCTCTCCACGTCCGGCATTTCAAGTCCAATTGATCACTGTTGGGAAACTGGGCGGTAATTAAGGCCTAACCGTGCTCCCGCCGCGGAATTCGCTGGGACTGCGGCGACACAGGCCGAAAAACTCAATGAAATCAGGCAGCTGCGGCAAGATCATAGGCGTCCTGGATGTCGGCGACGATCTCGGACGCCTCCCAGACGGCGCGCGGTTCGACCGATTGCAGCGTCACCGTCCAATTGCCGCCGCGGCGGGTGCGAGGGACGCTGACGATATCGAAGCGCACGTTGCGGCACAGCGGATGACGAGCCAGCGCATGGGCCACACGGACGCGGATTTCATCCAGCGAAGCCGCCGTCTTGGTGCTGAGAAAATCGAAGTCCATCGCCTGTCCCTCTCGATCCTGGTTGGCGGCCTTGAGGGGATTCTTGGCGGGCGATGGTTAATCTGCCGTTAAGTGCGCCGGACCGCGGGAGTGCGCGGTTAACTGTGCTGCGTCTTCTCCCTCTCCCCGCTCGTTGCGGGGAGAGGGTCGGGGTGAGGGGCTGCCGCCGCGCGCACGGTGAGAGTTGGCCTCGCGGAGACTCCCCCTCACCCGTATCGCATCTTCGATGCGATACGGCCTCTCCCCGCAAGCGGGGAGAGGCGAAGGAGAGCGACGACCACCCGCCCGCCCCCGCGATATTCGGCGAGCGTCCGTGCGACGAGATCGTCGACCCCCAGCGCATCGCTCACGCCCGACGTCGAGTGCCCGCCGCTCCAGATGTCGCGCCAGCGCTTCGGCCGGTTCTCGCGCGCGGTGACGTCGATGTCCTTGCCGATGTCGATGGCGCCGCGCGCGGGCAGGTCGTCCGGATCGAGACCGGCGGCAATGATCGACGGCTACAGCATGCTGGTCTGAAGTCCGATGAACGCAGTGGTGAGCAGAATGTCGTCGGCGCTGCTGTCGACGAGCATCTGCTTGTGGCTGTCATCCGCCATGCTCTCGCGCGTGGCGATGAACTTCGTGCCCATATAGGCGAGGTCGCAGCCGATCACTTCGGCGGCCTGCAGCGCGCGGCCGTCGCTGATGCCGCCGGCGAGCACGATGATGCCGTCGTAGAACGCGCGCACAGCGCGGACGAAGGCGAACGGATTGGGCCAGCCGGTCTGGCCGCCGGCGCCTGCGGCCGCCGCGATCAGCGGCAGGCTGAGACGGTCGCGAAAGCGTTGCAGTCGGTCGGACGTCACGCAGCCTCCCTAAAGCGGGCTTTGCCGTTCCGTCCCGTATGCGCCGACGTTGCGGCAACATTGGCACGTCAGAAGCCGATGACAGAGCGAACCGGATCCGGTTCGTCAGGCAGCTGCCGATGACCGGCGCCGGCAAAATCGACAAGAAGACGTTGCACGCGAGCTTCTGGAGCCGGCGAGATCGAGTGGTGAGATAATCGTCCTGATTGTGATCCCGGGTTCGGAGTGCACGCGCCGCGCGAAACGCCGCTGCATAGCAGCATTTTCCTCCGGAGTATTACGGTGTTGTTGTGGCCGGCGAACAACAATCCGCCACGGAGTGTGAGGGCACGATGCGCGCGCAATTGCGGGCGAATCAACGAATCAACTAGACCGCAAATGGGGCTGGGAAGCGGAGTATCAGATGAGAGTCGCTTCCTTGGAAAGTGCGTTGGCTGCGGTCACGTTGATCACGGCTATCATTGTCCTGCTGTGGGAGATCAAGATCGTCTACGGCAGTTGAACTGGCAGGACGCTGGCGTCGAACAGAGACCTCCGGACAAGAAGAGGTCGCGACCAGGGCATCCCTTCCGCGGCGGCGGAAGCTGCCATTCAAATTGACACCAGGACTTGAGCGCGGCGAAAGCCGTGAAGCTCACCGCTTCTCGATCACGAGACTCTGCACAGCGCGACCGAAATAGCCTTGCCTGTCCGCGAGCCGCGACATCGCGAGCCCTGTGCCGTCGGCACCGATCCAGGATTCCCCGTCAAGCAAAATCCATTCGTCGACCGGCTGGCGCGCAAAGCTCACCGTGAGGTCGGCGTTGATGTAGGTCCAGGCGCGGAAATCCAGCGTCGAGGCGGTGCCGTTGGAGAAATCGGCAGCGACCACAGCGCGCATCGCCTGCGAGATCGCTTCACCTTCGATCAGCGGATGGTCGACGCGAAACCAGATCGCGCCAGCGCCGGCCTGACCGAAGCGGCCGCGCGCGGCGCGCATCGAGACCGATCGCACGAACGGACTGGTCGCGGCGTGGCCGTCCTCGACGAGAGAGTCCTCCGGAGACGGCAGCTCGACCGGCAACTCCTTGACGTCGTCCGGCAACGTCAGCACCTGCCGCTTGATCTTGAGCACGGTCGCGCCGACGACTTGCACGCCGTCGGCCAGCAACTTGACTGCGCAGAGCTGAATCTTGCGGCCCTCGCGCAAGACTTCGGTCGCGATCGTGAGCGGCGCCACCGGCACCGGCCGCATCAGGTCGATGGTGACGCGCGCGATGTCCATCGGCACTTGCGTCGGGATGCGTTCGGCCGCCCAGGTCACCAGCGAGGCTGGCGCCGAGCCATGCTGCATGCGCCGGTCCCAGGGACCCGCGGCATTCGCGCTCGTGACGACGCTGTTGCCGTCGACGCGGTAGATGGCGGTCATGTCTTGCTCGGTCTCGGCTGGCGTTCCCGGACGCAGCGCAGCGGGTAGCGGTGCGCTGCTGATCCGGGGGCCATATGTTGCGGCGATGGGTCCGGCTCTGCGGCGCGGAACTTCATGCCGCACCGCGTCCGGAACACGAGAGCGATCACAACGGCGGATCGATCGCCTCGTCATATTCCTTCTTGAAGCGCGCGATCAGCTCGGCGGCGGGCACGACCTTGTCGACGCTGCCGATGCCCTGGCCCGAGCCCCAGATCTCCTTCCAGGCCTTCGGCTTGGCGCGCTCGCCGGAGGCGTCGGTGCCGAAGTTCATCTTGGAGGGATCGGAGGACGGCAGGTTTTCCGGGTCCATGCCGGCCGCGAGGATCGAGGGCTTCAGGTAGTTGCCGTGCACGCCGGTGAAGAGGTTGGAGTAGACGATGTCGTCGGCGGTCGAGCCCGCGATCATCTCCTTGTAGCGCTCGACCGCATTGGCCTCCTGCGTGGCGATGAAGGCCGAGCCGATATAGGCGAAGTCGGCGCCGAGAATGCGCGCGGCGCGGATCGCCTTGCCGTTGCCGATCGCGCCCGACAGCGCGATCGGGCCGTCGAACCATCTGCGCGTCTCCGCGACGAAGGCGAGTGGCGAGATCGTGCCGGCATGGCCGCCGGCGCCGGCCGCGACCAGGATCAGGCCGTCGGCGCCCTTCTCGATCGCCTTGTTCGCGAATTTCTGGTTGATCACGTCGTGGAAGACGATGCCGCCCCAGCCGTGAACGGCCTGGTTGAGCTCCTCGCGCGCGCCGAGCGAGGAGATGATCATCGGCACCTTGTACTTGGCGCAGAGCTGCATGTCGTGATCGAGCCGGTTATTCGATTTGTGCACGATCTGGTTCACCGCGAACGGTGCGGAAGGCCGCTCGGGGTAAGCGCGGTCATAGGCGGCGAGCTCTTCGGTGATCCGCGCCAGCCACTCGTCGAGCAGCTCCGGCGGACGTGCGTTCAAAGCGGGAAACGAGCCGACCACGCCCGCCTTGCACTGCGCGATCACGAGATCGGGCACCGAGATGATGAAGAGCGGCGAACCGATCACGGGGATCGACAGGCGCCCTTTGAACAGCGCAGGCATGGTCATAGCGAAACGATCCTCTATTGGGCTGACATGTTGAAGGCTGGCGGCCATACCAACAAGGCAATCTTTCCACTGTCAAGTATTGCGTTTGCACGCCACCCGCGGACGTCGTTACCGCAATTCCAAGGCACGGAATTCGCTGCGCGAGTTCGCTTCAATTCCCGCTTCGTCACTCCGGGGCGCGCGAAGCGCGAACCCGGAATCCATCGCACCATTCACGCTGAGGCCTGATGGATTCCGGGCCTGCGCCTGTCGGCGCATCCCGGAATGACGGGATGCGCGATCTACGTTCCCGCAATCAGATCCGGATTGATCAGCCGCTCGAACGAGAACATCTCGTCCCACTTGTCCTGCGTCAGCAGCTTGCGCTCGACCACCACGATCTGGTGCAGCGACTTGCCGCTCTTGTAGCCCTCGCGCGCGATCTCGGCGCATTGCTTGTAGCCGAGCAGCGGCTTCAGCACGGTGACGATGCCGAGCGAGTTGAGCACCATGTTGCGGGTGTGCTCCTCGTTGGCGGTGATGCCGAGCACGCAGTTCTCGCGCAGGCTGTTGACCGCGCGCTCCATGGTGCGGATCGAGAAGAACAGCGCGAACGAGATCACCGGCTCCATCACATTGAGCTGGAGCTGGCCGGCGGAGGCGGCAAGCGTCACCGTGGTGTCGAGGCCGATGACGAGGAAGCTGGTCTGGTTGACCACCTCGGGGATCACCGGATTGACCTTGCCGGGCATGATCGAGGAGCCCGGCTGGAGCTGCGGCAGGTTGATCTCGTTCAGGCCCGCACGCGGGCCTGAGGCGAGCAGGCGGATGTCGTTGCAGATTTTTGTCAGCTTGCTCGCGGTGCGCTTCAGGACGCCCGACAATTGCACATAGGCGCCGGTGTCGGAGGTTGCCTCGACGAGATCGCCGGCGAGCACGAAGTCGACGCCGGTCAGCGCGCTCAGGTGCCGGACGGCGAGTTTGGGATAACCGGGCGCGGCCGTGACCGAGGTGCCGATCGCGGTGGCGCCGAGATTGATCTCACGCAGCAGCGCGCGGGCTTCCGAGATGCGGTCAACCTCCTCGCCGATCGTGGTGCCCCAGCCGCGGAATTCGGCCCCTAGCGACATCGGCACGGCGTCCTGCAGATGCGTGCGGCCCATCTTCAGCACGCGGTCGAACTCGCGGCCCTTGGTGAAGAAGGCCTCCTGGAGCTGGCGCAACGCCGTCATGTAGCTTTCGAGCCGCAGGATCAGCGCAAGCCGAAAGGCGGTCGGATAGGTGTCGTTGGTGGACTGGCCGTAATTGACGTGATCGTTAGGGCTGACCTGCTGGTAGTCGCCCTTCGCAAAACCGAGCGATTCCAGCGCGAGGTTGGCGATGACCTCGTTGGCGTTCATGTTCGTGGAGGTGCCGGCGCCGCCCTGGATGAAGTCGGTGACGAACTGATCCATCATGTCGCCGGCGATGACGCGGTCGCAGCCGACGATGATCGCGTCCGCAACCTTGCCGTCGATCGCGCCGAGATCGCGGTTGGCCATGGCCGCGGCCTTCTTGACGTAGCCGAGCGCCTTCACGAAGTAGGGCTCCTGGCTCATCGGAATGCCGGTGATGTGGAAGTTCTCCTTCCCGCGGATGGTCTGGACGCCGTAGTAGATGTCGTCGGCGATCTCACGCTGTCCGAGGAAGTCCTGCTCCGTACGGCTCATGGGCGCTCCTTGTTGTTCGCGCGCGGCGTCATCGCCTTCAGTTCTGGCACAGCGCGCTGGTCACGAAAGTATCGGTGCGGCAGTCATCCGGTTTGCGTTGCCTGCCCGGGATCAGGACCTTGGCCGAGCACTTCTCGGCGGAGTCGGCGTTCAGGCTCTTGCCTTCCCTGTAGCCCTTGCTCTGGCAGAGCTGGTCAGCGGCCTGCTTGCAGTCCGGCGCGCCGTTCGCCGAAGCCGGACAGACAACGCGGCCCGACACCATGCTGGACGGCTTCGCCAAGCGCGACAGGCCGTCCATCGTCTCACTTGGGCTTTTCAACGGCGGAAGGATCGAGGGCAGCTTGTCGAACAGCTTGCCCATCTCATTGATCAGACCCGGATTCTCCTCGCCCGCCGGCGGTCCCGACGGAGCGGGCGCCGATTGCGGCAGCGCCTGGGGTCCAGCCTCCTGAAGACCGAGCGACGGCGCGGACGCAGGCGCGGTGGACTGGGCCCATCCGAAACCGGCGGTGCCAGGCAGGACCAGCAGCACCGCGGTCACGAGTATCCGGAGTCGCGCGACCGTGGTGCCGGATCGAACCATCATGGCGCAACCGTAGCCGAAGCCGGCGCGGCGGCAAAGCGCCTCGCTAGATCAGCTTGATCGCCACCACGAAGCCGAGCACGAGCACGGCGGCACCGAGCGCGACCCAGAGGCCGAGATGCCGCTCGATCCTGACGCGGATCCAGTCGCCATAGCGGTTGAGCAGCACGGCGGCGACGAAGAAGCGTCCGCCGCGCGCCACGATCGAGCACAGGATGAACAGCCCGATATTGTAGCCGGCAAAGCCCGAGGTGATGGTGACGAGCTTGTAGGGGATCGGGGTGAGCCCCTTGAGCAGGATGATCACGGCGCCCCATTCGGCATAAGAAGCACGAAAAGCATCGACCTTGTCGCCGAGGCCATAGACCTGGATCAGCCAGTGGCCAACCGAGTCATAGAGCAGCGCGCCGATGGCGTAGCCCAACATGCCCCCGAGCACCGAGGTGGCGGTGCAGACCGCGGCATAGACCCAGGCGCGCTGCGGGCGCGCCAGCGACATCGGGATCAGCATCACATCCGGCGGCACCGGAAAGAACGAGCTCTCCGCGAAAGACACGGCGCCCATGATCCAGAGCGCGTAGGGCTTGTGGGCGGCGTCAATGCACCAATCGTAGATACGTTTCAGCATGGCGCCGCGATCAAGCACCATGGGACGGATTTGTCCATGGCAAGATTGGGCCGATTTGTGTTGCTTCTAGTGGCGCTTTCGCGCCGCGCGGCCCTCGAGCGCGACAATCGGTCGCCGCGCAGCGACGGACGGCGAGGCGACCTTGGGCAGCTTCATCGCCGACTTCGGCAGCTTCTCGGCGATGCCGAGCATCTCTTCGCGCCGGGCCATCTCGCGCCAGACGTCGTCGGGACGCACGCCGGCCGACACCCAGAGCACGGTGAGATTGTAGAGCAGATCGGCGCTTTCCCTGATCACGGCTTCGCTATCGCCGTGGACCGCGTCGATGACGACCTCGATGGCCTCCTCGGCCAGCTTCTTCGCCATCTTGGCCGGCCCACGCTGAAACAGCCGGGCCGTGCGTGATGTCTGGGGATCAAGATCCCTGGCCGCGAGCACAGCCAGATATAGCCGCTCAAGCGAATCGCTCATGTCATCAAAACTACCCTAAACCAATGGCGAGCGCGTTAACGTCCAATAGGAGAACCAAAAAACAGGCCGCCGCGGCAAGCACGACGGCCTGTTGTGGTCAACCTTTGGTAGCCAAGCTCGTACCCGTTAAGACTCGTACCGTTAAGGCTCGTACCCGTTAAGGCTAGTAACAGTTGGTGAAGTAGCCTTGGCCGCAGAGCTCGGACGGTGCCGTGCCACCATAGCGCTGCGCCTGGTAGTCCGGGCCCGGACCGTAATAGGGGCCGCCGCCGTAGTAGGTCGGGCCGCCATAATAGACGGGACCGCCACCGTAATAGGCCGGACCATAGTCATAGGCGTAGGCGTTGCGGGACGCGGCGATCGCAAGGCCGGTGCCGACGATGCCGGCAAATGCTGCGGCCGCAGCCGCTCCGCCGCCGCCATGCCAGTGGCGGCCGCCTGCGAACGAGGCCGTGGGCGCGACGGTGGTCAGGGCCAGCACGGCCGCGGTTGCAAGAACGGCCTTGCGGCCGGCAAACCTGGAAACTCGGTCTAACATGTCTTGGACCCTCCTTGGGACCTGCGATGGTGCCTGCGGACAGGCTCATGCCTCTCAAACCCCCGCATCCCATGTTGGGTTCCCCAACCCCAACACAAGCTGAACGGGGTTGCGTAATCGTGACGCAACCTCCGCTCATCTACCGTTCATGTTCGATCGTCCACGATGGATGCGAGCCGGCGCTGCACACTCGTCAAGCGTCATCAAACCATAATAAAGGCGGGACCGGCGCCGCTGATGTTCGGACTTGGAACGATCGCTCTTCGTGGCCTGCTGGCGTTCACGATCGTGATGGCCATGCTGGCCGCGCGCGACACTGGGGCAGCGGAGACCACCGCATCGCCCATTGCAATCCGGTTTGCCTTCGATCGGCCGATTGACTCGAGCATGGCGCCGTTCTTCGTGGCAATGAAGGACGGCAGATTTTCCGCCGAGCATCTCACGGTCTCCTTCACCAGCGCGGCCGGATCGCCGGAGGCGCTCGCGCGTGTCGCGAAGGGCGACAGCGATCTCGCGCTCGTCGACATCAACGAGTTGATCCGCTTCCGCGACAATTCCGATGCGGCGCCCATCAAGGCGGTGTTCGTGCTGTTCAATCGCGCGCCCTACGCGATCGTCGCACGCAAGAGCCGCGGCATTCACCAACCGTCCGATATCGAGGGCAGGACCGTCGGCGTTGCCGACAGTGATCTGTCGATCCGGCTGTGGCCGGCACTGGCGCAACAAAACGGCATCAACACCTCGCACGTGAAATTCCACAAGATGAGCGCGGCGGTGCGCGAACCGATCCTCTCGGCCGGGCAGGTCGACGCGGTGGCGGGATTCAGCTATCTCTCGGCGGTGAACCTGCGCGACCGCGGCGTGCCCGCGGGCGATCTCGCCGTGCTGCGCTACGCCGACTATGGCTGCGAGGCCTACGGTTTTGCCGTGGTGGCCAATCCCGCCTTCGCAGCAGGAAAGCCGGACGCGGTGAAGGGCTTCGTGCGCGCGCTGGTCGCCGGCATCAACGCCACCGTGAAGGAGCCGACGCGCGCGGTGGACGAGGCCGTAAGCCGCATGGACAGCGGCGATCGCGATCTCGAACTCGAGCGCCTGCGCACCGTGCTCGCCGATAACGTACTGACCGACGAGGTCCGCCGCGATGGCCTCGGCGGTGTCGACGCCGCGCGCCTGGAGCGCTCGATCGACCAGATCGCGCAGGATTTCAAATTCCGCAAGCGCCCGGCCGCAAGCGACATCTTCGACGCGCAGTTCCTGCCACCGCTCGAGGACCGGCTGATCAATTGAGTAAAACTGGCAGCTTCCGCTGTATCTCGCAGGCGATCCTAGTTTAGAATACGGGCTCCTCCAGTCGCCCACCCGAGTTCGTCGCCCGCATGTCCATCTTCCGCCTCTACACCCGCGTTCTTGAGCTGCTCGGCAGAGAGGCGCGGCTGGGCTGGCTGCTGGCGATCGCCAATCTCCTGCTCGCGAGCGCGCAGTTCGCCGAGCCCGTGCTGTTCGGACGTATCGTCGACGTGCTCTCCGGCAAGACGGTGGCCGGCTCGAATTCGGCCTGGCCGTTTCTTTGGGCCTGGGTCGCCTTCGGGTTGTTCACAATCATCTGCAGCGCGCTTGTCGCGCTGCACGCCGACCGCCTCGCCCACCGCCAGCGTCAGGCGGTGCTGACGAGCTATTTCGAGCACATCCTGCAACTGCCGCTGACCTTCCACTCCGGCACCCATTCGGGCCGGCTGATGAAGGTGATGCTGAACGGCACGGACGCGCTCTGGCGACTGTGGCTCGGCTTCTTCCGCGAGCATTTTGCCGCGATCCTCTCGGTCGTGGTGCTGCTGCCGCTGTCGCTCTATCTGAATTGGCGGCTCGCGATCCTCCTGTTCGTGCTCTGCGTCGTCTTCACGGGTCTGACCACCTTCGTCGTGCGCAAGACCTACGGCATGCAGATGGCGGTCGAGGAACACTACAGCGACCTCTCCGCTCGCGCCTCCGACGCGCTCGGCAACGTCGCGCTGGTGCAGAGCTTCGTGCGCGTCGAGTCCGAGGTGCAGGGCCTGCGCTTCGTCGCAGATCAATTGCTGGCGGCACAGATGCCGGTGTTATCCTGGTGGGCGCTGGTCACCGTGATCACGCGCGCTTCCACCACCATCACCGTGCTCGCGATCTTCACGGTCGGCATCGCACTGCATGAGCAGGGACTGACCACGGTCGGCGAGATCGTGATGTTCGTGAGCTTCGCGACGATGCTGATCCAGAAGCTCGAGCAGGTCGTCAGCTTCATCAACAACGTGTTCATGGAAGCGCCGCGCCTGCGGGAGTTCTTCAACGTGCTCGACGCCGTGCCCGCAGTCCACGACCGGCCCGACGCGATCGATGCCGGACGCCTCTCCGGCCTTGTCGAGTTCCACGACGTCACCTTCTCCTATGACGGCAAGCGGCCGGCGGTCGAGGACCTCTCCTTCACAGCGCTGCCCGGCCAGAGCATCGCGCTGGTCGGCCCGACCGGCGCCGGCAAATCCACCGCGATCGCGCTGCTGCATCGCGCCTTCGACCCGCAGTCCGGCTTCATCAAGATCGACGGCATGGACGTGCGCGGGATCACGCTGACGTCGCTGCGGCGAAACATCGGCGTCGTGTTCCAGGAGGCGCTGCTGTTCAACCGCTCGATCGCGGAGAATTTGCGCGTCGGCAAGCCGGACGCGACGGACGCGGAGATGCGCCTCGCCGCCGAGCGCGCGCAGGCGCTCGACTTCATCGAGCGCAGCGGCGGCTTCGAGACCAATGCCGGCGAGCGCGGCCGCATGCTGTCCGGCGGCGAGCGGCAGCGGCTGTCGATCGCGCGCGCACTGCTCAAGGACCCGCCGATCCTGATCCTGGACGAGGCGACCAGCGCGCTCGACGCAATCACCGAGGCCAAGGTGAACGCCGCTCTCGACGAAGTGATGAGGGGCCGCACCACCTTCGTGATCGCGCACCGCCTCTCCACCATCCGCAAGGCCACGCGGATCCTGGTGTTCGAGAACGGCAGGGTGATCGAGAGCGGAACTTTCGATGAACTCGTGGCCAAAGGCGGTCATTTCGCCGAGCTCGCCAGGGCCCAGTTCATGGTGCAGGAGAACGCACGGGCCAGCGTGACGGCGGCGGAGGCCGCAGCGGCGACGGTCAAATCCTCCTAAGGCCGTCGAAATTCAGCCTATTTCCTTGCTGAATACCCGGCCAAGCCCCCTGTTCTCGACGCACGAGCCGGTATAGGTTTGCGATGCCGCGAGCGGCGGCGCCGGATTTCAAAGTTCGAAACTCAGCTCACGAGAGCCGTCCGGAACCGGCGGGTCTCCAAGGACCGGAATCGGATAGTGCACGTCTTTCGCCCGCTGCTTCGTCATTCCCTGTTGAACCTGCTCGCTGCAACGCTCGCGCTTGCCGCGCTGCTGGCGCCGCGCGCGGCGGACGCCGAAGCGCTGCTCCTGATCGAAGCCAACAGCGGCAAGGTGCTGCAGGCGGAAAACGCGACCATCCCCTGGTACCCGGCGTCTGTCACCAAGATCATGACCGCCTATGTGACGCTGAAAGCGGTCAAGGACGGCAAGATCACGCTCGACACGCTGTTCACGGTGTCGCCGACCGCAGCTTCGCAATCGCCGTCGAAAATGGGCTTCCGCCCGGGAACACAGCTCACCGTCGACAACGCGCTGAAGATGATGATGGTGAAGTCGGCGAACGACATGGCTGTGGTGCTCGCCGAAGGCGTCGGCGGCTCGATCGACGGCTTCTCCGCGATGATGAACCAGACCGCGCAGAAGCTCGGCATGACGCAGACGAGCTACGTCAATCCGAACGGCCTGCCTGCCGATGGCCAGATCACCTCGGCGCGCGACCTCGGCATCCTCGCACGCGCGTTCCTGCGCGACCTGCCGGAGTACGAATACTTCGTGCACATCCCGGCGATCCGCTTCGGCAAGCGCATCACGCCTAACTTCAACAAGCTGATCGGCCGCTATCCCGGCGCCGACGGTTTCAAGACCGGCTTCATCTGCGCCTCCGGCTACAACCTCGTGGCATCCGCAACGCGCAACGGAAGGCGCCTGATCGCGGTGGTGCTCGGCTCCAACTCCGGCACCGCGCGTGCGGTGAAGGCGGCGCAGCTGCTCGAGCGCGGCTTCGCGCAGGACAATCTGACGTGGCTGCGCCCCTCGCTCGGCACCGTCGAAAATCTCGTGCCGGTCGACGCCTCGCCGCCGAACCTGCGCGAGGAGATGTGCGGCGGCCACCGCAAGCGGCCCGCGAGCGACGATGATGATGCGATGATCGCGACCAATGCCGGGCCGACCGGATCGGCCTCGGCCACCGGCGGCGAAGCCCAGGTGACGTTCTTCACCGCCGGGCTTCAACCGCCCCTGATGAAGGCTTCGGATCTCATGGCCTCGGCCGCGGCGGCCACCGAGCCGGTGCCGGTCTACACCGGCCCGACCCGCACCGGCGCCGCCCTGATCGCGGCGGTTGCCGCCGATGCCGACCAGCAGGCGACTCCAAAGGCGCGTGGCAAGAAGTCGCGCGTTGCGGCCAAGAAGCCCGACGCGGCGGACAATCCCAAGGACGGAAGCAAGGACGGAAACAAGGACGCTTGGAAGGGCGCCAGGACGGCGGCCGCAAAGCCAGATGCCAAGCCCAATGCGAAGGGTGAGACCAAGGGCGACGCCAAGACCGCGGCAAAGCCGGCCGGGACCAAGCATGCTGCGGCCAAGCCGGATGCGTCCAAACCTGCCGAGAAGCCTGCCGCCAACGGCGATCAAGTGGCGAAGCCATCCAAGCCGAAGGCGGCGACCAAGCCCAAGCCAGCCCCCAACAACAGTTAAGTCAACGGCACGGCGAGCGATGCTGCGTCGGCACTTCGCAGGTGCGACAGCGCGGCTTGCGACGATTCCAGTAGCCTCCCCCCGCCCTTTGCCCTAAGCCTCAACGGCTTGCCACCGGTTCCGGCAGGCTCGATACTGCCGGCAACGAGGCAAGCCCGAGACACAACGGGCTCTGAAGGAGGGGAGTTTCCATGGAGCGTATCTGGCTCAAGCAATATCCGCCCGGCGTGCCCGCTGATATCGAGCCGACGCAATACGCATCGCTGGTCGACCTGCTGGAGGAGAGCTTCACCAAGTTCGCCGACCGCAAGGCCTTCATCTGCATGGACAAGGCGATCAGCTACCGCGACCTCGATCAGATGTCGCTGGCGCTTGCGGCTTACCTGCAGGGCCGCGGCCTGCAGCGCGGGGCACGCGTCGCGATCATGATGCCGAACGTGCTGCAATATCCGATCGCGACCGCCGCCGTGCTGCGCGCCGGCTTTGCGGTGGTCAACGTCAACCCGCTCTACACGCCGCGCGAGCTCGAGCACCAGCTCAAGGATTCCGGCGCCGAAGCCATCATCGTGCTCGAGAATTTCGCCCACACCGTCCAACAGGTGATCGCCAAGACGGCGGTGAAGCACGTCGTCGTCGCCAGTATGGGCGACCTGCTCGGCTTCAAGGGCGTGATCGTCAATCTCGTCGTCCGCCGCGTGAAGAAGATGGTGCCGGCCTGGTCGCTGCCGGGCGCGGTGCCCTTCAACGAGGCGCTTGCGGCCGGCCGTAGCATCACGTTCAACAAGCCAAAACTGTCGCCCGGCGACGTCGCCTTCCTGCAATATACCGGCGGCACCACCGGCGTCTCCAAGGGCGCCACCCTGCTTCACCGCAACATCGTCGCCAACGTGTTGCAAAACGACGCCTGGCTCCAGCCGGCGCTCAACGCACCGCCGCACATCGAGCAGCTCCTGATCGTCTGCGCACTGCCGCTCTATCACATCTTCGCGCTGACGGCCTGTTACCTGCTCGCGGTGCGCGCCGGCGGCTGCAACCTCCTGATCCCCAACCCGCGCGACATCGCGGGCTTCGTGAAGGAGCTGGCGAAGTACCAGGTCAACAGCTTCCCGGCCGTGAACACGCTCTACAACGGGTTGATGCATCATCCCGACTTCAAGAAGCTCGACTTCTCCAAGTTGAAGATCTCCAACGGCGGCGGCATGGCGGTGCAACGCCCGGTCGCCGAGCAGTGGCGGGCTGTGACCGGCTGCTTCATCGCCGAAGGCTACGGCCTGTCGGAGACCTCGCCGACCCTCACCTGCAATCCGGCGACCACGACCGAGTTCTCCGGCTCGATCGGCATCCCCGTGCCCTCGACCTGGCTCTCGATCCGCGACGACGACGGCAACGAATTGCCGCTTGGCCAGCCCGGCGAGATCTGCGCCAAGGGCCCGCAGGTGATGACGGGCTACTGGAACAGGCCGGAGGAGACCGCCAAGGTGATGACGGCCGACGGCTACTTCCGCACCGGCGACATCGGCGTGATGGACGAGAAGGGCTACACCAAGATCGTCGACCGCAAGAAGGACATGATCCTGGTATCGGGCTTCAACGTCTATCCGAACGAGATCGAGGAAGTGATCGCGAGCCATCCGGGCGTGCTCGAATGCGCCGTGATCGGCATCCCCGATTCCAAATCGGGCGAGGCGGTGAAGGCCTTCGTGGTGAAGAAGGACCCGAACCTCACGGCGGAAGACGTCATCAGGTTCTGCCAGGAGCAGCTCACCGGCTACAAGGTGCCCAAGCACATCGAATTCCGGACCGACCTGCCGAAGACCAATGTCGGCAAGATCCTGCGCCGGCAGTTGCGCGACGAGAAGAAGGCGGAGGCGGCGTAAATCGCGCCGCTTTAGTCCATGATTGAAGTGGCCGACATCGGACCGGCCGGCATTCTCGCCTTTTGGCGCGAAGCCGGCTACGACCGCTGGTACAAGCGCGACGACGTGTTTGACACGGAAGTCAGGCGCCGCTTTCTGGATCTATGGCGGAAGGCCGCCGCCGGCGAGCTGGCAACCTGGGAGGCGACCGACGATGGTGCGCTGGCGCTCGTCATCGTGCTCGACCAGTTTCCCCGCAACATGTTCCGCGACGACCCCATGACGTTTTCCAGCGACGCGCTGGCGCGCGAGGTGGCCCGCAGCGCGCTCGCCCGCGGCGTGGACAAGCGGATTGATCCGATCCTGCTCGAATTTCTCTATCTGCCCTTCATGCATTCCGAGCATCTCCCCGACCAGCAGCATTGCGTTGAGCTGTTCCGGAAAATCGAGGACAGCGAGAACCTGAAATACGCCGAGGAGCACGCCGACATCATCCGCCGCTTCGGCCGCTTCCCCCACCGCAACCACGTCCTGGGGCGAAAGACCACGGAGGAGGAGCAGGCGTTCCTCGACAGTGGCGGCTTTGCCGGCTGATGACATCACGGTGAAAGGCCGCAACCTTCGCCGCCAGGCACATTGGAAATATTGTGCGGCCCGGCCGCCCGGTCTACAAAGCGGAACCGATTTCCAGGGAGACTGACGATGGCGATCCAGATTGGCGACAAGCTGCCCGAGGCGAAATTCCGCGTGATGACGGCGGAAGGCCCGCAAGTGAAAAGCACCGACGATATTTTCAAGGGCAAGAAGGTGGCGCTGTTCGCGGTGCCCGGCGCCTACACCGGCACCTGCCACAAGATGCATCTGCCGAGCATCTTCCTCAACGCCTACGCCTTGAAGGACAAGGGCGTCGACACCATCGCGATCGTATCCGTCAACGACGCCTTCGTGATGAACGCCTGGAAGCGCGACACCGATCAGCGCGACGAGGCGACCTTCCTCGCCGACGGCAATGCCGACTTCACCAAGGCGATCGGCATGGAGCTCGATGCCTCCGCCAACGGCCTCGGCATCCGCTCCAAGCGCTACTCGATGCTGATCGAGGATGGCGTGGTCAAGAAGCTGAACCTCGAAGCGATGCCCGGCAAGGTCGAGGTGTCCGGCGGCGATACGCTGCTGGGGCAACTGTAAGGCGAGACGAGCCTCGCGCTACGTTTACGACGGTCATCGCCCGCCTTGTGCGCAATTGCGCACTGGAGCGGGCGATCCAGTATTCCAGAGGCTTCGAGATCACAACGCCGCCGCGGTCTACTGGATCGCCCGGTCAAGCCGGGCGATGACGCATGAAGACATGGTGGCGATGAAGACCTACTCCGCCACCCTCTGCTGCAACCTCGCCTTCGCGATCCCGTCACGTGCAAGCTGATCCGCGCGCTCGTTCTCGGGGTGGCCGGCGTGGCCCTTGACCCAGTGCCAGCGCACCTCGTGCTGCTTCAGCGCGGCATCCAAGCGCTGCCATAGCTCGACATTCTTGACCGGCTTCTTGTCGGCGGTGCGCCATCCGTTGCGCTTCCAGCCATGGATCCAGCCGGTGATGCCCTGCCGGACATACTGGCTGTCGGTGTAGAGATCGACCGTGCACGGCTTCTTCAGCGCTTCGAGTGCCGAGATCGCCGCCATCAGCTCCATCTGGTTGTTGGTGGTGTGGCGCTCGCCGCCGTTCAGCTCCTTCTCCTTGTCGCCGAACTTCAGGATCGCGCCCCAGCCGCCGGGCCCGGGATTTCCCGAGCACGCGCCGTCCGTGTAGATGGTGACGTTGGGAAGTTCGCTCACGCGACGAGTCCTGACGGCATCAGCCCGTAGTCGCGCACGCTCGAGACGCTCTGGTGGAAGCGCAGCTTGCGGACATATTCCAGGGGATCCTTGGGGCGCACCAGCGCACCGGGCGGCACGTTGAGCCAGTCGACCAGCCGCGTCAGCAGGAAGCGGATCGCGGCGCCGCGCGCCAGAAGCGGCAGCGCGGCCTCTTCCGCCTCGGTCAGCTTTCGCACGCGACCGTAAGCATTCAGGAAGGCGCGCGCCTTGGTGACGTTGAACGAGTGATCGGCCTCGAAGCACCAGGCGTTCAGGCAGATCGCGATGTCATAGGCCAGCATATCGTTGCAGGCGAAGGTGAAGTCGATGATCCCCGAGAGCTGGTCGCCGAGAAAGAAGACGTTGTCGTTGAACAGGTCGGCGTGGATCACGCCCTCCGGCAGCTGCGTCGGCCAGACGCCGCTCTCGAGATGGTCGAGCTCGGCGGCGAGAAACGCACGCAGGCCCGGCTGCACCTCGTCGGCACGGACCGCGGCCTGATCGAACAACGGGCGCCAGCCGGAGACGGAGAGCGCATTGGCGCGCCGAACCGCGAAGTTGGCGCCGGCCAGATGCATCTTCGCCAGCACCTCGCCAACACCGGCGCAATGCGCGGCGTTCGGCTTGCGCGGCCAGACGCCCTCGAGAAAGGTGATGATCGCCGCGGGCCGCCCTGCGAGCTCGCGCAGCGCTTCGCCGTCCCTGCCCTTCACCGGCAGCGGACAGTTGATGCCGTGCTCGGCGAGATGCGTCATCAGCGCGAGGAAGAACGGCAGATCGTTCTTCGCCACGCGCTTCTCGTAGAGCGTGAGGATGAACGAGGCTTGGCTGGTATGCAGCAGGAAGTTGGAGTTTTCGACGCCCTCGGCGATGCCCTTGTAGGAGAGCAATTCGCCGAGATCGTACTGATTCAAGAATTCCGCAAGCTCGTCGGCGGCGACGTCGGTGTAGACCGCCATAAAGAGCTACTCGGCAGCAGCTTCGGGGCGCACCGAGCGCGGCAGCGGGAAGAACTCGTTCTCTTCCGCGGCCGAGACCGTCTCCACATGCAGCGTATAGCGCTCGGCGAAGGCGTCCATGATCTCCTCGACTATCACTTCAGGCGCGGATGCGCCCGCGGTGATGCCGAGGCTCGTGATGTTGCCGAACTTGGTCCAGTCGATGTCGGCGGCGCGCTGCGCCAGCACGGCGACCTTGCAGCCTTCGCGCTCGGCGACCTCGCGCAGGCGCTGCGAGTTCGACGAGTTCGGCGCACCGACCACGATCAGCGCATCCACCACCGGCGCCACCTTCTTCACTGCGAGCTGGCGGTTAGTGGTGGCGTAGCAGATGTCTTCCTTGTGCGGCCCGTTGATGTTCGGGAAGCGCTCCTTGAGCAGCGCCACGATCTCCGCGGTGTCGTCAATCGACAACGTGGTCTGGGTCACGAAGGCGATGTTGTTCGGGTCCTTCGGTGTAATGGTCTTGGCGTCCTCGGCGGTCTCGATCAGGGTCACGGCGCCGGGCGGAAGCTGGCCAAGCGTGCCGACCACCTCGGGGTGATGGGAATGCCCGATCAGGAAGATCTCGCGGCCACGCTTGAAGTGGATCGCGGCCTCGCGGTGGACCTTCGTCACCAGCGGGCAGGTCGCGTCCAGCGAGAACAGGTTGCGGGACTGGGCGTCGGCAGGAACCGACTTCGGCACGCCATGGGCCGAGAACACCACCGGCGCGGTGGTGTTTTCCGGGATTTCAGCCAGTTCCTCGACGAAAATGGCGCCCTTCTTCTTCAACCCGTCGACGACATACTTGTTGTGCACAATCTCGTGGCGAACATAGACCGGGGCGCCGTACTTATCGAGCGCCCGTTCCACGGTGTCGATGGCCCGCACCACGCCCGCACAGAAGCCGCGGGGAGAACAAAGCACGATCTTGAGGTCTGGTTTGGCTGACATGAAGCGATCTCGGGACCGAATCACCCCTCGGGCAAAAGGCCGGGGCGCGGTCGATGGATTGAATAGGGCTTAGGTACGGTCTGCTCGGACTTTACAGGGACTTGGGCCCCCTTTCGGGCGCTGTCAAGGCACTATCTATAGCAGAACCATTGCGTAATTGCCCCCCGGCGGCTTATATAGGGGTTAATTCCCGTCATCGCTGATGACCACCGGTTTCGCCTCCAAAGGGGTGGGCGAAGCACAAAGGAGATTTGCCATGAGCAACGCACCTCTGATGCCCAAGGCGACTGCCGTCTGGCTGCTCGATAACACGGCGCTGACTTTCGACCAGGTCGCCGATTTCACCAAGATGCACCCCCTCGAGGTGCGCGCGATCGCCGACGGCGACGCCGCCCAGGGCATCAAGGGCATGGATCCCCTTTCCAACGGCCAGCTGACCCGCGAGGAGATCGAGAAGGGCGAGAAGAATCCCGACTACCGCCTCCGCCTCCAGGAGAGCAAGGTGGTGCTGCCACCCCAGCCCAAGCGCAAGGGCCCGCGCTATACCCCGGTGTCGCGCCGCCATGAGCGCCCGAGCGCGATCCTCTGGCTGCTGCGCAACCACGCCGAGCTCAAGGACGCCCAGATCATGCGCCTTGTCGGCACGACCAAGAGCACGATCGCCAGCGTGCGCGACCGCACCCACTGGAACACCGCCGGGCTGACGCCGATCGACCCCGTCACGCTCGGCCTCTGCTCGCAGATCGAGCTCGATTTCGAGGTGCAGCGCGCGGCCAAGGAAAAGCCGATCGACGCAGCCTATGGCGGCGCCACGCTGCTGCCCGCCTCCGAGACCACCCGCAAGGACGAGTTCGAGCCCTCCGAGAAATCGAGCGACGACCTCAACGTCGACGCCGTGTTCGCCAAGCTCAAGACGCTCGGCGGCAAGAAGCAGGACGAGGAGGAGTAGTCCTCAAGTCTCTCTTCGATCGATTTGAACGCGGCGGGCACCCCGCCGCGTTTTTGTTTTGTCAGCTGCTGAACGACGGAGCACGCCACGCCCTCCGGGGTCGTCCTGGCGAAAGCCAGGACCTCCGCGCGAGCGCTTGCGCTCGTCGCGATTACCCCAGGGAGTAGTTTGGCGAAGATTCGTCGTTCGGTACGCCCGCCAGGACGACGTTGGGGAAGCACCGTGCCCTCTCCCAACCTCAGAACTTATACGTCACACCACCACCGACCAGCCACGGGTCGATATGCGCCGTGCCGCTCACCGGCAGCCCAGAGACCGTCGCGGTGTAGTCCGGCCGCAGCCAGAGCTTCTTCACGTCGACGTTGAGGCCCCAGTGGCGATCGAGCATGTAATCGAAGCCGAACTGCACGGCCGCGCCCCACTGGTTGCTGACATGCAGGCCTGTGGTGGTGGCGACGATCGCGGGGGGCCCGGCGATGGCCGCCGGCACATTGGCGGCCGAGTTGTTGAAGAACACGGTGTAATTCACGCCGGCGCCGACATAGGGCTTGAACGCGCCGAAATTGTCGAAGTGATATTGCAGCGTCAGCGTTGGCGGCAGCAGCGTCGTCTTGCCGATCGGCAGGCTGGCGAGCGAACCGGTGCCGGTGATCGAATGACGCGTCACGCCGAGGATCAGTTCGGCCGCGATGTTGTTCGTGAAGAAATAGCTGATGTCCAGTTCGGGTACGACCTGGTCGCTGATCGACAGACCCGAATTCGGCGAGGAAAGCGACGGAACGCCCGCGACATTGACGCTGCTGCCGCCGGCATCCGGCAGGACACCGAGCGCGCGCAGGCGGATCATCCAGGGATTGACGGCTTCCACCGGCGGCGGCGCCTTCTTGTAGACCGGCAGGTCGGCGGCTTCCGCCGACACAAAAGTCCCCGCAACCACCACACCAAGCGTCGCGAGCCGCGCCAGGTTTCTTATCGTACTTTGCATTGCATTGCCCTTCAGCCATGTCCGCGCTTCGTTGCGCGACATGCGCGTCAGAGCAGAAAGGGGATGGAGAAGGATTTGATCCCGATCAAATCAGGCGACGCGCGCCACAATTTGGCCGCGGCGTTGCAGATGCGTCACGATGAACGCGAATGC
Source organism: Bradyrhizobium sp. Cp5.3 (assembly GCF_000426265.1). Taxonomy (NCBI): domain Bacteria; kingdom Pseudomonadati; phylum Pseudomonadota; class Alphaproteobacteria; order Hyphomicrobiales; family Nitrobacteraceae; genus Bradyrhizobium; species Bradyrhizobium sp. Cp5.3. Next base: position 235,401 of record NZ_AUFA01000009.1, on the reverse strand, counting down.
GAGCGAATGGCGCGGGAGCCGTCAACGTGCGGCTCGCGCGAACGGCAAATCAGCCCAGCTCGATCGTGTCGTCGACCTCGTGGACGAGTCCGACGCTGTCGATCGTCAGCACCATCTTCGCGTTGAGCTTCTCATGGCCCGTGATCCGGCCCGCCGCGATCGCGTCGCGCACGGCCTTCTCGATCTCGCGCTGCGAGGTGACACCGACTTGCTTCAGAAATTTACGCAGGCTGGTGTTGAACTGGTCTTCGTTCATGACGGCCTCCGTCGACCGGGGCGGCTCACGGCCGTTCCGGGTGGTTCAGCATGTACTCGCCGAGGTCGCGCTGGCGGCGGTCGGCGCGGGCGGTGGCGGCGTTGCGCTGGACGTCGCGATCCTTGCGGCAGGCGACGTATTCGGGCGAACCGGACGCGTAGCCGCGGCTCTGGCAGACCGCATCGTCGTCGTCACCCCCCATCGCCACCGGCGTCTGGTAGCGTGCCGAGCACGCGGAGAGAATGAGGCCCGCAAACACAATCGCAAGAAACGGCTTCGAATTCATGGCAGGCCTTTCATCCTCATGGTGAGGAGCCCGCGCAGCGGGCGTCTCGAACCATGCAGGCCCGGATGCAGCAGCGGGGCCTTTCATCCTTCGAGACGCGCGCTAAGCGCGCTTCTCAGGATGAGGGTTGAGCGGAAAAATGCGGCCTATTCAAGCCCCGTGAGGTTGTCATTCCGGGGCGATGCGACGGGACCGCGCAAGCGCGGCCCGGAATGACAGGTCAAACTTCACACCCTCCCCTTCAACGCGTCCCCGATCTCGTCGAGCACCTTGGGGTCCTCGATCGTGGCCGGCATCGCCCAGGGCTCGCCGTCGGCGATCTTCTTGATGGTGCCGCGCAGGATCTTGCCCGAGCGTGTCTTCGGCAGGCGGCCGACGGTGATGGCGAGCTTGAAGGCGGCCACGGGGCCGAGCTTGTCGCGCACCAGTGCGACGATCTCCTTCTCGATCTCGGCAGGCGGCCGTTTCACGCCCGCCTTGAGCACCAGGAAGCCGCAGGGCACCTCGCCCTTGATTGCATCCTTGATGCCGAGCACGGCGCATTCGGCGACATCCTGGTGCGAGGCCAAAATCTCTTCCATGCCGCCGGTCGAGAGGCGATGGCCGGCGACATTGATGATGTCGTCGGTGCGGCCCATGACCCAGACGTAGCCGTCCTCATCCTTGTAGCCAGCATCGGAGGTTTTGTAGTAGCCGGGGAATTCGGTGAGATAGGCCTCCTTGAACCGCTCGTCCTGATTCCACAGCGTTGGCAGGCAGCCCGGCGGCATCGGCAGCTTGATGACGATCGAACCCATGGTGTTGGCGTCGACGGGCTTGGCCGCTTCATCCACCACGTCGACCTGGTAGCCCGGCATCGGCACGGTCGGCGAGCCGTGCTTCACCGGCAGCATGCCGAGGCCCACCGGATTGCCGGCGATGCACCAACCGGTCTCGGTCTGCCACCAGTGATCGATCACCGGCACCTTCAGCTGCGCTTCGGCCCATTCGACCGTCGGCGGATCGGCGCGCTCGCCGGCGAGGAACAGCGTGCGGAATTTGGAGAGGTCGTACTGCCGGATGAACCTCCCCTCCGGATCCTCCTTCTTGATCGCGCGAAACGCGGTCGGCGCGGTGAAGAAGGCCACCGCCTTGTGCTCCGAGATCACGCGCCAGAACGCGCCGGCATCGGGCGTGCCGACCGGCTTGCCCTCATACATGATCGAAGTCGCACCGTGCAGCAGCGGCCCGTAAATGATGTAGCTGTGCCCGACGACCCAGCCGATGTCGGAACCGCACCACCAGACCTCGCCGGGCTTGACGCCGTAGAGGTTGAACATCGACCATTTCACCGCGACGAGATGGCCGCCATTGTCGCGCACGACGCCCTTGGGAATGCCCGTCGTGCCCGAAGTGTAGAGGATATAGAGCGGATCGGTGGCGGCGACCGGCACGCAAGGCGCGCGCTTGCCGTCATTGATCGCCTTGCGGCGCAGGCTCGCCCAGTCGTAGTCGCGCCCCGGCGTCAGATCGCAAATGAGCTGGGGACGTTGCAGGATGATGCACGCCTTCGGCTTGCTGCTGGCAAGCCTGATCGCCTCGTCGAGCAGCGGCTTGTACTGCACGATGCGACCGGGCTCGATCCCGCAGCTTGCCGACAGGATCAGCTTGGGCTGGGCATCATCGATGCGGGTGGCGAGTTCCTTGGCCGCAAAGCCGCCGAACACCACGCTGTGGACCGCGCCGATACGGGCGCAGGCGAGCGTCGCCACCACGGCCTCCGGCACCATCGGCATATAGAGGAGGACGCGTTCGCCCTTTGCGACGCCGAAATCCTGCATGATGGCGGCGAGCGCCTGTACCTCGGCGAGCAGCTCGGCATAGGTGAATTTCCTGGTGCTGCCCGTCAGCGGCGAATCATGGATCAGCGCGACCTGGTCGGCGCGGCCGCGTTCGACGTGACGGTCGAGCGCGTTGTAGCAGGTGTTGACGATGCCGCCGGTGAACCAGCGGCCATAGGTCCCCTGGGTGGCATCGAAGATCTTTTTCGGAGCCTCGATCCAGTCGATCTCCCTGGCAGCCTCGGCCCAAAACCCCTCGGGATCGGCGAGCGAGCGCGCATACACCTCGTGATACCTGCTCTTACCCTGGACGTTCATACCCGCGCTCCCGTTCCCTTTATTTGCCTGGCCTCGACCTTGTGACAGGACAGCCGTCCCGCCATGACCCGGATCAAGTGCCAGCCTTGTTTGACGGGTATTTTCCCGGGAACGGGCCGCGGTTCAAGCTGAAAAGGAGGGTGTACTGTCTCCCTCTCCCCGTTCTTACGGGGAAAGGGTCGGGGCGAGGGGCTGCATCCGCAATCACGATGAAAGCTGGACTCGCGGAAGGTCCCCTCACCCGGAATTTGCTAGGCAGGTTCCGGCCTCTCCCCGCAGGCGGGAGAGGCGAAGAGCGCGACCGTCGAACGCTCGTCAGCTCTCCATCGCGTTCAGGCGCTGCAGGCGATCCTGCATGACCTTTCTCAGATCATACCCCGGACGGCCGAAGCTGGCGTTGCGGATGGCGAGGAAGTCGCGCTGGCTCTTGCGCAGGTCATTCGCCGAGCGCTTATTCGCCGCCTTCAGCACGCGCTCATAGGTCTCGGCGATCTGGCGGTCGAGCACCCCGAGCTGCGGATCGGCGCAGATCACCTTCTCGACCTCGCGCCTCGCCGTCGCGCAATCGAACGACGGCCCGTTGCCGGAATTCGTGGCCAGGGGGCGTTCCGACTCGTCGCCGAATTTTGCGATCTCCGCCATCATGGTGCGGCGGCCGCCGGCGGCGTTCTCGTTGCCGGGATCGAGCCGCAGCGCGGTCTCGTAATCGGCCAGCGCCTTCCTGCGCTCGCCCATCTTCTTGTAGAGCACTGCGCGGTTGTTATAGGTCTGCGCGAAATTCGGATCGAGTTTCAGCGCAGCCTCGTAGTCGCTCAGCGCAGCGCCAAGCTCGCCCTTGAGCTGGTAGGAATCGCCGCGGTTGGTGAAGAAGTTCGGCCGCTGTGCGAGGCGCAGCGCCTGGTCGTAATCGGCGATCGCCTTGTCGTACTCGCCCATCGCGGCGAGCGAGAGGCCGCGGTTGTCGTAATATTCCGGCACCTTCGGATCGAGCTTGATCGCCTCGCTGTCGTCGGAGACCGACTTGTCGAGCTGCCCGAGCTGCTTGTAGGCATTCCCGCGATTGGTGTAGGTGCGCGGCCGCTTCGGATCGAGCCGCAGCGCCTCGTCGAAATCCTTGATTGCCTTCTCGTTGTCGCCGCCGAGATGGAAGGTCACGCCACGGTCGGACCAGGCCTGCGCGTAGTCCGGCTTGAGCTCGATCGCCTGGTCGAAATCGGCGAGCGCACGGTCAAGCCGGCGCTGATTGATGTAGACGACGCCGCGTAGCTCATAGGCTTCGGCATCCTGCGGATCGAACTCGATCGCCTTGCTGAGGTCGGAAGCGGCACGGTTGAGATCACCACCGGCGCGGCGCAGGAGGTCGCCGCGCGAACGCCAGGCACGCGCATTCCTGCCGTCGAGCGCGATGGCGCGGTCGAGGTCCCGCAGTGCTGCGGTCTGACCGCCGGAGGTTCGAGCGTTGGCGTCGGCACGAACGACGAGCGCCGCGGCGCGATCGGCATTTGGATTTGCGGTCTGGTCGATGATGGTGCTGCAGGCGGAAATCAGGTCGGTCGGCTCGGCCTTGCTGCCGGACGCGCAGTTGACACCTGTTTCCCCGTCGGCCGCGGCGACAGGACCAGCAAGGAGAAGGCTCATGGCCGCGCCGAGGAAGCAGGCGCGCAGTGTGCGCGTCGCAAGAGAGGGCATTTGCGCGGAAGACTGCGTGCCGCACATGAGAAAGCTCCGTGACATCAGGTTTTCACACCATTGTCGCGGTGACGCAGGGTTCGGTTCAAGCCGCGACCTCCCGTGAGGGGCGGATCGCCCTTCGCACTCCCTCTCCCCGCCTACGGCGAGAGGGTGGGGTGAGGGGGAGCCTCCGCGGGGACGGTGAGAGCTGGAATCGCGGAGACTCCCCCTCACCCGGAATTTGCTCTCGCAAATTCCGGCCTCTCCCCGCACGCGGGGAGAGGCGAAGACATCCTCAATACCCATCCACCCCGTTCAGCCGTTGCAGCCGGTCCTGCATCGCTTTCTTCAGGTCATAACCCGGCCGGCCAAACTCGGCGTTGCGGCGGGCGATGAACTCGTCTTGCTCGCGCTGGAGCACCTTGGCCTCCGTCGGGCCACGCGCTTCGCGGATGACGCGCGCGTTCAAGGCGTAGATCTCGCGGTCGAGATCGGCGAGCTCGCGATTGGCGCAGATCGCCTTCTCGACGGCACGGCGAACGCGGGCGCAGTTGAAGCTGGGCTTGCCGGCGACCGCCATCTGCGCCCCGATGCGCTCGAGCTCGCGGGCGATCGCCTTGTGATTGGCCTTGGCCTTCTCGTGGTTCGGATCGAGCTTCAGCGCCGCACCGAAATCGTGCACGGCCTTGGGCCGGTCGCCCTTCTTCAGCCACAGCTCGCCGCGCGCATTGAAGATGTCGGCGAGCGTGGGATCGAGCTGCAATGCGCGGCTGTCGTCGGCGATCGCGCGGTCGATCTGGTCGTGGCGCGCATAGAGTGCGGCCCGCGCTGCAAGCGCCTTGACGAGGTCCGGCTTGGCCGTCTTCTCGTTGTCGATCACATCAGCGCAGGCCGACGTTGCCTTGTCCACGTCATCGGCGGCCGCCGCAGCCAGGCACGGCGCGATATCGACCGGCGTGACGGCAACCGGCTCGCCGCCGGTGGCGGCATGGGCCGGACCGACAGACAGTGCGCCGAACAACGCGGCGGCACCGAGCCATTGAATCAGAACGCAAGCGCGCATCGTCTTCGTGATCGGAATGTCTCGCCTTGTCGCCGTATTGTCCATTATACGGCCGGATTGATGCTAGCCTGTAGCGTCGCTCAAACTGTCTCGGGGCTTCGTCGTGTCGACATTCGAATGGGTCATCGCGCTGCTGCTCGGCGCCGTTGCATTATCGGCGGCCGCGCGGCGGATCAAGGTCCCCTACCCGACCTTTCTCGCCATCGGCGGCGCGCTGATCGCCTTCGTGCCGAACAGCCCGTCCTGGACACTGGAGCCTGACCTGGCTTTGGCGCTTTTTGTCGCACCGGTATTGCTGGATGCCGCCTACGACACCTCGCTGCGCGACCTCCGCAAAAACTGGGTTCCCGTCTCGACCCTGGTCGTCGCCGCAGTCGGCCTGACCACGGTCGGCGTGGCATATGTTGCGCACCGGCTGGTGCCGGACATGCCCTGGGCCGCCGCAATTGCGCTCGGCGCGATCGTGGCGCCGCCGGATGCCGCGGCCGCGGTCGCGATCCTGAGCCAGGTGAAGCTGCCCCACCGTATGGTGAAGGTGCTGGAGGGTGAAAGCCTGCTCAATGACGCGAGCGCGCTCCTGATCTATCGCATCGCGGTCGGCGCGGTCGCCATCGAGCATCTGAAGTGGAGCCAGGTCGCGCCGACGATTGCGCTGGGGCTGGTCGGCAGCGTCCTCGCCGGTCTCCTCGTGGCCCGCATCATCCCGTTGTTCCTGGAGCGCGTCACCGAGGCGCCGAGCGCGATCATCGTCCAGTTTGCCACCACCTTCTTGATCTGGATCACTGCCGAGCATCTCGGGCTGTCCGGCATCCTCACCATCGTGGTCTACGCCATCACGATCGCGCGCACGGCGCCGGCGCGGATACCGGCGCGGCTGCGGGTGCCGTCCTATGCGGTGTGGGAGACGATGGTGTTCGTGCTCAACGTGCTCGCCTTCATGCTGATCGGCATGCAGATGCGTCCGATCTGGTCGCGGCTCAATCAGGACGTGCGCTGGGAATATTGCGTGGCGGCGGCCTGGATCCTGCTCACGGTGATCCTGGTGCGGCTCGCCTGGGTGACGTTCTATCGCACGACGCTGCGCGTGCTGATCACGCATGGGCTGTATCATCCGAAGGATCCGAAGGCGGTCGCCTCGCCCAAGGGCGGCCTCATCATCTCCTGGTGCGGCATGCGCGGCCTCGTCACGCTCGCCACCGCCTTCGCGCTGCCGGAAAACTTTCCCCATCGCGACTTCATCGTCTTCATCGCCTTTGCGGTGGTGCTGGGCTCGCTGGTCGTGCAGGGCCTGACGCTGCGGCCGCTGATCCTGGCCTTCGGTCTGAAGGACGACGATCCCGTCGGCGTGGAGGTCGCGCGCGCCCGCGCGGTTGCCTATCGCGCCGCGCTCGATGCGATCGACGACGATCCCTCGGAGGAGGCGGAGATCCTGCGGCTCGAATACCGCGCGATCCTGATGCAGGCCGAGAACGATCCCGACGGCGGCATCGCCGACGGCCGCTTGCCCGCCGATCCGCTGCGCCTGCGCGCCATCGAGGCGGCGCGAAAATCGATCTTCGACCTCCGCGCCACCGAGGTGATCGGCGACGACGCGTTCCACCGGATCGAGGAGGAGCTCGATCGCGCGGAATTGAGCGCGGGGGGATGAATTCGCTCGATGGCGCCCCACAAAACACGGCGTCTTCCCGGCGAAGGCCGGGACGACATCGGAGAGCGAGGCGAGCGGTGAGCACGACATCGCAAATCCGTCATTGAACCAAACGCACTGCCCTCAGACTCATTTCTGATGACAACCCTGCTTGATGATCGTCGCGTCCGCGCGCGTGTTGCGTCGCCTGCGCGGTATTTTTACGTCCACATGGCCCTGGCCTGCGCGGCCACTGCCTTTCTCGGCTTCGCTCCGACCTATTGGCTGCCGCTCGCTCACCGGACCTTCACCGCAAGTCCGGTGATTCACTTCCACGGCCTCTTGTTCTTCACCTGGTCGCTCTATTTCGTGCTCCAGACCTGGCTCGCGGCCTCAGGCCGCGTCGTCAATCACCGCTCGCTCGGCATCGCCGGCGTCTCGCTTGCAACCGCGATGACGATTTTCGGCTTCCTCGCCTCCGTGCATGTGATGCAGCACGCGGCCGCGCTGGGCCAGCGAGAGGCCGGCATCGCCTTCTCGATCGTGCCGATGAGCGGTATCGCGTTCTTCGCCGTGGTCTTCGTGCTTGCGATCATGAACACGCGCAAACCCGAGATTCACAAGCGCCTGATGCTGCTCGCCGCGGTCTCGATCCTCGATGCCGCGATCGCGCGCTGGTTCCTCACCTTCCTTGCACCGCCCGGACCGCCCGGCCCGCCGCCGGTGCCGGTTACCATCGCGCCGGCGGTCGTCGCCTCGCTACTGCTCGTCGTCGCCATGGTGCGAGACTGGCGCACCGAGGGCCGCGTGCATCCGGTCTATATCTACGGCACGCTTGCGCTGCTGGCGGTGAAGATCTTGAACTGGCCGGTCAGCGAGACCGCTGCCTGGCACTGGTTTGCCGGCGGGATCCTGGCGCTGGCGCAATAGGCACCACAATCTCCGCCGTCGTCCCGGACAAGCGCAGCGACGCGGAGCGCCGATCCGGGACCCATCGCCACAGGATCGAGTTTGGCGAAGGCTCGTGGTTATCAGTCTCGCGCCACAACTGCTCCCTGGGGTTATGGCTCCGGGGCTGGCGTTACGCGCGCCCCGGGACGACGGCGGAAAATGCGGCGCCGTCTACGCCCCCGCCTTGCACGTGATCCCGCCGTCCACCACCAGCTCGATCCCCGTCACGTATTTCGACTCGTCCGAGGCCAGGAACAGCGCCGCATTCGCGACGTCCCAGGCGTCGCCCATGTGGCCCATCGGCACCTGGGCGTCGCGGGCGCGCCACATCGCTTCGACATCGCCCTTGGCGTAGCTCGACGCGAGGCCTGCGGAATGCGCGACCATCGGCGTCTTCATCAGACCGGGCAGGATCGCGTTGACGCGCACATGGTGGCGCGCGAACTCGATCGCGGTGGTGCGGGTCATCTGGTTCATCGCCGCCTTCGAGGTGCCGTAGGTGACGTAGGAGATGCCCATGTGGCGGATCGAGGCGATCGAGGAGATGTTGATGATCGTGCCGCCGCCCTGCTTCACCATCACGGGGATGACGTGCTTCATGGCGAAATAGGCGCTCTTGAGGTTGACGCTGAAGACGCGATCCCAGCTCTCCTCGGTCACCTCGACCACGCTGCCCATCTCGGCGATGCCGACATTGTTGTCGAGCACGTCGATACGGCCGTAAGCCTTCAGGCACGCCGCGACCATCGCCTCGATCTCGCTCGCGCGCGACACGTCAGCCGTGAACGCGGTCGCCTTGCCGCCCTCGTCCGCGATGATCTTCGCGGTCTCCTCCGCGGCCGCGCCGTTGCGGTCGACGCAAAACACCTGCGCGCCCTCGCGCGCAAAGGTCACGGCGGTCGCCTTGCCGTTGCCCCATCCCGGCCCGATCGAGCCGGCGCCAACCACCATCGCAACCTTGCCCTTGAGCCGATCCATCGTGGTCTCCCTTATTGCTGTTGTTGTTCGCAGATGCTCATCCTGGTGACGTTAGCACCGATCGGATGCCCGATGATCTCCGACAATGTCTGGCAGGCGCCATCATGGCACAACCGCCATTCGCCGGCGGCGCCGGAATTGCCGAGCACGACCTCCTGCATGGGTGCGCGTTTCGGCTGCCACTGAAACCAGCCGTCGACGAGCCGGGCTTGCGGCGGCGGCTCCATGCCGGCGCCCGTGCCCTTCACCCGTGCCTGCACCAGCTCGAGACCGGCCGGCGTGACGCGCCAGTCCTCCTGCCATTCGATCTTCTCGATCGAATGCGTCCAGGCAAGCGTGAAGGCGGTCAGCGCCAGCGCCTTCACGCCGCCCGCTGTGGCAAAGCAGAGGCTCACACCGCCTCGACCACTGCCGGCGGCCGCTGCCGCCACTGCCACAGCATGAGCGCCGCAGAGAGCACGAAGCCAGCAGTGTCGCTGAACGGGAAGTCACCGAGCAGGCAGAGCGCGGCGCCGAGCGCGGCCGCGCGTTCGACCAGCGTCAGCCGCGTGAACAGGAAGCCGATCGCCACCATTCCGAACAGGCCGATCGCGACCAGCGCCTTGAAGGTCGCCAGCGCCACCGCGCCGTAGAAGCCGAGTTGCGCGGCCAAGGGATCTCCGGCCTGCAGCATCAGGGCGGGCGAATAGACGAAGATGAAGGGGATGACGTAGCCGGCGAGCGCGATGCGCATCGCCTCCCAGCCGATCTTGTCCGGATTCTCCTTCGCGATCGGCGCCGCCGCAAGCGCGGCCAGCGCGACCGGCGGCGAGAGGTCGGCCATGATGCCGTAGTAGAACGCGAACATGTGGCTCGCGATCAGCGGCACGCCGAGCTTGGCGAGCGCGGGCGCGGCGAGCGCCGCGGTGATGATGTAGGTCGGGATCGTCGGGATGCCGGTGCCGAGCAGGATCGACAGCAGCATAGTCATGATCAGCGCCAGGAACAGGCTCTTCTCCCCGAGCCCGATCACCCAGCTGCCGAAGATGGTGCCGACGCCGGTCTGCGACATCATGCCGATGATGACGCCGACGATGGCGCAGGCCATGCCGACGGTGATGGCGGATTTCGCACTCTCGGCCAAAGCATCGCGGCAGGCGCGCAAGGCCGCAAGGCCGCCGCGCACGAACGCCGTGAGCACGATCAGCCCGACGACGACGCTCGCGACCGGCACGATCTGCAGGCCGTCACGCGACAGCGCGGCGACGACGAGCGCGAGCCCGATCCAGAAGATGTAGCGGATGACCATCGAGGGGGCGCCCGCTGTGATGCTGGCCCCGAGGATCAGCGTCACCGTGAGCGCGAGGCCCATGCTGCCGGCATAGAGCGGCGTAAAGCCTTCGAACAGCATGTAGACGAGAGCCGCGAGCGGCAGCACGAGATACCAGCGCGTCACCAGCGCCTTCCAGGCGCTCGGGATCTCCGAACGCTTCATGCCGACAAGGCCATATTTGCCGGCTTCCAGATGCACCATCCAGAACGCGGAAGCGAAATAGAGAATGGCTGGGATCGCAGCGGCTTTGACGATCTCGGAGTATTGGACGCCGAGCGTCTCCGCCATGATGAAGGCGACCGCGCCCATCACCGGCGGCATGATCTGTCCGCCCATCGACGCAGTGGCTTCGACGCCGGCCGCGAAGGCGCGGCGGTAGCCGAACTTGATCATCAGCGGGATCGTGAACTGGCCGACGGTGACGACGTTGGCGACACCGGAGCCGGAGATCGTGCCCATCATGCCCGAGGCGAACACCGCGACTTTCGCCGGACCGCCGCGGGTGCGGCCGAACAGGCCGAGCGAGACATCCGTAAAGAGCTGGATCATGCCGGCGCGCTCCAGGAACGAGCCGAACAGGATGAACAGGAAGATGTAGGTCGCCGAGACGTAGATCGGCACGCCGTAAAAGCCTTCGGTGCCGAACGACAGATGCGTGACGATCTGGTCGAAGTCATAGCCGCGATGGTTGAGCGGCGACGGCAAATATTGGCCAAAGAACCAATAGACCAGACACGCGCCGCACATCAGCGGCAGCGCCGCACCCATCAGGCGCCGCGTGCCCTCGAAGATCAGCACCGCGAGCAGCGTGCCGACGGCGAGATCGAGCCGCGTCGGATCGCCGTCGCGCGCTATCAGGTCGGCGTAGAAGATCCACTGGTAGAGCCCGCAGAGGAAGCCGGCGCCGCCGACAAGCCAGCCGAGCGCGCGACCGAAATCGCTCTTGGCGGTGAAGTTGGCGATCAGGCCGAAGGTGAGCAGGATGAGGAAGCCGACGTGGACGCCGCGCACCACCTGGCTCGGCAGGTAGTTGAAGGCGGCGACATAGAGCTGGAACGAGGCGAAAGCGATGCCGATCCAGTAGGCGAGATTGCCCCACCAGCCCGGGCCGAACCCTTCCGGAAAACCATGCTCGAAATTGTCGAATTCAACCTTGATGGGCGCTTCTGCGCCCTCTGCCTTTTCCAGCATCCAATTCGCCCCAGTCCCACCCTGCACATCTATAGCATTGGCACGATTCATCCGAGCCGTCATGCCCGGGACATCTGCGCGAAGACGCGCTTCGCGCTTTTGCCCCGGGCATGACGTTCAACGGAGAAAGCCGGCCTTACTTGATCAGGCCCTTTTCCTTGTAATAGCGGATCGCGCCGGGATGCAGCGGAACCGGGCTGCCGCTGGCGGCGGTCTCGAGCTTGATCTCCTTGCCGGCGGCATGCGCGTTGGCGAGCTCGGGGAGCGACTCGTAGATCAGCTTGGTCATCTGATAGGCGAGATCGTCCGACACCGCCGAGCTCGTCACGAGATAGTTGACCACGGCCGCGGTCGGCACGTCCTTGTCCTGGCCGGTATAGGTGTTGGCCGGAATGATCGCCGAGATGAAGGGCGGCCCGATCTTGTCGACGGTCTCCTTCGGCACCGCCACGACCGTGATCGGGCTCGAGGTCGAGAGATCCTTCAGCGAGGCAACACCGAGGCCGGCCGATTGCAGCGTGGCAGCGAGCTGCCGGTTCTTCATGAGGTCGACGGATTCGGCGAACGGCAGATATTCGACCTTGCCGAGATCCTTGTAGGTCATGCCGGCAGCGGCGAGGATCGCGCGCGAATTGAGCTCGGTTCCGGACTTCGGCGCGCCGACCGACAGGCTCTTGCCCTTGAGGTCCGCCAGCGTCTTGATGCCGGACTCGGCGGTCGCAACGATCTGGATGTAGTTCGGATAGATCGCCCCGATGGTGCGCAGCTTGTCGAGCTTGTTCTTGAAGCCGGCTTCCTCCTCGCCCTCCCAGGCCGCTTTCAGCGAGTCACCCAGCGTGAACGCCAGCTCGCCGCGGCCCTGCTGCAGCAGGATGAGGTTTTCGACCGACGCCTTGGTGGCCTGCACCTGCGTCTTCACGTTCGGAATCTTGTCGCCGTAGATCTTCCCGATCGCGACCCCGAGCGGATAGTAGACGCCGGAGGTGCCGCCGGTCAGGACGTTGATGAACGACTGCGCATGCGCGCGAGGTGCCGACGCCGCCAGAGCAAGAGCCGCGGCAACGCCGAAAAACTTCAATTTCATGATTTCTGAACTCCCCAAACGGCGGCGAAATTGGCCGGACGGGGGAAGCGGGTCAACCCATCCAAAAGGCAAAACAGGGCTGCGGGAAGCGGCTATTTTGGCTCGACCTTGGTGGAACCCGGCAGGTGCGGCGACGTGGCGCAGCTAGATCAAGCCAGCTCACGTGACGATCATTCACTCGCGCCACTGGCTCGGTGCGACGTCTCCCGCTTGCGGGAGAGGCAGAGACGCCGCGGCAAAGCCTCGGCGATGGCGAAGCGCCGGGTGAGGGCTCCCTCCGCTTGGGGATTGTCTCATTGCGGATGCACCCTCTCCCAACCCTCCCCCGCAAGCGCAGGGCAATCGCATATGAGAGAGAGTTTGGCAGGCAGCCTCCTTGCGGCCCATCCTTCGAGACGCCCGCTTTTGGCGGGCTCCTCAGGATGAGGTCTTTCTTAGACCCTCATGGTGAGGAGCGCCGCCTTACGGCGCGTCTCGAACCATGAAGGCCGAGCGCTTTCGCGCCACCAGGGCATATGCGCCCTGCCCGCAAGCGGGGGAGGGAGCGCACCGTCACTGGAAGGTCATATCCAGGCACTTGGAGATGTCGGAGCCGAGGCCGGAGGAGATGATGATGCAGCCGCGGACCTTCTGCGTGGTGACGTCGGCGGCCCAGACCGAATAGCCGCCGGGACCGAAGAACGAGTTGGTGTTCGGCGGCTCGGTCTCGGTCGCGTCGAAATCGTAATGTCCGTCGGTCTCGAAGATGCGCTGCTTTTTGGTGCAGCCGCCGTCGGTCTGCACGTTGATCACTTCCTTGTTGTCGCGGGTCAGCGCGAGCGAGACCTGGCAGCGGAAATATTCCGAGGTCTTGGTATTGAAGAGATACGTGTAGGACCTGCAGGTCGCGGTGTTGAGCTTGCCCGGGGCAAGGCCACGGCTGCAGGAAATCCTCTGGTTGTGGCTGAGCTGGAAATCGTCGGCCCAGGCGGCCGGCTCGGACGTCACCAGCGACAGCGCAGCGGCCGAACAAATTTTCATGACGTGACGCATTCGAATCACCCCCACCAATCTTTTTGTCGAGTTGCGTTCTAGACTGAAAGCGGAACATAGTCGCGCGGGGACGAAGGGAAAATCACAAACTGCTGGGCAAGACGTGATGCGCCGCGGTGCAGATCGCAGATTGACCCGAAAACGCCGTTCGTGATTTGTTCAAGCCTGCTAGCCCCGATTAAGGGGAGGATGGATGATGGCATTTTCAACGAAGACATTCGCAACGAAGACATTTGCAATCGCAGCGGTGCTCGGCGCATTCACAGCGCCGGCCTTCGCGCAGACCGCGGCGACGCCGTGGGAGCTGAAGCCCGACATGGGCTATGCCTATGACAAGGACGGCAAGACCTTTTCCTACAGGATGGGCACCAGCAATGCCGGCGAGCTCCTGAAGGGCGCCAAGAAGGTGCCGAAGGGCACGCTGTTCTTCATCGGCCACAACGGCCAGCTCTACATGCGCACCGGCCCGTATCTCGAGGGCGACGGCAAGTTCAAGTTCGGGCCGGATCAGTAGGGACGCCGGCGCCTATTCGGAGCAGTAGGGTGGGTTAGTCCTGCGGCTGCGCGAAGCGCAGTCCGCTCTCGGCGTAACCCACCACTTCAGCTTCCGCCGATGCAGACTTGGTGGGTTACGCTGCGCTAACCCACCCTACGGCAGCCCGCGATTGGCTAGAACGCCCCCGCCAGCTCCCGCGCGCCACCATTGCTGCTGTTGCTGTCCATCCGCGCATCCGTCACCGCGAGCAGCTTCGCCACGGTGTTGTGGCGGATCGCGACCGGATTGCGCTCGTAGCCGCCGCGCTGGAAGAAATTCGAGGTCGGCACCTGCTCGCGCATCGCCTGCGGCATGGTCACCATGTCGAGCCCGGTGCCATCGCCGGTGAGGTTCATCATCTCGAGCTCGGCGGCGGAGAGCGGGCGATTATAGCCCTTGGCGCGGGCGAACAGCACCGACGTCAGCAGCTTGTGAGTCTGCAGCATCGGGCCGACGTCGATGTCGAGCACCATCGCATGCATGGCCCAGCCCTGCGCGGTGTTGCCGATCTTCTCGTGCTCCGACCAGGTGTCGGGCACCGACTTCGCATGCGCCACCATGCGCTTCAGCACGGCGAGCTTGTACTCGAGCGACTTGCGCGCCGGCCCCGAGGTCTGCGTCACCTTCTCACCGAGCGCACGGATGAATTCGTGGCCCTGCTCGGCCAGCAGTTCGACGCTGTTGGTCGTCAGCAACTGGTTGTAGCCAATCGCGGTCGAGATCGCGCGCTTGCCGCCATGCTCGATTCCCGCCTGCACGTCGTAACTGCCGGTGCCGCCGGTCTCGAACGAATAGACCCGCACGGCCTGCTCGCGCGTAAGCCCTGAAGCGAGCGCGTAGCGCGCATAGACGCGCTTGAACTCGACCTCGGAGGTCGGACGCTGTGGCGTGAACTGATATTGCTCCTGCGCCGCGCGCAGGAGATCGGCGACCACGGGTATAGGCTTTCGGGCCGGGCGCTCCGGCGTTTCCTCCGGCTCCGGGTTCACCGGCCGCTTCGGCCCGTTATAGAGCGGCGGATGCTCCAGCACATAATCGTCGAGCGTGACCTGCTGCCCGCTGCGGCGCTTGGCGTTGCGGGTGCGCCGCTTCTCCGCGATCTGGCTCCAATAAGCGCCGGCCTCGGCATCAAAGGCGGCGCGCGCCTCCTGATACTCCTGCAGCTTGCGGCGATATTCGAGCACGGCAGACGACGCCCCGCCTTGCGCAAAAAACTGCGACAATAGCTGGGCTTTGGCATTGCTGACGGCGGGCGGCAGCGCGGCAGAATCCTGGGCGGGCGCCGCGGGCGCGAGCAGGACGAGCGCGAATGGAACCAGCCTCAGGACACGTCGAATCGGGATGTGATGCATGCGCCCTTGTAGCAAGCATCCGGTAACCGTCACGTTAACGCTGCGTTTACCATCGTCACTTCCAGGCGAATACCGGCTGTTCCAGATCGCTGACGCGGGTTTGGCGCCCCGCCAGCACCTCGCGGAACTGGTAGATCAGGGCCGCGGTCGGCGCGTGGATCAGGCTCTCATGATGATGGAAGCGGATCACACGGCGCGTGCTCTCGGGAATCGCGACGAAGTCGAAGGCAGCATCGCGCTCGATCGTGGCGAGCGCGATGCGATGCACGGAGGCGACCTCATCGGGGTTCGGCCTGATCGCGGCGCTGCCGGCGGCCCAGACCACGACCGGTGTGATCAGATAGCCGGAGCGGGTCGGATAGTCGTCGAGCTGGCCGAGCACCTCGCCAGCCCCGAGCTTGAGGTTCAGCTCCTCGTCGAGCTCGCGCAGCGCCGCCTCAACCGGCGTTTCGCCGGCATCGCAGCGTCCGCCTGGCAGCGCCCATTGCCCGCGATGCGCGCGCAGGTGTGATGCGCGCCTCGTGAGCAGGAAGGCGGTGTCGTCGCTGTCGCGCGCCGCGGTCAGCGCAACCACCACCGCCGCGCGCTTGAGCGATGCCGGGTCGGCATTCTCCGGCAGACGCGTGAAGGCTGCGCAGGCGGCCGCGATATTCCGCCTGGTGGCATCGTCGAACGGTCTCATGATGCTTGACTACACCAGGAGCGCGCTTGATGAAATGACGGCAGATGCCCACGCAAGAATGGACCAGCAGATGATCGACAAGACCGCCGCGAAGCTCAAATCGGACGGCTGGACCATCCTCGAGACCACGGGCTTCATGCACCTGATCGGCCCGCTCTGGGAGCGCAAGGTCGAAGGCCATTACGAATTCGCGCTGGCCACCGAGGACAAGCACCACAACCGCCGCGGCATGGTCCAGGGCGGCGTGATGATGACCTTCGCCGACCGCACCTGCGGCATGACCGCCCGCTACGTCTCGGGCAAGGAATTCATGGCGACGGTGCAGCTCGACACGCATTTCGTCGAGGCCGGCAAGATCGGCGACCTCCTGATCTCCCGCCCCCGCGTGGTCCGCTCGACGCGCAGCCTCATCTTCATGAACACCGAAGTCACGGTGGACAACCGCTGCATCGTGATGGCGAACGGTGTGTTCAAGATATTGAAAGGGCCGGAGTAGCGGACTGCGCAGTTAGGCTGCCACCGCTGCCCACCGAAAATCCCGCCGTCGTCCTGGCGAAAGCCAGGACGACAAAACTGAGAAATCGCGCATCAGGAAGTATTGCTGGATTGCTTCGCTGCGCTCGCAATGACGGAGCGGGACGGTTATGCTGGCGCCAACGCAAGCGTTGAGGAATAGCCCATGCAATACCGCCAGCTCGGCCGCAGTGGCCTGAAAGTGTCGCCGATCTGTCTCGGCACGATGATGTTCGGCGGGCCGACGGATGAAGCGGACTCGCGGCGGATCATCGCCAAAGCGCACGAGGCCGGCATCAACTTCATCGACACGGCGGATGCCTATTCGAACGGCGCATCCGAAGAGGTGGTGGGACGCGCGATCGCGAGCAACCGCGATGCCTGGGTGCTCGCCACAAAACTCGCCAACCCCATGGGCAAGGACCCCAATCGCGTCGGACTGTCGCGGCGCTGGGTGTTGCAGGCGGCCGATGAAAGCCTGAGGCGGCTCGGCACCGATCACATCGACATCTACTACCTGCACAAGGAAGACCATGCGACGCCGCTGGAGGAGACGGTGCGCGCGATGGGCGATTTGATCCGCGCCGGCAAGGTGCGCTATTTCGGCGTCTCGAACTACCGCGCCTGGCGTGTCGCCGAGATCTGCAACATCTGCGACCGGCTCGGCATCGACCGGCCCGCGGTGAGCCAGCCCTATTACAACGCGATGAACCGCATGCCGGAGGTCGAGCATTTCCCGGCCTGCGGCTATTACGGCCTCGGCATCGTGCCCTATAGCCCGCTGGCGCGCGGCGTGCTCACCGGCAAATACCGGCCCGACGCCGCACCGGACAAGGAGACGCGCGCGGGCCGCAATGACAGCCGTATGATGCAGACCGAATGGCGGCCGGAATCGCTCCAGCTCGCGCAGCAGATCAAGAACCACGCCGAGAAGAAAGGCATCACCGCCGGCCAGTTCGCGGTCGCCTGGGTGCTGAACTCCGCCTTCGTCAGCTCCGTCATCGCCGGCCCCCGCACCGAGGAGCAGTGGGACGACTATATCCGCGCGCTCGACTATCGCTTCACGGCCGAGGACGAGGCGCTGATCGACGCGCTGGTGACGTCCGGCCATCCATCAACGCCGGGCTACAACGATCCGGCCTATCCGATCGAAGGACGGCGCGCACGGACGGCGTGAAAGCGGGAGACGACGATGGCGCATGAGGATCGCTACGGGCTGCCGCTCTCGACCAACTCGGATGAAGCGGCATCCGCCTATCGCGAGGGCGTCGACCTCATGCTCGCCGGCTGGACCGGCGCGGCGGAGGCGCTGGAGCACGCGATCGCAGCCGACCCCGATTTCGCGCTGGCGCATATCGCGCGGGCGCGGCTCTACGCCTTCTATCAGCAGGGCGATCTCGCGCGGCGGGAGGCGGCGGCAGCGCGCGCGCTCGTAGCCAAGCGAGGGGCGGAGCGCGAGCGCTCGCATGTCGAGACCTTGGCGCTGTCAGTCGAGGGGCGGCCGCCCGAGGCGCTGGCGGCGACGTTGAAGCATATCGAGAGCTGGCCGCGCGATGCCGTCGTGCTGTCGCTGCCGCTCGGCGCGTTCGGCCTGTTCGCCTTCTCCGGCATGGCCGATCACGACCGCGCTCGGCAGGAGCTGTGCGAGCGCGTCGCAAGGCATTATGGCGAGGACTGGTGGTTCCTGACGCTGTACGGCTGGGCCATGACCGAGAACGGCGACGTCGCGCGCGGCCGCCCCGTCACCGAGCGCGGCTTCGCGTTGCGGCGGCAGAACGCCCATGCCGCGCACGCCGTGCTGCATGCGATGTTCGAGGACGGCTCGATCGACGAGGCCGATCGTCTCGTCGACGAGTGGATTCCGACTTACGACCGCGCCGGCATCTTGCACGGCCATATCCGCTGGCACCAGGCGCTCGGCGCGCTCGAGCATGGCGATGCGGCGCGCGCGCTTGCGATCTATGCCGACGTGCTGCAGCCGCAGGCGACGCGGGCGCCGCCGCTCAATGTGATCACCGACGGCGCCTCGCTGCTGTGGCGGCTCGCGGCTTACGGCCACAACGTGCCGCAGGTGCTCTGGGCCGAGGCCGACGCCGCCGCGCAAAAACTGTTCCCGAAATCGAGCATCCCGTTCGCCGACGTTCACATGGCGCTGTTCGCCGCGGCAACGCAAAGCCGCGAGGCGCTTGCCGCGCGGTTGGCCGTGATCGAGCAGCGGCTCGCCGACGGCAAGCTTCCCGCCGGTCCCGTGGTGCCCGCGATCTGCCGCGCGATGAAGGCCTTTGCGGACGAGGATTATGGGACCTGCGCGCAAACGCTCGCGCCTGTCATCGCCGAGGTCGTGCGCATCGGCGGCAGCCACGCCCAGCGCGAGCTGATCGAGGACACTTTCATCGTGGCGCTGATGCGCAGTGGCGACCTCCTCCGCGCCCGCGCTCTGCTCGACACCCGCCTGCACCGCCGCCCTTCCTTGCGCGATACGCGCTGGCAGACGGCGATGGCTTGAGGCAGGATGACGAAAACAGACCGGAGGACGCCATGACCGAGATCGTTACGCTGGAGGCGCTGGCCGCGCGCGTCGCATCGGGACAGACGCTGGCCGTTCCCGTCGATCGCTCCGGCGTCGCGATGGCCGCGACCGCCGCGCTGATCGAGGCCGGCGTCGACAACCTCCATCTGGTCTGCGTCCCCATCAGCGGCATGCAGGCCGATCTCCTGATCGGTGCCGGCGCAGTCGCCATGCTCGAGACCAGCGCCATCTCGCTCGGCGAAGCCGGTGGCGCGCCGCGCTTCGGCGCCGCCGTCCGGGCCGGCTCCCTGACCTTGCGCGATGCCACCTGCCCCGCGATTCACGCAGGTCTCATGGCGGCGCAGCACGGCGTGCCCTTCATGCCGATCGCCGGCATCATCGGTAGCGACCTGCTCGAGGTGCGCCCCGACTGGAAGGTGATCGACAGTCCGGTCGGCGAGGCGCGCAAGGTCGTCGTCGTGCCGGCGATCACGCCCGACGTCGCGCTGTTCCATGCACCCGAGGCCGACCGTGCCGGCAACGTCAGGATCGGCCGCCTCCGCGAGCTCGCGACCATGGCCTATGCCGCGCGAAAAACACTGGTCACCGTCGAGCGCATCGTCGACCGCAATCTGCTGGAAACGGAAGACTCCGCCGCGGGCGTCTTGCCCTCGCTCTATGTCGACAGCATCGCGGTCGCCGCGCGCGGCGCCTGGCCGGTCGCGCTGTGGGACGAATATCCGGCCGACGAGGCCGAGATCGCGCGCTACGCAGCGATGGCGCGCAGCGAGGAGGGTTTTCGGGCCTATCTCTCGACCTTCCTGGCGCATCGCAAGCAGGTGGCGTGACGCCATGTCATCCGAACGCGAGCGCCGCGAAATCCTCATCGCCACCATCGCCGATCTGCTCGACGGCATCCGTCACGTCGCGGTCGGCGCGTCGTCGCCGATCCCGGCGGCCGGCGCGATGCTGCTGCGCGCGCGCAACGAACGCGACGGCAAGCCGCCGGTGCGCATCTCGATCCTGGGATCGCAGGCGCACAACTTCTTCACCAATGGCGGGATCGAGCTGTTCGACTGCGCGGCGCAGGGCCGCGTCGACGCCTTCTTCCTCGGCGGCGGCCAGATCGACGGCGAGGGCAACATCAACCTGGTCGGCACCGGCGACTATCCGCGAACCGACGTGCGCTGGCCCGGCTCGTTCGGCTCGGCCTATCTCTATCACCTGATCCCGCGCGTGATCCTGTTTCGCGAGGAGCATTCGCCGCGCGTGTTCGTGCCCAAGGTCGATTTCGTCAGCGCGCGGGCGATCACGCCGGAGGTCCCGCGCCGCGGCGGCCCCTACGCGCTCCTGACCAACATGGCGCTGTTCGATTTCGACCGCGAGGCGGGCGGCTTTGCCCTGCGCTCGGTGCATCCGCCCTTCACCCCGGCCGACATCAGGGACAACACCGGCTTTTCCTATGCGGAGCCGGAGGTGGTTCGGGAGACGCCGCGGCCCGATCCCGCAACGCTGGCGCTGCTGCGCGGACGAATTCTCGATGACCTTGCCGAGACTTATCCGGCCTTCGCGCGAACGATGAAGCAGGCTGCGTGACCCCTGCCCGCCTCTGCCACGAAAAAAACATGGGCTTGGCGGCATGTGCCGGCTTGGGACGGGTTGGGCGATCTAGCGAATCGCCGACGGGTGGCGCGGTGGTATTGCAGTCTGGCATCGTAGAACGAACGGGATCGCAACCAATTCGGGGTTCGATGGTTGGTGGACGGAATCTGCCCGCTCCACTGGTCTCCGCCTCTCTGGTCTCTTGGCATGCGAGCCTGACGATGCGCCTCCGCCGACCGGTTCTCGCCGCGACCCTCGTGCCTGCTTTCCTGGCTTTCGCCAGTCCCTGTTTTGCCGAGTCTTCCACCCCGATTGCAGTCAACAATCCGCCGGCGCAGCAGAACGCTCTGATCGACCTCCTGGCGCTGATGTCGGGCAAGTGCAAGACGCTGAAGATCGCGGGCCGCACCTTCGCCTGCAAGACGGTGGCGTACGCCCATGGCGACAAGGGCCGGGTCAATTTCGCCGTCGCGATCGACGATCCCAGCGATGACAGCCATGTGGTGTCGTTCTCCGGCGAGAACGGCAAGCGCGCCGACGACAATTCCTACGAGCTGCCGATCGACCGCATGTTGCTCAACTCCAAGCACCGGCCCAAGGTCGACGGCCTGCCGGTGCCGGCCGAGCAGGCCTCCACGGGAATCTGCCGCCAGACCGGCAATTTCGCCGCCAAGAAAGTCTCCGACATCACCTGCTCGGCGACCGACAACGAGGGCCGCAAATACGAGCTGCTATTCGTCTCCGACGGCACGCCGGTGAGCGTGCGCCGGATCCGGCAGTCGTCGCCGTCGATCCAGGATCCGTTCAAGTAATATTCCGCGCCGTCGCCGGCTTCTTCGCATAGATCCGCTCGATCTCGGCTTTGAAGCGATGTTCGAGCGCGGGTCGCTTGTTCTTCAGGGTCGGCGTGAGAAGTCCGGCGGCGATGGTCCAGGGCTCGAGCGTCCACCACACCGCGCGCGGCGTCGCGTAGGATGGATAGGCCTTCACCGCAACAGCGATCCGCGCGAGCAGATCGGCGCGCTCGGCCGCTTCGCCCTGCTTGCCGCTCGTCGCAATCCGCGCGCGCTCCTGCTCCCAGGCCTCGGCGTTGAGCACGACCAGCGCGGTGAGGAACGGCCGCTGCTCGCCGATCACCATCGCCTGCTCGAACAGGGGATCGGCGAGGATCGCGGTCTCCAGATCCACCGGCGCGATCTTCTCGCCGGTGGAGGTGACCAGGATGTCCTTGATGCGGCCGGTGATGGTGATGCGCCCGTTGTCGATACGCGCCTGGTCGCCGGTGTGCAGCCAGCCATCGGCCTCCTTGAGGCGGCGCGTCTCCTCCGGCTTGTGCCAATAGCCGAGCATCACGCTCCGTCCGCGAACGAGCAGCTCATCACGCTCGCCGAGCCTGACCTCGATGCCGTCGAGCACGCGGCCGACCGAGCGCGGGTCGTTGTCCTCGACCGTGTTGACGCTGACCACCGGCGAGGTCTCGGTCATGCCGTAGCCCTGGAGGATGTCGAGCCCGAGCGACAGGAACAGGCGGATGACGGGCTCGGCGATCGGCGCGCCGCCGGAGACGGCGACCCGCAAGCGGCCGCCGAGCTGCGCCAGCACCTTGTCGACCACGAGCCGCTTCAGGAGCGGCCAGGCTAGGCGATCGAACAGCGAGAGCGAGGCGCGCCCCTGCCGCGCATCGAAACGCCGGCCGCCGACGGCAAGCGTGAGATCGAGCAGCGCGCGTTCGACGCCGCCGGCCGCAGCGCGATGCTGCATGATCAGCGCGTAGATGCGCTCATAGATCCGCGGCACCGAATTCAGCACCGTGGGGCGGACGCGCTTCAGATCCTCCGACAGCAGCGGCACCGAGCGCGCATAGGCGACGCAGGCGCCGGCCGCGATCGGATAGTAGTAGCCGCCGGTCCGCTCGAACGTATGCGAGAGCGGCAGGAAGGACAGGAAGACATCGTCCGGGTGAGCGGCAATGCGCCCGGCGATCGCCTTCACATTGGCGACGATGTTGTCGTGCGACAGCATCACCCCTTTCGGCCGCCCGGTCGTGCCTGACGTGTAGACGATGGCGGCGAGATCGTCCGGATTGACCGCGACGTCCGGCATCGGCGCGGCCGCGCCTGGTGCCGCATCGAGCCAGTGGTCGAGCGCGACGATGCGCGCCTCGCTTGCCGCAAGACCCGCCGCATCGGCACAGATGATGCGCCTGAGAGTGTCGAGCGGCTGGCCGGCGGCCACGATCGCCTGCCAGCGCGCCAGCGTATCCACGAACAGCAGAAGCGCGCCGGAATCGGCGAGGATGTAGGCGATGCTGTCTGGGTTGTCGACGGCGTGCATCGGCACCGGCACGAGGCCACGCGACAGCGCCGCCTGGTCCATCGCGATATGCGCAATCCCGTTCGGCATCAGGATCGCGACGCGTTCGCCTGCCGCCAAGCCTTCCGCCGCGAGCGCCCGCCGCCAGCGCTCGAGCTCCGCATCGATCTCCTGCCAGGACTGGCTGACCCAGCGCCTCGCGGCGTTGTCGAAATGCCGGTAGGCCTCCGCCGCCGGCGTCAGAGCGATCCGCCAGCGCAGGAGCTCTGGCAGCGTCCTCACCTCGGCGAGCGTGCGGGGCGCAGCCTGCGGTCGACTGATCGGCGGTTGACTGATGGGCTCCGGCATGGCGTCCTCCCGCAACGATCGATTCCCGGAAAGATTTACTGCCTTGAGGTTAGGTCGGCCAGCCAGTCCCACCTTGATCCTCAGCAAGGCGGCCATGTTTCGGAGCGGCCCATGACGCGTGACCGTCTGTTTCTGCTGCGCCCCGATTTCGAGGACCCGGCCTTTCCGGGCCGGCGCTTCTATTGCTGGCATTGCGCACTGATCGAGGGCGTGCTGGCCTCGTTTCCGGCGCTCGCCGGAAGGCTCGACGTCGAGCGCATCGCATGGCCGCGACCGCGGCAGGCCGTGATTGAGCTCGTCGGCGAAGAAAACCAGTCGCTGCCGCTCCTGGTGCTCGCGATTGGGGCGACGTCACCGCACCAGACCGGCCAGCATCGCGGCCGCGCCTTCATCGCCGACAAGGACGCGATCCTCGCCGCACTGTCCGAACGCCACGGCTTCCCCGATCCGCATCCGTGAGGGGGTGCCGCGTGCGCGGTGCCGTTCCCTCCCCCCCCTTGCGGGGAGGGAGCGCGGTGTGCGCGGTGGCTGCATCAACACGTCATTGCGAGCGCAGCGAAGCAATCCAGAGTCTTTCCGCGGGAGCAGTCTGGATTGCTTCGCTGCGCTCGCAATGACGGAGCATGAGGTCGCCACTCAGCTCACTCTCGCCATCCGGCGGCCCGTCTCGAAACGAGGGAAAAATCGGCCTTGTCTGCACCGGTGGCAACCTCGCATACTCCCCACCAAGACCCGGAAAGCCGCCCCATGATCCGCCTGCCCTCGCTCACCGCCCTCATCGTCGTCGACGTCCAGCGCGCGTTTGATGAATGGGAGGCTGCGGGGAAGCGGCGCAACAATCCGGATGCGGTGGCCCGGATCGCAGATCTGCTCAAGGCGTTCAGGGCGAGCGGCGCGCCGATCTTCCACATCCGCCACGAGGGCACGCGGCCGACATCGTCGTTTCTGCCGACAGGCTCCGGCTACAAGGTCAAGGACGAGGCGCGCGAAGCGCCGGGTGAGCCGGTGATCATCAAGCGCGTCAACAGCGCCTTCATCGGCACCGACCTCGAGGGCCGGCTGCGCGCAGCCGGCATCACCACGCTCGTCATTTGCGGCGCCACGACCAATCATTGCGTCGAGACCACGACGCGGATGGCAGGCAATCTCGGCTTCGACACCCACCTCGTGCGTGACGCGACATGGACGTTCGATCGGCTCGGGCCCGATGGCGATGCGCATTCGGCCGAGGCTATCCATGCGATGACGCTGTCGAACCTCAACGGCGAGTTTGCCCGCATCGTCACAACGGATGAAGTTATCGCGATGCTTGCCACGGCATGACACCGCGGCGATTGCGAGGCAGACACGGTGTCATGCGACAATAGATCGCGCGACACGCGATCATTCACACGCGTTGATCAAAACTGAGGTCTGCGTCGTTTCGACGCCGGAACGTCGCGGACGCACTTCTGTTATCACACGGTAATCTCAACTGGAGTGATGACATGAAGTATCTCCTTGTCGCGATGGCTGTCGGTGCTGCGGCACTTGCCGGCGGATCCGCGGCTCACGCGGCCAACAACGGAAAGGCGGCGCAGAACGCGCAAGGTAGCCCATCGACCGACATCAGCGCGCAACACCGGCATCACTGGCGCGGACACCGCCACCATCATCATAACTGGGGTCATCACGGCCACTATCGTCCATACTATCGCAGCTACGGCTATTATCCGCGGCATAGCTATTATGGCGCCGGGCCCTACGGCTATTACGGCGGTGGCGGTCCCGGCGTGACGTTCAGCTTCGGCTCCGGCGGCTATCGCTACTAGACGAAAGGCCCGCAAAGATGCGGGCCTTTTTCCTGGCGAACGCACTCGGCCTCATGGTTCTCTAGGCGATGCGAAAGCATCGTCCGGGAGACGCGCCGGAAGGCGGCGCTCCTCACCATGAGGGTCAAAGATCGTACCGCGAAACAAGACCTCATCCTGAGGAGCCCGCCAAAGGCGGGCGTCTCGAAGGATGGCCCGCTTTGAAGCTGCTTCCCAAGTTCCTCTCCAAATGCGACAGGCCTATCCGCGCAAAATCATCTTCGCCGTCTCAAGCCCGCTCGCCAGTGCCGCCTCGACCGTTCCCATGTCGCGGCCGCGATAGAGCGCTTCGCCGGAGAACAGGACAGGACCATCCGCGCACGCAAGGATCGATTGCGCCTCGCGCGTCTGCGGCGTCGCCCAGGAATAGGCGCCGCGCGCGAAGGGATCGTGCGCCCAGTTGGTCGCGGTCGCCGCCACAAGGCCGCGTTCGATATCCTTGCGTGGCAGGCCGAAGATGGCGGCGAGCGAATCCAGCCCGGCCGCGATCAGCGCCTGCGGATCGAGGCGGGACAATTCCGCCGTTCTCGGGCCGCCGAACCAGCCGGTGAGCACCGGACACTTCGAGGGACGTTGCGTCCACCACACCGGGATCGTCTCGTCCGACAGCAGGAAGGTGAGCTCGCTGAGATCCTCCTTCCAGTCGAGCCACCATGGCCGCTCGAAACGCAGCAAAATCTTGATCACGTTGCCGAAGCCGATATCGGCGGCGACTGCAGCCTTGTCGCGCGCAGCTTGCGGAAGCGCGATCTTTGCCAACAGCGGAAGCGGCACGGTGAGGATAACCCTGTCGCAGGCGTACGCCTCGCCGTCGGCGCAGCGAACGCTCACCGTGCCGCCAGTCTCCTCGATCGCCGAGACGACCGAGCCGAAGCGAATCGCAACGCCATGCCTGCGGCACTCGGCCGCGAGATGGGCGACGAGGCCGCCATAGCCGCCGACGATGCGCGCCAGCGGGCTGTGGCCGCCGTCCATCCATTCGTCGCGTAGCGCCAGCGTAGAGGCACGCTCGGGGTCGGCGGCGTCATAGCCCTCGACCATCAACGCAATGTCGTGGCGCAGTCGCTCGTATTCGCCTCCCGCAAAATGACGGCGCAGGAAGTCGGCGACGGAAAGATCGTCCTTCAGCTCCTTCAGCACGCCATGAAGCTTCGCCTCATGTGGATCCAGTTGCTCGCGCGAGAGCGTTTCGCCATCGAAAATCCATTGCGCGCCTTCGATCTCCTCGAGCGACAGATTCGCCTCGCGCACGAGGCCGCGCGTGACCGGCGCCTCGCCATGGACGAATTCGGCGCCGCCGTCGGCGGCGTAGCCGAACTCTGATGAGGGCAGCGGATGGATGCGCCCGCCACAGCGCTCGCGTGCCTCCAAAATCGTCACGCGCGTCCCTGCGCGCCCGAGCTCGCGCGCGGCCATCAGACCGGCCGCGCCGGCGCCGACGATGACAATGTGCTCTGATGATTTGCGCGACATGCCGGCGCTTTTACTTGCCCACGGCCTGCGGGTCATTCTGGATGAGATAGCGCAGCAGCAGGACGCCGCCGCCGAGCGGCCGCGTGCTCTCCAGCGTCATCGCGGTGACGGGCGCGCGCTCATCGCTCTCGGCTTCGCCTGAGTCGAACACGATCGGCGCGCCCCTCGCGCCATCCACCGCGGGACACAGGATCAAGTTGAGCTCGTCGATCAGCCCTGCGCGCAGGAACGCGCCATTGGCCGCGCCGCCGCCCTCGAGCAGCAGCCGCTTCACGCCGAGCTCGCGATTGAGAATTTCCAGTGTCAGCGCCAGGTCAATCTCCGACTTTCCGGCAAAGATGTAGGATACGCCTTCGCCGCGCAGGCCGGCGAGATGCGCATCCGACACACTCTCGGTCAGCACCACGACGATCGGATCGCCGCCGATGTCCGAGCGGCCCCAGCCGATCTTGCCGTGCGCGTCGAGCACGACGCCATAGGCGCTCGCATCGCGCCGCGCGAACCAGTTCTCGCGCGGAAACGTCTCGCTCGTCGTGGTGGGATACGGCCTGCCCTTGGCAAACTCCGAGCCGGTGACGCGCCCGATCAGCCAGGCATCGCCGCCGAGCTCGTCATGGATCCGCTCGAACCACTCCGCCCCCGCGCCCTTCGGCCGCCAGCGGCTGTGATGCGCGCGGCCGTCGACGCTCGTGGTCATCAGGCAGATGACATGCGGTTTCATGCAAAACTCCGGGATGCTCTCTCAGGCCGCCGGTCCGCCACCCTTGGCGCGATCACCCTTGGCGCGATCACCTTTGGCGCGATCGTTCACGATCACCGCCAGCGGATTGAGCTTCGGCGGCGCGACCAGCTTGAGCGTATTGGTGTCGCGGTGATTGAACGGCGCGCCTCTCACGAAAAGCTCGGTCTGAATCAGGTAGGTCCAGCTTCCATCATCGTTGAAAGTGATGTCACAACGATAACTGTCGGTGCGGAAGGCTTGTTCCAGGAAATCGGTCGAGCAGATCCCGTAAGCCGTCTCGCCGCGCTTCGCCGTAACCGAGATCTTCTTGTCATCCGGCTGAGCCTTGCCCGACGCAAGCAGCACCTGCCCGCGCGGAATGGCGAGCGTCTGCATGATCAGCCCGGTCGCGGGCTCCCACAGCCAATAGCCGACCTGGTCGTGGAAAGTGATGTCTTCCTCGGGCGTGTTGATGTGGATGTGATAGCGCAGCCCATAGAAGAGCTGCGGCCCGTTGGCCTGCGGATCGATCGGATCCATCCGGATGTGCTCGATGAAGGTCCGCCGCTCCGGCCCCTCGGCCTTCGGATTGATGTCGATGCCCTTGTCCGCCTGCCAGACCCCGGCGAGACGGCGGAGCGGTCCGAGATTGGCGAGGCCATCGGGGGAGACGTCGTCGGGCTCGGTGAAGATGTCGGCTGGGATGGGGAGCATGGGGCGGCCTCGCGGGGGGTGCGGGGAGTAGCAATAGCACAAGAGCAGGCTATGTGGATTCAAACGCGCCTCACAAACCGGGTGGGCACTGGCGATCCGTTCAGCGCAAGTCGCTCATCCAGGCCACGCCGGCATGCAGGCCTCGTCAGCTCTGGACGCGACGTTTACTACTTCAACGCCAGGCTGCTGCAATACGCCATGGTCTCACCGGATCGCCAACCGGTGATCCGTCCGGCTTCCTTGCACTCGTCGTAGGTCTTGTAGTTGCCGACGTTTCGGCAAGTGAACGAGTACACGCCACCCGAAGCGTTGCAACCGACCCAGGGCTTATTGCCCGTCTTGAAGCTCGATTGGCAACCGCCGACGCAACTGCCCGTTTCGCGTTCGAGCTTGGCAAGCTTCGCGGCATCCGACATTGGCGCCGCCGAAGCGGTCGAGATGGTTGGCGACGTGCGAGAGACGGTGCTGTGGGCTGCCATACGATGCGTCGGCCTGTAAGGCCTCGCCACTTGTTTCGGCGCGTCGACCGTGACGCCGGGAAGCTGGGTGTCGGCGGGTGTCGGTTGAGACATTGCCGTGCCGCCCAGGCCACACAGCAGCAGTGCGAGCGATGCGATTGCGACCGCTGGGCTCGCGAAGAAGAGCGACGAAAGCCTCATAGCCATGTCCTCCCAAATGCGGGGACGGCCAATGTCCATCCCGGAATGGAAAGTATCACGCTCCCATGAAAGTTGAGCTACCGCCTCTCACAACCAGACATGGCTGTCGGTCAGATTCGGAAGCTTGACGGCGGAATCAATTAGCCCGCTTCGGCCGAGCATCCAGACTTCAGCAAGCGATTTTCAGGAAAGCGCCATCAGGCTGGATGGTGCCCAGGGAGGGAAACATACGCAACCACCGACACGACGAACCGCTATTTGTCCTTAGCATGGTGGCGTGAGCGCTGGCATGGTGGCGGAGATTCGCTTCTCGCCAAATCCCCTACCGCGTTAATCCCGCGCTTGATTGGGATCAGAGGCTTGCTCTTTCATGAGCCGATGCAAATGCCCGCGACTGATGCCGAGCAGCCCTGCTGCTTGGCGCTTGTTACCGCCGGTTTTCTCCAAGGCGGCTCGAATTTCGGTCGCGGTCTGAGACTGGATGCGCTGCTTCAGCAGTCCGGACGCCTTCTCCGCTTCCGGCCTTGACGGAGCATGTGCCGGGAGCACCGATAGTTGACCGGTCACGATGAACCGAGTGAGCACGTTTTCCAGCTCCCGGACATTTCCAGGCCACCTATATGCGCCCAGCGACGCCAACTCTCTTCGCGATAGGTTCCTCGTTTCGCTGCCCAACCGCTCCCCAATCCGGATGAGCAATTGTCCGGCGAGAAATTCGATATCGTCCCGCTCGCGGAGGGACGGCACGCTGATCGGCAACACGCTCAGGCGGTAATAAAGATCCTGCCGAAAGCGACCGGCTCGGGCCAGTTCGGGAAGCGATTGATTGGTTGCGCAAACAACCCGGGCATTGACCGCAACCGGAGTTGTGCCCCCCACCCGCACCATCTCATTTGTCTGAAGAACCCGCAGCAAGCTGCCCTGCAGGTGCAATGGCATATCCCCAATCTCATCCAAGAACAGCGTGCCGCCGGAGGCCAACTCGAACTTTCCGAGCTTTCCGCGACTGCGCGCGCCGGTGAATGCGCCGCCCTCATACCCAAACAACTCGGCTTCGATCAGCTCGCTCGGGATTGAAGCGCAATTGATCCAAACGAAGGGGCCCTCGGATCGGCTCGAATTCGCGTGAATGGCGTGTGCGGCCAGCTCTTTGCCGGACCCGGTCTCGCCCGATATCAAGACTGGAAGATCATGACCGGCGACGACCGCGAGCGAATTTCGGTACGCGTTCATGAGTTCGCCTTCGCCAACGATGTCGCGCATGCTGAACCGCGAGCGCCAATGCTTGCCTTCCGGCATCGCCAGTTCGGCCTGCGCGACCCGTCGGAAGGTCCTCTTCAGAGCGCCGAAATCGGAGAATAGTGCCATCCCGACCGCGCCAATGATGCGACCATCCTGAAGTACGGGAACCTGTCTTGTAATGAGTTGGTGCCCACGCACCTTCAGGGGATAGCCGACATGGCTGCCTTCCCCACGCGCCACAAGATGAAGCTTGGTCTGCGGACCCACCACCTCGGTAATATGTCGACCGATGAAATCGTCAGCTTCGCCTCCCAACAGTCTGCAATAGGGTTGGTTGATCAGGACAATCGTGCCGGAAGTATCAACCGCCACGAGACAGTCCGATACGTGGTCGAGCACAAGCTTTAGGAAGCCTGCTTCTTCCAAAGATCCGGCAATCCACTGCGAAAGGACCATTGAGGGACCACAGCCTGCGTCGTATTTATACGACAGTTAGTGTCACATAATTGATACACTAGCGCTGCGATCAATCGGCGTCAAATCGGGGCCGTGGCTCTCGCCCACAGGAATTCAGATCGCAATGTCAGAGCGTTAGCGCGCGATCCCATGACAAGAAGCCGATATGGCACGGCGTTTGCGAACCTCTCGCTGGGACAACGGGAGGAGCGGAATGACACTCATCAGAACGATCACGATCGGGGACACAGTCGTGCAGGTGTCCGGAGAAGGAATGCCATTGGTGTTCGTGCACGGCTTCACGACGACAGCGGAGTTCTGGCGTGAGCAGGTCGAGCCATTCTCGACCCGTCACCAGATGGTTCGCATCAACCTGCCCGGTCACGGCCGCTCGCCGCGCCCCGAGGACCGAAAGTACACGATCGACGCCTTCGTCGAAGACGTGCTCGGAGTGTACCGCGCATTGTCCATCGAGTCGGCCGTTCTTGTCGGTCTTTCGATGGGCGGGACTGTGGCCCAGAATTTCGCGCTCGCCCACCCGGCACGCGTGCGAGCGTTGGTGCTCGTAGGGGCCACGCCGCATGGATTGGGCGCAGACGTCAACGTCGAGAACGTGCGCAAAGCCATAGACGAACTGGGTGTGGTGACAGCGAGCCAGAAGGTGATCGAACGATCCTTCGGCTCTGCTGCGAGCGCTGAGCTCATTGGCTTTGCCAGGAACGAGGTCGCGCAGACACCGGCCTTTGTCGCGCGCCAGGCAATTGCCTCGCTTAACGCGTCGGACAGCCGCGCGAGACTTGGCGAGATCAGCGTGCCGACGCTGGTCGTCGTCGGCGAGGAGGACGTCATCACCCCACCAAGCGAGTCGCGAACCTTGGCGAACGGCATTCCGAACAGCCAGCTTCAAATCATGGCATCGGCCGGTCATTTCCCGATGCTCGAGCAACCGGACGCATTCAATCGCCTGCTGGGTGAATTTCTGATGCAGCAGGGCATGCTGCCGCCACGCCTAACCGAAAACGCCACCGCTCACGTACACCAAGCCGATTGAGAAGGGAGGATAGGATGTCCGTTCAAGCTATCGATGCACAAACCAGCCTCGCCTCCAACCGCCTCAATCGCGATACCAAACGCATCATCTTCGCGGCGGCCCTGGGCACCGTTTTCGAGTGGTATGATTTCTTTGTCTACGGCTCATTGGCGGCGTTTTTCAGCACGCTATTTTTTCCGAAGGGGAATGACACAGCGGCATTGCTCGCGGCATTGGCGACCTTCGGCGCGGGTTTCGTTCTTCGCCCGTTCGGCGCCGTCGTCTTCGGACGCCTCGGCGATCTCGTAGGCCGCAAAAAGACATTCCTCGTAACCATGCTGGTGATGGGCCTCGCCACCGCAGCGGTCGGCCTGCTGCCCTCATTCGAGACTTTCGGCTGGTGGGCTCCGACCATTTTGGTTGGATTGCGCCTGCTGCAAG
This sequence comes from Bradyrhizobium sp. Cp5.3, assembly GCF_000426265.1. Lineage (NCBI taxonomy): Bacteria > Pseudomonadati > Pseudomonadota > Alphaproteobacteria > Hyphomicrobiales > Nitrobacteraceae > Bradyrhizobium > Bradyrhizobium sp. Cp5.3. The sequence goes on along the minus strand of NZ_AUFA01000009.1, from coordinate 203,372 downwards.
GGCTCGCCGTTGGCGGCGAATTCGGGGGTGCGGTGACCTACGTTGCCGAACACTCCGATCCGGACAAGCGAGGCTTCACGACAAGCTGGATCCAGATCACGGCGACGCTTGGGCTGTTTCTCTCGCTTGCGGTCATCATTCTTTGCCGTTCTTCCATGTCGGCGGAGAGCTTTTCGAGCTGGGGCTGGCGCATCCCGTTCATCGGATCAATCGCGCTTCTGATCCTCTCTTTGTACATCCGGTTGAAGTTGCACGAGTCACCTGTATTCCAGCAGATGAAGGCCGAGGGCAAAGGCTCGAAAAATCCGATTGTCGACACACTTGGCGATCGGCGCAATCTGCGTTTGGTGCTCGTGGCCATTTTTGGAGTGGTGGCGGGTCAGGCGGTGATTTGGTACACGGGGCATTTCTACAGCCTCTATTTCATGACCACCGCACTGAAGATGAGCCAGGATCAGGCCAACTTCTACCTCCTGGTCGCGCTCACTCTCGGAACACCGTTCTTCCTGTTTTTCGGCTGGCTCTCCGACAAGGTCGGGCGCAAGTGGATCGTCGTCGCTGGATGCGCATTATCTGCCCTGCTGATCATGCCGTTATTCCAGAGTCTGGCGACTTACGGCAATCCGGCGCTAGCAGAATTCCGCGCCAAGACTTCGGTGGTCATACACGGAAACGACTGCGGCGAGGATCAGTCCTGGATCGGCCAGCTCTTCCGCCCCCAGGCGACGAAGGAATGTACGCGCCTGAAGGCATTCCTGACCGCGAATGCCGTTCCATACGTCGTGAAGACCGATACCGCATCACTTGGCGTCCAGGTCAACGACGATCCGGCGGCGGCGTTCGATGAAGCCAAGCTTCTGAAGGAGCTGACCGAACGAGGTCTTCCGTCGGCGAAGGCGCCGGCGCAGCCCAACGGTCCAGTGGTGATCGCCATCTTGTTCGCTTTGGTCTTCCTGGCGACCATGGTTTACGGGCCGCTTGGGGCTCTCCTGGTCGAACTGTTTCCCGTCCACATCCGCTACAGCGGCGTTTCCGTCGCCCTGCAGTTCGGTAACGGCTGGATCGGCGGTTTTGCCCCGTTCGTCGCAACGGCGGTCGTCATCGCGAGCGGCAACATCTTCGGCGGCCTTTGGTACACCATCGCGTTTGCCGGTTCGACCGCGATCATCGGGGCATTGTTGCTGCCGGAAACCCGCGGCCGCGACATCCGCAGCTAATCCGCACCACTCCTGACCTGCGGCGGCGAATCCCCCGCCGTCGCAGGGCCTCGTGGCGAAGACGCCGCCCGAGCGGCGCATCCCAAACTTCATCAGACATTCGAGACGCACTGAAACAATCCGGCGGCAACAATGGCGACATCGCAGAAAATTCCGATCACTGTCCTGACTGGCTATCTGGGATCCGGCAAGACTACGCTGCTCAATCGCTTGCTCGAAAGCGAGATGATGGCCGATACGGCGGTCATCGTGAACGAGTTCGGAGCCATCAGCATCGATGCCGAGTTGGTCGTCGGCGTCGATGAGGACATTCTCCAGATCAACAACGGCTGCATCTGCTGCACGGTCCGCTCCGACCTTGTTTCAACCATCACCAGCCTGCTCTCCGGAACAAGACCAATCCGCCGCATCCTCATCGAGACCACGGGGCTGGCCGATCCCGCCCCCATCATTCAAAGCTTTATTGTCGATGAGGTCCTTTCTGAAACCACCGCGCTCGATGCGGTCGTGACCGTGGTGGACGCCATCAACATAGACCGGTGGCTTGCCGATCAGGGTTCTGGCGAGAACGTTGCGGCCGAGCAGATCGCCTTCGCCGACGTCGCAGTAGTAAGCAAGCTTGACCTGGTCGACGACGGCGCGCGCGCCAAATGCGAGGCGACCATTCGGGCCATCAATCCGATGGTCCGAATGGTCGGGGCGATCGACGGTCGGGTCGACGTCGCCTCCATTGTCGACGTCAAGGCTTTCGATTTGAAGAACTGCCTGGCCATCGAACCGCTGCTGCTCTCCGAGCTTGAGCACGAGCACGACCTCTCGGTGATCAGCGTCGAGGTGCGCGAAGACCGCGCTCTGGACGAGCCCCGCTTCTTCCGGTGGCTCAACGGGTTTGTGCAGCAGAATGGCGAGACCCTTCTGCGCTCCAAGGGAATCCTTTCGCTGGCAGGCGAGGCCCGGCGTTGGGTTTTCCATGGCGTGCATATGACGCTCGAAGGTCGACCGGGCAGGCCCTGGGCCGCGAATGAGCATCGCATCAGCGCACTCGTCTTCATCGGGCGAGGACTCGATGCAACCCGAATTCGACACGAGATCGCCGATCTGACCTTGTCAGATGCCAGTCTTGTCACGCGATCGACCCCGAAAGAGGCAGCGCAACGATGAAGCTCCAGCACTATCTCGGAGGACTCGAAGGTCTCGATCCGATCCCACTCGATACGCGTGTCTTCGCGGAAGCGTGGGAGGAGAGAATCTTCGGAATCCATACGGCGATGATGGCACTGAGCCCGCAGCTCGATCTCGAAACGACGCCGAGCACATTCAACACCGAATGGACCTGGGCCGACCTGCGCAAGGGCGCGGAATCGATACATCCCTTCGACTACTTCAAATTCCGCTACTACGAAAAGTGGCTTGGCGGAATTTCGGCCTATTTCGTCGCGAAGGGTTACATCACTCAGACAGAACTCGACGCGCGAACCGAAACCTTTTTGACGTCGCCCCCCGTCATGCCAAAAGGCGGAGACGCCGCCGTGGACGCGCGCGTGCGGACATACCTGCTGATCGGTGACGATCCGAAACGGGAGCGCTCAACGCAACCTCGCTTTGCGATCGGCGACGCCGTTTGCGTCGCCGATCCGAAATCGGTCGACCACACACGCTTGCCCGGACATCTGCGAAACAAGCCGGGCATCATCGATGGCGTTTATCCCGACGCTTACGTCTACCTTTGTGACACAGGACCGGACGGAATCGGCAAACCAATGCCCGTCTACTCCGTCAAGTTCGACCCGGAGACTCTCTGGCCCGGGAATACCGAACGGAATTTCACCTTCTATGCGGACCTGTTCGAAGCCTATCTCGAACCGGCCATCGCACCCTGAGGAGCCGCACACCATGCAACGTTTCGAGTATCCCAACGACCGGGAGACGCTAAACGCGGCGCGCGTCCGCGCGTTGGAGGCACTGCTCATCGAGAGAGGTGTCATCACCGGCGACACCGTCGACAAGATCATGGCGATCTTCGCGACCGAGATGGGCCCGTTCAACGGTGCAAAGCTCGTCGCGAAGGCATGGGTCGATCCCTCCTTCATGAAGCTTGTGGCTGAAGATACCATGACTGCGGTCGAGCAGATGAACTTCGTGACCAGGGGAGCCGGCGCCGAAGGTGAGCATATGCGGGCGGCGGTCAACACGTCGGAGGTGCACAATCTCATCATCTGCACCCTCTGCTCTTGCTATCCTTGGCCGATTCTGGGCCTGCCGCCCTATTGGTACAAGGATCCTTCGTTCCGCGCGCGAGCGGCGCGCGAACCCCGCAAAGTCCTGAACGAATTTGGTCTGGACATTGCGCCCGAAAAGGAAATCCGAACCTGGGACAGCAGCGCCCAGATCCGCTGGTTCGTTGTCCCCGAACGACCGGCGGGCACCGACAGTTTCAGCGAAGAGCAACTGGCGGCTCTTGTCACGCCTGAGTCGATGATGGGCGTCGCCATCGTCAAGCCGCCGGGCGCCTGACGCGATGCAAACGAATTTCGAGCATTTCGCCTTGGGAAGCATGCTGGGGAAACCCGACAGGCCACCCAAGGACAATGGAAGCCTTTGCTTCAGCGCGCCCTGGGAGCGTCAGGCCTTCGGCATGGCGCTGGCTCTTTCCAAACAGGGCGTGTTCGAATGGGATGATTTCCGTTCGGAAATGATATCAAGCATCGCCGCGTGGGAGGCCACCCACGACAAGACCGACCCAAGTTGGGACTACTACGAGATCTGGTTCACCGTACTTGAGCAGATGGTGCAACGCTCCGGCTTAGTCGACCAATCGGCCGAGGCATCTTCCTAGGCGCTTCGGTATCGGACTGATCCAGCGGTCCCCCAGAGCGCATCCATCCAACGACCTCTGCCGGTGCGGTCGAGCTAGGCCTTCGACCCGAGATCATGCCAGCAGTTTATGTGAGGCGTTCGAATTGGCTTGACTCGACGGACACCTGGCTTGGTTGCCCGGGGGGTGGATTTGAACGTACGTAAACCTAGCGAGCCCTGGGCAGATAGACCCGCGAGCACCCTTCGCACCGATCATGCAGCGAACGATGTAGGGGATCGTGCTCCAGCGTGGAAAATCGCAGGAATGGTGCCCAGGGAGGGAATCATACGCAACCACCGACACAACGAACCACTGTTTGTGCTTCGTATGGTGGCGTGAGCACTTGGCAGCTTGGTGGAGGTTCGCTGCATCGCGAAACCCACAATCGTGGGAGCTGCCCCTTGTGCGAACCCCTGGCTAGGTTCAAATCCGGGGCAAGATTTGAACGTAAGTAAACCTAGCGAACCCTAGGGAGAGAAATCCGCGAACGCTTTTCGCGTCATCTAGCGGACGCAGTGTATGAGATCGTGCTCCAGCGCGGAAAGGCGTAGTTTTGGTGCCCAGGGGCGGATACACGACAACTGAATCGAACCAATGACTTAGGCCAAGGTGCGGGCGGATTCCAGCGCGTTGTGACGCCTTGTGCATTTCGCGATCTGCCCGCACCTGTCGGCTATATTCGGCGCACACTCGGTCAGTTCGAGCTCCGACAGCGGTCCCCCGCGCCGGTTATTGTGAAGCCATCAAGCCTCATATGCAGATGGCTTTGCATTCCGCCCTTTTCGGCGGCGTCGCAGACGCGCGTTGGAGGGGGGAGCCACGAACCAGTTTAAGGATGCATGCCGAGACTCGCGAGCCCTTCGCAGGCACGATCGCAAAACCCTGGCGTGTGCGGCAAAGCCCTTCTAACTTGGCTGATTGTGAGATCAGGATAGGCACGAGTCAGTTCAGTGAAGCTCAGGCGTGCCTCTTCCCTGCGGCCCGCCAACGCAAAGGCCGCCGCGCGAAAGCGATTGACCCAAACCGCGGGCAGATGCTCGGCGATTCCACGGGTAAACCATCGCGCAGCCTCATCGTAACGGCCTGCTTCGAAATGCGCCGAACCAATCCCGATGGAGCAGAAGAAATTCAGCGGATCGTCGGGGCCCAGCGTTCTTGCAAACTGAAAGCATTCGATCGCATCAGATGCTCGCCCATGATAGAGATGCAGCATGCCGCTTCGGTTCCATCCCCAGACGCAACCTCCGTCCAGCGCGAGGGCGCGATCGCAATGCATCGAGGCCGCCTCGAAATCCTGCGCGAGTGTATGGGCCGCGGCCAACAACGCCTCGACTTTCGGATCGCAAGCGTTAAGCCGGCTTGCGCGCAGGGCCAGTTCGCGACCGGCTTGTTTTTCCGCGTCAGGCTGTGGTCCAAGATGATGGCTCCCACGCTGGGCATGGCACCACGCCGCGAGCGCTATTGGCAATGCATCCTGCGGTGCAAGGGCCATTGCCCTTTCGAGCAATTCAAGCGCTTCGGCTTGAGCGGCGGGTTGGATCAAAAGGGCTCGCGGCAGCGCTCTCATCGTGAGCTCCCATGCACCGAGTTGTGCGGGGTCCCCGTTGGATGCTCGTTGGATCTCCGCTGATCGAAGCGACGATTCGACCGCACTTGCGACGCGGTTTGCAACGCTCTGCTCGAAGGCGAATACGTCGTCGAGCTCCCCGTCCCAACGATCTGCCCAGATGTGGCGCCCGGCCGCTAAGTCCGTCAACATCACCAGGATTCGCAAGCGCCGTGCGCCGTCCTCCCGCACCTTGCCGCGCAGGTGATAGCGGGCATGGCGAGGTGGCCCCACGCTAACCCAGCGGTCTCTCAGGAGCTCAATTGCAATTTCGTCGGCGATCGTGGTCAACTGGTGGGCTCGCGCACCGATGAGCTCGAATGAATGCACGGCAATAACCGGGCGATCGAGAGTCGGCAACAGCACCGCTGGCACTGTCTCCTGTCGCGCAAAGGTCGCGCAACGGCGCCTGAGGGTAACCGAAGGGCTTTCGCCGTAACATTCGCGATAGGCGGCGGCAAAGCGTCCGAGATGGTGAACGCCGCACTGCATTGCGATTTCCGTAATGCTGGACTTTGGCTGTGCCCGCAGCAATTCGTGACGGAATCGTTCGAGGAGAAAAGCGCGCCTGACTTCGCATGGCGAGCGCCCAACGAAGCGACGGAAATGCTTCTCCAACGTCCGGCGTGCCACGCCGCACGTCGCAGCCACCTCGTCAATGCTGCGCTCGGCGTCAGCCTCAAGCAGAGCCAGGGCTTTCTTCACGTCGCGAGGAAGCATCGGCGGTCGAGCCTCCATCCTGCGCCTAAGCGTATCACAAAACGTTGCTTATCCGTTGGGGGATTCGGACGCAGGCCGGATAACAGGGGCGCAAAATGGATAGTGATGGGCAATGGATTGGGCGGAAGCTGGCGGGACCCTAGTACCAGATGCAGTCGAGAACGGAGCCGAGCATGCGCACAATGTCTTGTCTGTTGCTCGTGGTAGCGGCATCGACCTGCGTAGGCTTCCGCGCATCGGCCGATGTCATCGCCGATTGGAACGAGAAGACGGTCACGGTCGTGACTAACGCGAAGATGGCACCACCGCAGGCTGAACGGGTCATGGCCATGGCACACGTGGCTATGTTCGACGCGGTCAATGCGATCGATAAACGCGATCGTCCTTATCTGATCCAGCCGCCGGCATCGACGATGGCTTCAAGGGAGGCAGCGGCTGCGGCTGCGGCGGGAAAGGTCCTGCTCGGTTTGCATCCAATCGCTGAGGGGGAGTTGAGGGAAGCGTTGACGAACTACCTCGCGGCCATACCAGATGGTCAGCCCAAGTCGGAAGGCGTCGCGATCGGCGAAACGGTCGCCGCGCGAGTTCTTGAAGCGCGTGCGGACGACGGCTGCGACGCGCCAGACGCCTACCGACCCAAGACCAAGCCGGGTGTATACATTCCCACCCCAATCACCGTCGGCTCGGTGTGGCCCAAGCTGAAGCCTTTCGTCATAGCGAGCCCGTCGCAATTTCGTCCTCAGCCGCCAATTTCGTTAGACAGCAAGCAATGGGCGGCTGACTACAACGAGATCATGGCCTTGGGTAGCAGAGCGAGCAGGGAACGTTCCTCTCGACAGACGGAGGACGCCCAATTCTGGCTGACGCCTGGTCCGATCGTCTACTACCCGATCGTGCGGCAGCTCGCTGCGGCAAACAAGCTGGACGTTGGTGACAGTGCACGGTTCATGGCACTGGTGGCGGTTGCCAGAAACGATGCATTCATTGCGATCTTCGACGCCAAGTATTTCTACGAGTTCTGGCGACCCGTGACCGCCATTCGCAACGGCGATCTCGATGACAACCCGGCCACCGCCGCGGACGCAAATTGGCTGCCGTTAGCGGATACCCCAATGCATCCAGAATATCCGTGCGCGCATTGCATCATGGCGGCGTCGGTTGCATCGGTGGCCGAGTCCGTTTTCGGCACTGTCAATGTGCCTGAATTGACTTTGACCAGCCCAACAGCACCCGGCGTCACCCACCGCTGGACCAGTCTCAACGCATTCGTCGATGAAGTGTCGGAGGCGCGCATCTGGGCGGGCTTCCACTATCGGTTTTCGACGCGCGTTGGCCAGGAGATGGGGCGCAAGATCGGCAAGTACGTCGTCGAGAACGTCATGCAGCCGAACACAATGGCGGGGCGCTAATGACGGTGCGATTCCAGCGAAAGATCACGGGTCCGCTTGCGGGAAGCTCAACAATGTCCGATCCGCATCCGCCCTTGTACCCTCGGAGCGAACATTTGGGGCTTCGATGAGCATCAACGGCGAGCTGCTTCGGCAGCGCGAATGGTGCCCCGGTTGTTGAAAGGTGCGGGAATTACGTCTGAAAGCAGAGATGAAACAATTGTTTAGGAGAACTGGATGGTGCGCCGGTCAGAATAAAACTGCGAACTCATATGTTATTGAAATGCCTATATAATTTCCGCAACCAATCTATCCTCACGATCCGCTGGTGGCAACAGCGGCAATTGCTTCCTCAACTACAGCGACCTCATCTTGCGTTTGGAAGGATCAGATCGCCATGTTCTCCATGCGCACGACACTCGACAAATGGATCGGTGATTGGCAATCTTGCGAACTGAATCGCAGACTCAAGCATTGCGGAACCTGCCCGGTGATGAACGTAGATCGTCGAGCCGAACCCTATTTTTTGGCTACGGCTTGCGGGTGCTCGGCCTCATGTTTCCGGCAGAACCTTATTGAGTGACGACAATAAACGTACTCTTTTGGGCGCGTTAGTCGGAAATCATGAAACCAAGGAGCAAACGGACCGCGAAGTTCGTTCAGGTCCCGATATACAAAAGTGGAATATCGATTCGGCCAGTTCATTTTACGTGCCTCTCACGTGCGACTTTCTCAAAGCCGTTCAGGACGCCACAGGTTATCGAAGCATGTGAATCGTACCTTAGGCTATAACTCAGCTTCAACCTGCACATTTTTAATGTTGCCTCCGGGCATAGTGCACCCGTTGCCCGTTCAATGCCTATCTCCGATCGAAACAGTTGGACAGAGACGTGAACGAAGCCGCTGCACTAGTGATCAGAAGACACACCTCCATGATCGCCACCAGTTCCGTCCGAGCCGACTACTTTAGTTGCAGCCGCCAGCTTGACGCGGACAAAGATAAAAGAAGGGTTGTTAGAGGGATTGCGGCGGCTCTTGCTGGCCTCCTCTGTTCTCCAATGGCAGCGATGGCAATCGCACTACAGGATGATCACATTGTCGGCAGCCGCGATGCGAACGGAAAGCCGATCGAACTACGGGCGCTACTCGCCACAAAGAGCTCTGAACTAGGCTTATCACAGGATGAGATATCCCAGATTCGCAAGACGACTGGCGACATTTTTTGCTCCTCGATCGCTTTAGAAGCATGGACTGCGACCGGCTTCCTCATAGGACAGGGCGGCATGGTCATGACCAACTCTCATGCGTTGGTCACTCACTGGGGTGGCTTCGGCGGCAAGCCGTCTGTCGTATCGCCCCCCTCCTGGGAATGCTTCTGGCAAAACAAAGATACTCCCTTTCGTCGGGTACCTCTCGATATAAGCGCAGGCGGTCTCAAGATTTTCTCAATCGACGACGGTAACACTCAACGAGATGTCGCGGTCGCGCGCTTGAGATGGAAGGTCCCTGGGGCGAGACCTTTTCCAATTAACAACACCAAGCTCATGCTCAGCGTTGGCGAAAACTTGACTATGGTCTCAGGGACCCAATTGCGAATGCCTTCGCTGCCCAAGCCGGTGTCAGAGGTGATTCGAACATACCGCGATTCTTCGCTCTCGTTCGATTATAATCGTGACCTTATTGTGCAGCGATGTTCTGCAAAGCATTTTGAGCCGACTCGTGCGAACTGGGTTGGTGAAATTTACACAGACTGCGCTACAACTGGGGGAACCAGCGGTTCGCCGGTCTTTGCGCGAACTGGAAATGGCGAGCTAGTTATCGTCGCTATCAACGCTGCTGGCACGAGCGGGAGGTTACCGGACTTCACGCCATACCGATTCGACGAATCTGACCACCGTCACGACAATTACGCCATTGCTGTGCGGCTCAGCGCTTTCGCATGTGACGAGATTCAAGGCTTCGAAGATCAATTCGAGAAACTGCGCGTGCCAACCGTTCCTATGTCGACCGTCGCACGTGACGCCGTTCAAGCGCATGTCCTAGGTCTGGTGGTAGCCGATCTAACCGACGAGCTTCGTAAAAAGTATAGCATATCAGAGACCACGCGTGGGGTTGTCATTCTCGACGCAGACTCAGAGCTTTCCAAATCTAAACCGCTATTGAAATCTGGTAGCGTCATCAGCATGATTGCTCAAGACGGCGTAGAACGCCTTGCAGATTTTGTAGCCTTGGTTGATAAATACAGAGCTAGAGGAACGAAGAATATTCTGTTCCAAATCAGAGCGGCCGATGTCGTAGTATTTAATACGGTCCCATTCGATCTGATCGATTTCGTTGCACGCCGAGATAGGGATTGCCTGATTCCTTATCGTCCAAATCTGTGAATAAGTCGTCGACGGAACAAAGAGTTCAATCGGTTTTATTCGCGTAAAGAAGCATTTTTTCAGCCGCCAGGCTAGACACCTTGGATCAAGCCTCGGCCTATCCTTGAATCGGCGCTGTCAAGCAGGGCGCATCTGTCGCGAGCGTGACCTTCAAATGCGACCGTTGATCATTCTCAAACTTTTCTCGCGCTTTTTTCTTATACTGCTGCTGTGGAACGTCGCCGATTGTCTCAGTGCGCAGGCGGCGTCGCGGCTGAGGCACTCAGTTTTGACCACATGCGGCGGTCAACGCTTAGCGGCTTACACCGGCAAACCTGTTCATGCATTGCGTCGCGAACATCTCGCTGAAGCTCGCTTCGTTTGTGAAAAAGATTGCGTGATAACGGCTGACTATCATTCGTCACGACTAACTGTTATTTATTCGCGGCAAACGAACCAGATCGTACGGCTATTTTGCGGCTAGACGACGGATTCCATGAAACCAAAAAAATGTCACCGATCGTCTTGCGAAGACGGGCTATCTCCTCTTGGGAGAGCTTCAGTTCTGGCCCTTTCGTGGCTAACAATCCTCGTAGCTCGATCGGCTTTCCGCTTGCATCGCGATTGCCGACAATTGTGGCATTCGCATTAGGTGTCTTAAAAAAGGAGAAAAGGCAGAGAATCGTCAACGCCGCTCTTGCTGTTCTTCTCTTTGTTTCAGCAGCCGCACGGAATCGATGGTCATTGCTCGCAATGTTAGCTTCGGCAGCACGGTCCTACCTCGAAGTGTCCGCGAAGTTGATCGAAAGCATACCTTCCGTCATGGTTCCGTGCTTTCCGTAAAGTGAATAATTGCATAAAATTTGACGATGTGTATCAGGTCATTTGTGGGCGCGGCAGCGATGGCTGCGCTCTTGCCTCACACCGCGATGGGTTTCAATTGGTGTCATGGCAACGCCGTAGGCGGCGATCTTGATGGTCTTCGGGCTTACATTTGGAAAGCCGCGACTTACTATGGTGTCGAACATCGGAAGACCGAGCAAGAACTCGCGACGGCCAGCGAGCCGGTCGAAGTGATCCACAAGAAATACGGAGCCACCGGAACGATTAGGTGTTCAGGTTTCAGGGGCACAGCTTCGGTTACCGTCAAACACAATGTAATTACAACGGCTGGCCACCTACTCGAACATGTCACACCCTGCGATCCAGTAGCAGCCGCCAAAGCTTGCACTTTCACATTGGCTGATTTGAATGGCAGTGAACATTCAATGAAGGTCATTGACCTTTTAGGCACTGGGCTCAAATGCCCTGCTATTAAAGATCAGAAGGACGATTGGGCGATTTTGAAACTTGAAGGAGTTGGCGCGATCGAGGTAGATCCTTACTCGGTGCCCGCACCACCGGGAGAGAACCTTACGATAGATTCCAAGCTAACCGAGGTCGCGCATTCGATCGATTTCCAAAGAAAGGACGCCCAAGGTAGAAGAATTTTTCCGAAACACATTCAGCGTGGCTGCTCAATCAAGAGAATAGAAGGCGGCTTTGATCCAAATTTTTATTTCAATGATTGCGATGCGAGTGGAATGTCTTCCGGCGGAGCTCTTCTTAGCGAAAACTCAGGGCGACTTCTGCTTGCGGCTATTTTTGTGAGTACCGTGGAGTCGAAGGAGCAAACGGCAAGGCAATTGGAGACGGGAGTACCAAGCAGAGGCAATTATAATCCCATGGGGTTTTGGCATAGCGGCGCGGTCGCCGTTCGCGGCGAATTTCTCAAACGGATTTTAGAGGTTACGAAGGCGAAATAGGATTACGGTGACACCCATTAGCCGGTCGGTCGTCAAGGGCGTAGCGTATTTTTTTTGGCAGCGCGAGCTGCCAAGTTCTTCATTCGTCGCTTTCAGCTGCCAGTGCTCGAACCGCGCCCGTTTCTTCGGTCGATGGCTGCGTCCGCATCTCGGATCGCGCCAGACACCCATTGGGGATCAAGCATCGGCCCAAGAAGTCCGCGGAGTGAGGCCTGTTCCCTGGCGGCGTGGCCGCCCAGGTCGAAGGGCTGTCTGTCGAACAGCACAGCGCTCGCGATGGTCTTCAAGCTCGTCGAGGGCGCGCAGAAAAGCTGGCGCCGTCTCGATGGTCGCAACCAGTTGCCAAAACTCGTTCTCGGTGTGACGACGGGATCGAGGTCATCGCCAAGCCGACCGACCGTCAGCCCGCAACCGCCGCTGCTGACCGGCTCCACCGATCGACGCTCCGAATATGTCCCTCTTACCAACTTTCCTTACTTCGAAGACTGAACTGCGGGCACACCCAAATCTTCGAGAACTGCGGCATCGAGCTTATTCACGCGAACGCGCAAGCCATGCGCTCCAGAGGAATCCGAATACTTCCAGCACCCGGTCATGATCGAAAAGAAACTCAAGTCGCCTTCGTCCTCGGTCGGACTGCAGCGACCAAGATGATGCCAATTTTCACCACGAGTCTGCGCTGTCCAATACGTTCGGCCTCCATGTCTGAGCCGAACGTTATCGGCTTCGGCTGTGAAATGTATGACAGGCACGGGCCCACCATAGACGGCGTTTGCTTTAGACCCAGTAAATATTGGCTCAGCCTCAGTATTTACCAGCTGGTCAAAAGTTGAAACTTGTGGCCGATCGCCCGTACCTGGATCGATAAAACCACCAATACCGAAGCCATGACCAAGCTCGTGCGCAAGAGTGGTCACCAAATCACGTTTGCCTTCGGGAACCGGATCGGTTCGTCGATCCGGATGTGGATCGATCCAAAGAGACTTAAGGTGGTTCGGATCAATTCTTATGATCACATCGGGCTGATCGGGTCGAAACGAATAGCCGGTTCTCAGTTTACTTGTGCCGGAACCTTCGAAAACGCTAACGTCTCTCTCATTACGCAAATGCTCCCAATGACCCGGGACGGCGCTAAGATGGCCCGACGTGGACCCTGCTGTCGACAATTCAATCCAGACTTGGCCACGACTCGCGATAAAGCGGCCCCAGTCCGTGACTGCGGCGTCGAGATTTGCCAGAAGCGCCGGCCGGTATGCGCCGAGATCATTATACGGATCGTTGAAGGTTACGCGATAGTCGATCTTACCGTACGCTGGAACACTGAAGAGAGGCAAAGGCCCTATAAAGAGCGAAAGCGTGAAGAGCGTAAAGCTGACAGTGATAAACAATTTGCGAATACTCGAGTTCATGAATTCGCTCTCCTCCTTCGATAAGCCGAAGATGGCCGTAGGTCTTGGCTGATGTTGATTCCGATTTCTTCGGAATCGCACACCAGGTCTCGTCGACGGACATCACCTACGGGGCTTCGTCTATATGGCCGTGGTGCTGGACTGGGCGGCCCGCCGGGTTCTGTCGTGGCGGCTGAAAGTGTTCCCCATCTTCTTCGATTACAAAACGAAGCCGTGCCAGTTCAGGTCTGAGACGGGGCACCAAATAAATATCACCGTGCCTCCGGCACGCCCAAATCCAGGAGAATTGCGGCATCGAGCTTGTTCACAAAGAGGCGCACGCCCTGAACCGAATTTGTAAATTTCCAGCACCCGCTCATGACCGAAAAGAAACTCAAGTCGCCTTCGTCCTTGCTCGGGTTGCAGCGACCAATGTGATAAAAATTTTCCATAGCATCAAGGTTTGCAAGATATCTTCGTCCAGCATGCGAGAGCCAAACGTCTTTGTCTTTGGAGTTGAAAAAAAAGATGAGAGGAACGGGCCCGCCATATACAGCTTCGGCTTTTGGTCCGGTAAACAATGGCTCAATCTCCGTCCTTACAAGCATTTCAAAAGTTGAAGCGGATTCGACAACCGGATCTTCGGAAAATTTCGGCAGGCGGCCTGTATTAGTGTCGATGAGACCATCAATGCCAAATGCATGACCAAGCTCATGCGCAAAAGCGGTCACTAAATCAACTTTCCCTCCAGGGACTGGATCGTTCCGTCGATCCGGATGTAGATCAATCCAAAAAATTGTCCGAAGACAGTTCGGATCAATTGTTATGATCACATCGGGCTGATCGGGCTTAACCGCAACGCCAGTTCTAAGCTTGTGTGGGCCGGAACCTTCGAAAACGTAAAAGTCTCGCTGCGGACTTAGACGAGCCCAATTCGGCGATGTCGCGCCAAAATGGCCCGGCGTGGGATTTACTGTCGACAACTCAATCCAGACTTGACCACGGCTAGCGATAAAGCGGGCCCAGTCAGCCACGGCGGCGTCCAGGTTTGCCAAAAGCGCCATCCGGTTTGCGGCAAGAGCATTTTTCGGATCGTTGAAGGTAACGTGATATTCGATCTTGGCGTTTGCCTGAGCGCTATAGAGCAAAGCAAAAATGGCAAAAAAAGCAGGTAACGACCTTGCAAACAAAAATAGATACATTGGCTCACCTGCCTGCGGTCTATTAGGCCAGCGCAACGTGTCATCGAATGTGATCGATCGATCGCTTGAGCGCCTCCAAGAACCTTCCAGACACACCGCAGTACTTCCCTGCGAAAACAAGGCCTCATCATACGTGTCTCGAGCTGCGATAGCCACAATTTCCTTCAAGGTAGAATTGAGGAGCCCAGTAGCCGGTCGCGAGCCATATCCGTGATGATGGGATCGTTTGTCTTCTGGCAGCATACGCCAATCATGCGTTACTCCCTCATTCGATTTAGGCGACTGCCTTAAGGATCTGCTTTGCCGCCATCGCACACAGGAGTGCGGAAATAATAGCGTCATAGCCTGCCAACGAAAGCCCGAAAATTGGAAACGGCTCCTGCACCCGATTGCAGAGAACGACGGGCTCGGACCCTAGCCGTTCATAAATGTCCTTTGCATTTCCGAAACCTGCAATCGTTCCCGAACAGCTAGTTGGACCGCTCCAAAACCCCCACTCAATACCGGCATGATAACCCGCCAGCAGAGCGTTGGCGGCGAACAATAAAGAAAGGCTGGCGCCCAGCCAAAATGATGCGGTCGGTCGCTCTCCCGTCCGAGAAAGCAACAGTCCAAGGGGTATCGCAGCGTAATACGCGTAGCGTTGTTCAAGGCAAAGTTTGCAAGGCTGAAGACCTAGCGCGAGCTGAAACCAAAACGCCCCGCCCAATATGATGACGGAGAACGCGGCCACGCCTACTCCAAGGTAAAACTGATCGTTGCGAGTCATCTCCGCCCGCTCTCAGGCGACGATGCATTGATGCTGCGGCTGATCTCGCTAGAAGACCCGCTGGTAGGCCGCTTCCGCTCGGATGATGTTACTGCATTGCCATTCGAAACAGCGTGAAGTCCGGCTGATGGTCTGAACGTGCGAACTCGATCGCTACAACCACCAGCGCGCCCGCGTCGTCGCGTATGAAGACTGGTGAGCCACTCGTGCCACCCGTAGTGGCGTCGTCGGTAATGAGTTGACCTCTCCATCGTCCCACCACTGGAAGAAGCTTCTTCGCCGAACATCACTGCACCTATAATGTCGCGGTTTGAATTTCGATCGCGCTGGGCCGAGATGCAGAAAGAGAAGATAGGCTAGTGGGTGGCGAATTCGTAGAACGTTTCTCTCCAAAATAGACGTCGCCTAAAGGCGTTGTATTCGATTTCGTAGCGTCCACTGCGGTCAATTAGCTTCGCGCCAGCTGTGAGGTAAGGGTTCGGAGGGTCGAAAGGATACGGGTCGTTCACAAAAAGCATCGTCGCACTACCGGCAGCATGATAGCCTACTATCAAGGCAACGTGCTGAGTGGTAACGCCCGGCTGAAAGGAAATGCCCGCAACAATCGGACGCCGAGCATCAATCTCTATAGCAATGTCTTGTGGCGAGATGGGATTTTCCGATAACGTGACGCTAATCTTGGGCGAGATTTTCCCGGTAAATTTTTGGGCCTCCCCTGGATATGTCTGAAACATATACAGCATAGTTTGTTTCCAATTTCGATCTGAAAAAAAACTACCTGCGGGACCGCCGCACTGTCTGCAATCACTCCAGCACGGGTTGTGGGGCCCAGCCAGAATCCCCACTAGGCCACATTGATAATTTCCATAGGGGTTGGAATTTGGAACGCCATAGTACTTGAAAACCATTTCTCCGATCGCCAACCAACACCATTCATGCGTCCCCTGAACCACTGGCGGAATAGGTAAAGTCTCGGCCGCAGTCGCCAAAGTCACCAAGGTGCAACCAACGATTAACGCGACGGAAGGCACAGCGATACGCTTCACTCGATATTCTCCCCTCATTTTTGCCCGGCAGTCACTCGTTACTGGCCGCAGTTGCTGGCATCGCCGCTATGGCACCAAGCGCGGCACGAGATCGCATTGCCGCAGCAGGCTTGGCCGGTCGAGCAATACGTTGATGACCATGATCCATTTTGGCAACGGCTCTCGCATTTGAAGCTACCGCGTTGCGACAGCTTCTGACCGCTTGCCTGCGCCGATACGCAAAGGTCCGAGGGTCACACTGGCAACGCAAATCGACATCTCCTTCAGTTTGAAGGCCGGCCCAAAGCCCGGGGGGCGCAAAAAGAAAATGGGCCTGTTTTAAGCGATGCGGCCATCATGTTGTGTCGGGCTCGACCCGTCGTGCCCCAAATGAGGTAGATGCGAGAGTGGCTGCCGTACCGATAATCACAGCAAACGGCGACAGCTGGAGCGCTCCGTGCGCGCATTCGAGACTTCTCAGGACAGCGGCAACCTGACCAGGAAACAGGCGCCGCCATAGGCCATGTCGGTCTCCTAAATGGAGCCGCCATGCGATGGGAATGGGGCTGTCGATTGCGCGCTGAATCGCCGATGGCGCCGCCGTTCGTACGTAACCCCGGCGCACAGGTCGTGCGGATCGATCATCCGATTAATCTAACAGGTATCACTCCGAGGGACGGCGCCCCTATTTCTTTCCGAGGCAAACGCAAACCGGCGCCCGCCGACCGTTGCTAACAATCGCTGGAGACCGTCGCTGCGTCAGAAAGCGGTCCGTGAGATTGGATCCTCACAAGTCCGGCCAAGCGTGCCCCTTAGCAGCCAATCATAGTTTTCCCATAGTAGATCGGCGTACACTTCCCTGACGGTGCGTAAGAAGGTGTTGGCGGAGGCGGAGGCGGCGGCGAACGCTGAGCGGAAGTTAGTCGCGAAGGCGCGCTATAGCTCGGCGAACCACCTGCGGCAGAGAGCGCGCTCAGGAAGGCCTGGACCTGGAGGGCTGCCTCCATCTCCTCGCGAGCGCGTTGCTCTCCGAGCTCACGGTTGAGCTGATCGACGACGTCTTTCATGTTGGCATTCGCCGCCCGAACGCGGGCTTCCGCCCGGGCCCGCTTGTTCTCGTCGTCCAGATTGTCCGCAACGCATGCATCCACCACGGAGGAGCACAAATTCACGCAGGCGTTCATGTAGTTGGCCGAGCCCCGGGCTTTGCTAGAGCATTGAGCGTCGCAACGCTGGGCATGGGCAGCACACCAATTGCGGATATCAGCCTTGTACCGGGCAACATTCGTCTCCACCGACTGCTGATGCTGCTGGCTGAGTGCACCGAGATCCGCCCGGTTTTTGGCGTCGGCATTTGCGGCGTCTGATGCGGCTGCCTGCAATTGCTTTGACAGATCGCGCGGTGGCTTCGAGCCTGCTTTAGGAGGCTCAGGACAGGAAAATTCGTAGGAGTATTCGGGATACTGACCCCTTGTCGGCCCGCACGCCATGATCATGTCGTGCTGCGTGCCGCCGTTCCGCTTTACGCCGGTAAAAACAGCCGATCCACCATCCGGGAGCTTGATATTGACCGACACGTCGCAAGCGCATTTGTTGGTCACGCGCGCGAAGGTTTGAATGTTACCAGACGAGCCACAAGACTCGGTCTCCAGATCCACCGATGGGCTGCAATCGAGCCGCCCCTCAGCGCCCGCCGCCCCCGAAGCAACAAGGGCCGCGAACAGGGCAGCGACCGGAATTATGGATTGGGGAAGATGGCTTGGTTGTTTCATCGTGCGCCCCGATCGCTATTTCGTCTGACCATACGTCGCTGCGGACACGAGTATGCCTAGCGCGTCACCTGCGTTTTTGACTTGCGCTGGACATATTCCAGAAAGGGTGAGCCCCTGACGTTGTTCCCGTTTCGGGGGGGAGGTTCCATAATTGCATTCTGTGCCGTTCCAGCTCTTGCAAGTCGACGGCCCCCTGGACTCGAAGGAGTCGATGCAAGGCTTGTCGACAACGCACCCAAGGCTGAGCGATCCGATGTTCTTATTGAGCGAGATATGCCCGATCGAGCTCAGGGCCGCAGCATACGTCGTCTGGCTAGCCGATTGAGTGGCCGCATTGACGCCGGGTATGGGGATGTCGGACTGGACCGGTTGTCCATTTGGGAACTTGAAGCCTTCGAAGGAGTGCTGGGTCTCCCTGACACGCAGTGTCGCGCGATCTCCGAAGGATTCATGCTCATACTTGAAGTAAAGCGCATACCCCTCACGTATGGGCTCGGAGGGACACTTCAGCGCAAGTTTAAAAAGTTCCAGGGCCTGGTCAACGAGTGCCGCACTTTGAGGAGCGTTGTCTGGTTCGATAACCTCAATCCCCCTCGCCACACTCAGTGCGGCTAGACGGGCGGTGTACAAGGAGCGAATGCACCCAACGTCGGTCAAGCACGATTTGCGCTTGGGCAGAAATGCACGCTGGTTTTTCCGTTCTTGTTCAATGGTGGCGGCCGACACCTCTCTGCCCCTCAGAATATCCTGGTACTCTGAATTCAACTCTTCATCTAGCCGGGAGAGAGTGGCGTCGGAGCAGACTGTCTTTTCGTCCGGCAGAAGTTTGCTGCTTGCACAATTGAACCATGCAGCAGAGGCGGGTTCACTGATCGTCAAAAGAGCAAGACTTGGTATCAGAAATACTCTGCGCATTATTCGGTTGGCTCCGTCGGACAGCGGCTGGGCTTGGAATCGACCAGGTTCTTGCAAACGCATTTTCGGGACCGGTGTCACCGTAATATGCAAATCCGGGCAGCACATCGAATTTATTGGCGAGCATGGCAAGCGTTTGAGCAAGCGTATAATCACAAATTGGGATTCTGGATTTATTGATGATTGGCTCGTCGCCGTGAGGGCAACGACTCGTCTCATCGATGCGAGGATGAACGGACCGCATGTCGCCGTCATCCAAATGGCATTCGCGGAATGCCGGGATCAGCGAGGTCGCACAGCCGCAATGCGCGACAGCGCAAACAAATCCAAATGAAAGCGTGGCGCCGACTAGGGTCTCTCGACGAGTAAGCATCGTGTCTCCAGACCGTTACCTGCTCGCCTCGCACGAACCGCGCACGTAACCGCGGCATCCGCCGGAAGAGCCACCGCCTCCACCGCCTGACGGCGCTGGCAGCGAGCTTG
The DNA here is from genome assembly GCF_000426265.1 of Bradyrhizobium sp. Cp5.3. Classification (NCBI taxonomy): domain Bacteria; kingdom Pseudomonadati; phylum Pseudomonadota; class Alphaproteobacteria; order Hyphomicrobiales; family Nitrobacteraceae; genus Bradyrhizobium; species Bradyrhizobium sp. Cp5.3. Next base: position 183,862 of record NZ_AUFA01000009.1, on the reverse strand, counting down.
AGTACGCCGAAATGAAGCCCTGCAGGAAGCTTCCCAGGGCTGCTTCGGCGATTGCGCGCTGCTCTTGCTGCGCTTCGAGCTGGCGCATGAGCTGCGCCTGGCGTCTTTCCTCCCGTTCCTGCTGCAACTGGGCGCGGATCCTCGCCTCCTCCTGGTGCGCAGCGATCAGGTCATTACGCTTCTGCTCGAGCGATTTCAGAAAGTCTTCTTGCTGCTTCCCGTTGGTCGCTTCCATCTGCTGGTTGCGTGCCTTGGCTTTGTCCAGGCGAGCGGCGAAATCGTCGCCGCCGGAGCCCGTATCTTTGGCCGCGCCGGGCTGCAGGGGTTTGGCCGCGTCCTTTTGGCGCTGGTCTGCCGCCGCGCATTTGGCGATCCAGTCATTGTAGTCGTAGACAGTCTGATTTTCCTCGTCGACCTGGCGACGGCATTCCTCGACCTGCTCGTAGCATGCATGCCACGCCTTGCCGGGCGCCTCGTATTTGGCGTCGCAGGCCTTGGTGACACTCATGTTCGGATTGCAGCGAGCGTTCGCATCGATGATGGACACCCTGGTGAGACTGGCAGGGCATGCCCGACCAATCTGGTTCTTCATGTCCGAAAGCGAGATCATATCTGCGTTCGCATGTGACGCGAGGAACAGGATGATCGCGGCAGACATTGCGCATTTGAGCATGGGATCACTCCCGAGGAGTCAATTCGATTGCGAGATGAAGGCAAGACCGTCGGCCGCATCCTTCGCGGCGCTGGCGTCGCAAAGATCAATGTAGAAGGAGTCGATATATTCCTTCCTTTGGCTGTTGACGCTGATGTTGGCGCAGATTCCGTTCTCGTCACAGCCGGAATCGACATAGGCATGAGCAAGGCAGGCTGGCTGCTTGCAGCTCACGGTCAGCCGTTTGCCGGCTGGCGTGAAGCTCAGAAGCGAAAGAAACGAGATGTAGGTCCCGCCGCGAAACCCGTAGGCGGCGGAATCCGCCGCGGTTTCAGCCGAGGTCCGCTGGAAGAAGACTGAGAATTTCTTGTAATCGCCGCGCCATTCGATTTCGTCCGCCGATCGCGCGGTTGCCGTGGTCGTCACGGCTGTCTTGCACGCGAAAGCCTGCTGAACGAGCTGAAGCGCCTGATCCTTTTTGTCATCGGCCGAGGCCGTCGACAAAGCCCCGGACAGAGCGACAACAGCGACCGCAAGGAGCAGTGCAACAGACAAGCGCATGACTAAACCCTCAAAAATGCTGTCGGCAGTTATTTCTTCATATCCTCGAAGCCCGAGCCGGTGGGTTTCAGTCCTTTGCAGGCGTCGGGCGTGGGCAGAACAGAATCGGCACCGCAGGTTTCGCGGAGCAGTTTGGCGGCTTCCTTCGCTCGCTGCGCCTCATTCTTCGCGACGGCGTCGTCCAGCGGTTTTCGCTCGGCCGCCAGCGCCTTCTTCATACAGTCTTCATATCGTGCGCTGACGCCCTGGAAGGCGCACCAGGACGCATCAGAGGCGTCACGACACTCCCTGAAGGCAGAGACCTTGGCGCCACCACAGGACGGGACGAACTCAACGAAATCGCCGTTTTTAGCCATCCAGTTTCGCTCCGAGCAATCCTTGCTCTTCTGCAGAATGGCGTTGGCGTATTCGTTTTGCTGGCGTTGATAGGCGCGGCATTCGTCCTGCGATTTTGGATTAGAAGGAGGCACCGGCGGTCCCTCCGCCGATGCTGCGTTGAGGAAGGCGAACAGTATGAGGCACCACAGTGCGGGAAGAGAGGCCAAGAGCCTGCCAGCGTCATGAACTACCGAGCGCCCCCTGCAGCCCCCTCCCGGGACGCTCGATAGCCATGTCGCTGGACCGCCGCTGATCGTCATTTCAGAATCTACATGCCCGCCGCGGCTAGTAGAAACCTCGTCAGGCCGGCCTCAGCCGTACGACGGACAATCTCGATCCGGTCCTCCATGCTGATGTTTCCCCGCAGGTCGCCGATCCGGATGGCCCGGCCGGACAATAGGTCCGAAACGGAATCCTCCATCCTGCCGGGAAACTCGATGACAGATGCGCCATAATGGATCGACACCGTCTCGTTGCGCTTCGAGACCAGATGGTTGCCGGGCTCACGCGCCTGGACGACGGTACTGTCGTCGATCTTGGCGAACTCGATGGTTCGTAGGAGCTGACCCTCCAGAGGAATATCGGACGTTCGCGAGAACTCGTCGGCAAAACTTGCCGCGACCTTGTCGAAATCGCTGCCATCCGCAAATCGCCTGAGCAGTGAAGAGAATTGCTCCCTGGCCTCCGACACCTTGAACCTCCCGGTCTCGAAACCGATCGGAAGACCCCGCCTGAAGGAAACGTCGCGCGCGATCACCTCTCCCAAGGATTCAATCAAGAACTCGCCCCAGGACCTTGTATGGGCTCCTAGCGTGATGTGGAGGGAAAGTTCGCCGGTGCTTTCCGCGCGGTGGTAGACGCCGCGCGGGATGTAGAGGAGATCGCCCTCATGCAGTTCGAACGTCGCGGTGACCGGGCCCGCCGGCGCAAAGCCAGGTTCGTCGTGATGCTGGCCTGGCATCGGCAGTTCGAACGAGGACTCGAAGAGCTCCCACTTCTTGCTGCCGCAGATCTGGAGGACGAAGACGTCGTGGGTGTCGAAGTGGGTGTCGAAACCGCCCGAGCGGGGCGGGGTCAGATAGAGATTGGTCTGAAACCGGATGCCAAGCTCGCGACCAAGATTCTGGCAGAGCTCCCGCAGCGTCTTGATGCGGCTGTTCATCTTATCGAGGATGACCGTGGCCCCGTCCGCATAGAGCTTGCAGACGGCGACAGCGTCGATTTTGGAGCCGGAATGCGTGTAGTCGGATGCTTCCAGCTTGGCGCCCAGCTTCGTCAGCCGGATCTCGGGAAATTCCACGCTCGGCGAGGTCAGAACTTCGTCGATGTCCTTGAGCGATAGCAGAGAGCCGTAATAACCCGCCGTCCCACGTCGTATAAGGAGCGGCTTTTTCTCCCACATGTCATCCAGGAAGTGGCTGGCGTCGTGGGGTGAGACCAGCCACTCTAAATTGGTATAGCCCATGATGCACCGATCGTCAGTCGCGATCGTTATTCTGCTTCATGTCGTTCGAACGCGAACGGTCACCATCGGCATAGCGCCCCTGGTTCGAGATCGGCGCTTTGATGTCTCCGTTTTGATAGTAATCGCGATCGTTGACGGCCTTCTGATCGCTCATCCTCCGCCGTCCCTGTGCCAGTGCCGAGCCAGCGCCGAGCAGCGCGGCGGAGGTTGTGACGCCAATACCGAGAGCCGCCATGAAAGAACGCCTCGTGGTCGCACGGTGAACCTTGATGCCGCTGGTCCCTTCGGTTTTGTCGTCGGTTTCCTTGCTCATCGCTTATCTCCCATTTCACACGCTAAAATAGATTATCGCTCATTGGAGCGACTCGTGTTGCCATCACTGGAGTTCGAGTTGAAATTGCGCATCGTGTCCGAAAGTGTTTCGCTGGCGCAATTCCAGCAGTTCCGGACAGCCTCGCCGGTCGTTTGGGCACGGTCGGTTTCGTTTTCCTGGCCGAGCATCTTCTTGCCGGCATTCTTGAATTCGTCGAAGCACTCGCGAGTGACGCTCGAGTTGCTATCGCAGGCGACCGGCAAGAGCGACGGATGGGGAGGTGCGTGAAGGCCGATAAAGGCCAGCGTCAAGGGGATGAAAATGGACATAAAATTCCTTGCAAAGATTCCATTCAGAAAATTAAACCGGCGTTGCCAAACGGTCTGCGGGACACGCCATACGATAATGCTAGGGTGGATGTACGCGCGCGACATCACCCGTTTGAGGTATCCATCGGAAAATCCGGCAATAATGGTTGGCGACTACGAGCCCGATCCTGTTGGCGTTGCAATTGCTTCGGTCACCTAGCGGTTCCCATAGCGAGCCATGGAGCTCAGCAGGGCGACCAGCTCGGACTGTCGGCCGATACCCATCTTCGCAAATATCCGTTTGAGGTGGGTGCGCGCTGTCTGCTTCGAAATCAAGAACTCGCCCGAGACGTCGTCCAGGGAGGCGCCGGTCGCCAGACGGGCGGCCAGCTTAGCTTCGGTTTGCGTCAGTCGGAAACCAGACTGGAGTACGGCTTCGGGTGCGTTCCGCCGCTCTTCCGGGTCAACGAAAATCACGATGGCCTGGCAGTCGGCAAGCGCGTTGGCGGCGACGGCAGACAGCCTTGCCGGGTATGCCATGAGCGGCGACCTACCCGTGCGCGGCAGGGCGACAGGGGGCGCCATTGCTGCGCCCGTTGGCCGCCACATCACCTGATTGATGGCGCGAGCGAGCGCGGAAGATGCCGCCGCATCGAAGGAGATGATCTTTCGGCCGCAGACCCGGATATCGCCCTGGAGCACGGTTTCCGCCGCCGGGTTCATCTGATAGACGTCGCCTTGACGGTTGAGTAGTGCGACGGCCGTATTGCTCAGCTCGAAGGCATTCAAGGCGCCTTTGACGGTCGACGTTGAAAATGCTCGCGACAGTGCGGCGCTGGTGCTCAAGGACCGGGAGAGGGTCCCAAGGAGGGACTTCTCCTCGGATGGAAACGGTCCTTGCTCGATGCGTCGCTGGATAGAGAGGCACCAGACGTCGGTTCCGCACGCGACCTTGACACCGGCAAACCATCTTAGACCGTGGGGAGCAAGAAATTCCTGGTAATAGGGGTGCTTCTTGATGCTGTCGGGATCGATGATGTCAGTATCGTCGACCACCCCGTCCTTCATCATGAGGTGGATGCCGGCATGGCGATGGTCCCTCAGGTGCCAGCCATCCCGGAAGTAATGCTCCGCAATGTCACCCAGCCATCGTGTAGCAGGAACGTTCGGGATGACGGCTCCGGTGATGGGGAGAAGGGTGGCGCCGAAACTTCCCGTTTCCCGGGTAACCACATCCAGAGCTCGGACCCACTGCGATGGATCGACCGCAGCTTCTGCGAACGCACTTTCGATACGACCTAGATCGCCGAGTTCCAAGCTGGCCCCCAACAGCATGCAAGATTAGGCTAGTGGGTGCGTTTATCGTGAGTCAATACGAAACGCGAAACCGCAGCTTGAGGATCCGTTGTCGCGCTCGCGATGCTGCACCGCAAGCAGCAAGGGTTCGTCATCGCTCTCGAAGCTTCTCAGGGCGGAGGTCTCGGCCCGATGCCCGCACGATCGGAACTAGCCTAACAAGGGAGGCCCCCCGGCTCTGCCTGGGAGGCAGCAGAAGTTTGACGTTTCCGGCGGTCGTCCACCGACGAAACTCGCGACTCGTGAGCCACCACGCGCACGAGAAGGAGTTTCGCGATGGACGATTACGAGAGCCTAAGCCACAGCAAATGGGAGTGCAAATATCACGTGGTCTTCATTCCCAAGTGTCGCAGGAAGACGCTGTACGGGGAGTTGAGGCAGCATCTTGGGGACGTGTTCCGGAGATTGGCCATGCAGAAGGAGTGCAGGGTCGAGGAGGGGCATTTGATGCCCGACCATGTTCACATGATGATTTCGATCCCACCCAAATATGCGGTGTCGCAGGTGATTGGATACATCAAGGGCAAGAGCGCCATCCATCTGGCGCGGGTCTATGGAGAGAAGAAGCGCAACTTCGTAGGGCAGCACTTCTGGGCTCGGGGATACTTCGTCTCGACCGTCGGTCGAGACGAAGCGGTGATCAGGGAATACATTCGCAAGCAGGAGGCCGAAGATACCCGGCTCGACCAAATGAACTTGTGGCGCTGAGGCCGCCTTTAGGCGGCCAACAAAATCGGGGCCGCGTTAGCGTCCCCACGGCCGCTTTGAGCGGCCCAATTCCTAAAGCCCCCGGCTTTGCCGGGGGATACTTACCTTCAAGGTCATGTAGCGAAGGTGAAGGGTATCCAAAAACTGTCACCTCCGGTTTTGCAAACAGCACCAGTTCATCTGAACCCGATTTGGCGGCTTACTTGCTTAATCCAAATTTCTCAAACTTCTGAATGCTATCATCGCTATGGGTCACGAGTAGATTGTCGCCCTTTAGATCTATCCGTTTGAGATGATCCATCCTGAGGGCATTGCTATGATCACAAGCTTGACGCGCTTCCAGAGCGGAGTCGCGCTCTGTTTGTTCTTTTCGCTCGGCTCCAGCTCCTGGATCGGCTCCAGCTCCAGGAACCGCTTTGCTACCGACAGACTGATGAGGACAAGCCATCGTTGTTACGCGATGGTAGCCCGTGAGTTCTTCAAGGTTTCCGTCAGCCGTTTGAACATACTCCGTTGAATGATAGTTGCAGCCGTCATAGAAACCCAATCTGATGAATCGTTGGGTCGACTCTTCGTTCTCAGACCGAGCGGCTCTTAGAATTCTTTTTTGGACCCATTGTCTTTCAGACGTCTGATCAAGGGGACTGTAGTGGGATTCAATAAACTTGTGGACCGGGGTAACACTGTCGCCAACGCTGATTCTATCGTACTCGGCGTCGCAAGCAGTTGATCTGGTGGGCTCGTCAATGATGCGCCATGTACCCGCCAATTTGTCGTCCTGGGCGTAGCCGGCATCGACTATCCCGAACAAGCACAAAGCTAAAGCCGCTCTACGCAAGTCCAACTCCCAATCGTTGCTTGGCAGAAGGCTATTTCGCGAGCCATCATCGGCAGTCCCTTTATATCAGATCAAGGATGGATTGGAAAGCACGGTGAGAAAGGCCTGCCCCGCCCCGACGCTTCACCTTACGCCGTCTGTTGAGTGAGCACTGAGAAGTCTGGCTTCGTGTCGCGGGACTCTTAAAATCCGAACCGTCGCAAATAGAAACGGCATTTTGTTTCTAGTGCCCACACCTCCTCACTCGCCTATCAGACAGACGCTTCGATTGAATTCGCCCAATCTGAGGCAGCATGATCGTGTTTGGCGGGGGAGGCTGATTTTTTTTATTGGGCTGTTGTTCGTCGCGCTCTTGCTCACTTCGGCGCCCGCGCGCGCCGGCAGTCGTGTAGCTCTGGTGATCGGCAACAGCGGTTACCAAAATGTCCCTATCCTTCCCGATCCGGCAAACGACGCCACAGACGTGTCGGCATCGCTGAGACGGCTCGGTTTCGACGTCAAGACGTTGACCGATGCCCGTTACGACGACATGCGGCAAGCGCTGAACGACTTTGAGCGGCAGGCTAAACTGTCGGGGACCGGATCAGGTTCGGTCGCCGTACCGAATTGGCTGGCCATCGAATCATCAACGGCACCTGCGGCAAGATTGAGCATATTGAGCAGGACGGCCGCGACCAAGCCAACATCACCGCGCGTATTGGCCGGCACCGCGTCTCGTTCTCGACGAGGGGTATCGCTGACGAGCACGGCCACGCTCGCCTCTCTCATGATTACGCAACGACCGTCTATCAGTCTCAGGGATTGACTGCCGAGAGCTGCACGGCGGTGATCGATCCGCGTTACGACCGGAACTCGCTCTACGTCGCTGCCAGCCGGGCCCGCGGAGTTCTGTCGCTGGTCATCGACCGTGCCGAGATCGACGCCCATGTCAAAGCTGCCCGCTCGCCTGAAACCAGGCAGAGAGACGTCACCGCCGCGGAGCGCCGAGCCCTCCTGCTGAAATTGCTCTCACGCGAGAGCATCAAAACGAGCACGATCGACCCGTCCGAGCTGGCGAGAGCCGCCGCAACCGGCGACCGCGACCACCAGCGTCGCAAGAAGCGTGAGCTCAGCCATGAGCTCTAATCGCTCTCCAGCAAAGCCGCGGCCCTCCGATCCGGAATTCTGGACCGTGGAGAACGAATTGCCCAATCCGATCCCGGTCTCGAAGGACGAGCTGGACGCGATCGAGCGATATTTCGGCGACTTGCTCGACGCGGTCTTCGATCCCAAACCCCGCACGATGCCGACGGTGACTACGGCACATCGAAAAGGAGAGAAGCGATGACCACCCATCCGTTCTACGAGCCCCGCATCCTGAAAATGGAATTGGAGAAATTCGCCGACATCGCCGTCGACGGCGGTGTCTGGCTGGTTGGCGAGGTCCTGGCGCAGGGTCCCTCAATGAGCTGCGAATTCACTCCCGATACTCGCTACGTCTTCAAGCCCAGGCATCGGGAGGCGGCGATCATCGAGCTTCGCGCGATCAACGAGGAACTGCGCCACCGGATCTTCATCGCGGGATTTCTCAGGCTGCCCAACAATGGCGCGCAGGCAACGTTTCGGTACGTGTGTGAGACGCACACCGAGATGCTGCACGAGGCGTTCCGCATCGAATGGACGCGCCGCCACGGTAAGATGATCGATGTGAGCAAGATGCGCAGCAAGGCTGCGATCGAATTGCTTCACAAGCTCGCACCGCCCCGCTAGACTCGATCCATGACTTGAGGCAGGGGGCAATATTCTCATGGCACGCAAGCATCTTCACGCATTGGAAGCGCCCTCGACGAACGGAGTCAAGGCGACGCGAAACGTGCTCATCTACGTGCGCGTATCGACTGACGCTCAGGCTCAGAATGCCCTCAGCCTGATGGATCAGGAGAACCAACTGGTTGCTCGCTGCGAGCGAGACGGCGAGAATGTCGTCGGCATTTTCCGCGACGAGGGTGAGACGGCCACAAATATGAAGCGGCCCGCGTTCGAGCAGATGATTGCGCGCGCAACCGACGGCACGCGATCGGTCGACGCCATTCTCGTCTACTCGTTTTCGCGCGCGTTCCGAAACCAGTTCGAGCAGGAGCTCACCGTCCGCGCTCTGCGCAAGCACAAGGTTGAACTGATTTCATTCGCCGAGCCACTGACCAATGATGCGAGCGGAGATCTGTTCAGGAAATTCATCGGTATCGTCAACGAATTCCAGTCCGCGGAAACGTCACGCGCGACAACGCGCACCATGAAGGAGAACGCGCGCCGTGGATTCTCCAACGGTGGCATCATTCCATTCGGATACAAGTCCGTCGATGCCGAGATCATCGGAAACAAGCAGAAGAAAAAGCTCGCGATCGAACCGGTCGAGGCCGAGATCGTCGTTCGCGCCTTCGACCTTGCCCGGAACGGCGATGGAAACTCCGGCCCGCTCGGCACGAAAAAGATCGCGATCTGGTTGAACGAGCGCGGCTTCCGTTCGAGGAACGGCTCGTTGTTCGGCACTGGAACTATCCACGAGATTCTCACGCGCGACGCCTATACAGGGGTTCGCCGTTTCAATGAGTTCAACCGCAAGGGCGATGGCGAACGCAAGGACGCCGCCGAAATCGTCGAATATGATGTGCCGACGATCATCGATCGTACCTTGTTCGACGAAGTCCAGGCCCTTCTGGTTGCGCGGCAGCCGCGAGCCAAAGGGCCGCGTCTGACCTCGGCGCCCTCCTTGCTCGGCGGCCTGGTGCGCTGCGACTGTGAAGTATCTTGCGCGTTGACGACCGCGACAGGCACCTCCAGGACCGGAAAGATATACGCCTACTACAAGTGCATCCAAGCCACCAAGCAGGCGCGCCACAAGCAGGGCGACGGGACGAGCTGCGTCAACCGAAAGGTCCCCCGTCCGGTAATCGAGAAGCTGGTTGTTGAGGCTCTGACCGATCAGTTGCTACAGCCGGGATCGGGTAACTTCGATCCTGCTCGCCTTGAAAGCCCGGCGCGACGAACGGCAGGCTTCCGCCGATCGCCGGATCGTCGATCTCGCTCGCCAGGCTTCCGATGCCGAAGAGCGGTTGGGGCGCCTCTACGCGGCGATTGAGGCGGGTACCGTTTGACGGCACCGATCCGACCCTCAAAGAGCGCGTTGCGGCTCTGAAAGCCTCCCGGGACAGGGCGGTGGAAGCGCTGGATTATGCGAAGAAGTCGAGCGGAGCGCCCATCGAGATTGACCCCGTCGCTGTCGATCGGTTCACCCGCCTGTTGCGCGAACAGCTCACCTCCGGCGATGTCGCCGCGCGGAAGGCCTATCTTTCGAGCATGGTGGACGCGATCATCGTATCCGAAGACAAGATCCGGATCGTTGGTTCAAACGACAACATCCGGTTCACCTTTGGACCGGACGGGCAACCGACGCCCCGGGTTCGCAAATCTGTTCAGGAATGGTGCCCAGGGGCGGAATCGAACCACCGACACTGCGATTTTCAGTCGCATGCTCTACCAACTGAGCTACCTGGGCGTGCTCCAAGAGAGGGGCCAAGGCCCATCGAGCGGGCGGTTTATAGTGGGCTCGGAGCGGCCTGTCCACCCGGCTTCGCCAAGAGGCTTCGCCGGGCGCGGCCCAGCTGTGCACAAGATGAGGCGGGGCTCGACGGGTGCGGATGACGATGGACCAGACTTCACGTAACAGATTGATAATACATCACTATTCGACGTCATCCGTCCCGTCATCGCGGCCGGGGATGACGTAGGAGCCCTTCAGCCAGCGGTTCAGGTCGACGTCGCGGCAGCGCGAGGAGCAGAACGGACGGGTGGCATGCTCGGCGGGCTTGCCGCAGATCGGGCATTTTCGCTTCGGGTTGGCGGGCTTTTTGACGTGGTCGTCCATGATCGGGGCAGCTTACATGAGGTTAGGCAGTTCAAGAGCCTGTCGGCAAACGGGTTCCACCAGTGGACGCGCACGCGTCGCCGCCAGAGTTCCACGGGGACTACTCTACTTTGCATGGGGTTGTTTTCGAGATTTTTGTCGGCGCGCGGCCGGCGCCGCCTTCGTGCTCACACGCCGGCGGCGTTGAGCCAGCCGAAGCGGATCGGGAAGCCCTCGCCGCCGAGCAGCGCGGTGGTCTCGTAGAGCGGCAGGCCGACGACGTTGGTGTAGGAGCCGACCATCTTCACAACGAAGGACCCGGCGATGCCCTGTACGGCGTAGCCGCCGGCTTTGCCGCGCCATTCGCCGGAGCCGATATAGGCCTGGATGTCGTCCTCCGAGAGGCGCTTGAAGCGGACGCGGGTCTCGACCAGGCGCTGGCGGAAGGCCTCGCGCGGCGTCACCAGGGTGATCGCGGTGTAGACGCGGTGGTTGCGGCCCGACAGCAGCCGCAGGCACTGCGCGGCTTCGTCCACGAGGTTGGCCTTGGGCAGGATGCGGCGGCCGACCGCCACCACCGTGTCGGCCGAGAGGATGAAGGCGCCGCGCAGCTCGTCGTCGAGCTGCACCGACTTCAGCGCCGCATCGGCCTTGGCCCGCGCCAGGCGGTTGGCGCAGGCGCGCGGCAGCTCGCCCCGCTTCGGCGTCTCGTCGACGTCGGCGGGCCTGAGCGCGTCCGGCTCAATGCCGGCCTGGTTGAGCAGCGACAGGCGTCGCGGCGAACCGGAGGCAAGAACGAATTTGGGGCGGCCAAGCATCAGGTGATTTGAGGGGGCGAAGCAGGGGGTGAATTGCGCGCGGAACCTATCGGAAGGGGGCTGATTTCACAACCCGGGAACCCGGACTTAAGCGATTCGGTGGTGCCATGATGCGTGTGCCTGCGCACTGTGACGGGGGTGTTACGGGGCTCGGGGTTCCGGACGGGGCGCGAGAGTTACCCGCTCGCCGCGCCCGCCTTCGCAAAGCGGCGGCGGATGCGCAGCAGGAGCTGGTCGCAGACCTCGCGATAGGCCGCGAGCTTCTGGTCGCGGCTGCCCTCGGTGGTGGTGGGGTCCTGCGTCGGCCAGTATTCGACGTCGGCAGCGAGCGTTCGGGTCAGATCCAGCGCCTTGTGATGCGCCTCCGGCGACAGCGTGATGATGAGATCGAAGTTGAGCCCCTCCCAATCCTCCAGCTCCTCGAAGGTCTGCGGCCTGTGGGTGGAGATGTCCTGCCCGAGCTCGGCCATCACGGTGACGGCGAACGGATCGAGCTCGCCCTTCCTGGCGCCGGCGGATTTGACGTAGAGGCCTTGCGGAAACATGTGCCGCAGCAGGCTCTCGGCCATCGGCGAGCGCACGCTGTTCATCGCGCAGGCGAACAGCACCGATTGCGGATCGCGTGCGCGTGGCGGACCCGCCATCGCACTTAGCCCTTCCAGTGCAAGACAGTAATGAGCGTGAACAGCCGGCGCGAGGTCTCGAAGTCGACCCGCACCTTGCCCTTCAGCCGCTCCTGGAGCGTGCGCGAACCTTCGTCATGGATGCCGCGGCGGCCCATGTCGATGGCTTCGATCTTGTCCGGCGTCGCCGTGCGGATCGCCTGGTAGTAGCTGTCGCAGATCATGAAATAGTCCTTCACGATCCGCCGGAACGGCGTCAGCGACAACAGATGTGCGACCACGGGCGCGCCGTCCCCTTTGCGGATGTCGAACATCAGCCGGTTGCCGGTGATGCCGATATGCAGCGTGAACGGCCCCTGCCCATCCGCGCCATCAGGCGCGAACAGGTTCTGCTCGATCAAATCGTAGATCGCGATCGCCCGCTCGTGCTCGATGTCGGGCCCGGAACGGCCGATCGAGTCCTCGTCGAGGGTGACCGCGACGATGCGATTGCTGGAGTCGTCCTGTTCGGGCGAGCTGGTCATGACAGATTGAGGCGCAATCCAACCGAGCGCGAATGGGCTTCCAGCCCCTCCGCCTTGCCGAGCGTCATCGCGGCCGGACCCAGCGCACGGAGCTGATCCGGGCCGCATTTCAGAATCGAGGTGCGCTTCATGAAATCATGCACCGACAGCCCCGAGGAGAATCGCGCCGAGCGCGCGGTCGGCAGCACGTGGTTGGAGCCGCCGACATAGTCGCCGATCGCCTCCGGCGTATGCGCGCCGAGGAACACCGCGCCGGCGTTGCGGATCTTGGCGGCGAGCGCATCGGGATCCGTCGTCATGATCTCGAGATGCTCTGCGGCGATCGCATCCGCGAGCGGGATGGCGTCGTTGAGATTCTTCACCACGATGATGGCGCCGAAATCTTGCCATGAGGCGCTGGCGATCGCGGCGCGCGGCAGCGTCTTCAGCTGCGCAGCCACAGCGGCTTCGACATCGGCGGCGAGGCGCGCGGAATCGGTGATCAGGATCGACTGCGCGCTGGCATCGTGCTCGGCCTGCGCCAGGAGGTCGGCGGCGATCCAGTCGGCATTGCCGGTGTCGTCGGCGATGACCAGCACCTCGGAGGGACCGGCGATCATGTCGATGCCGACCTTGCCGAACACCAGCCGCTTGGCGGCGGCGACATAGGCATTGCCGGGGCCGACGATCTTGGCGACCGGCGCGATCGTCGCGGTGCCGTAGGCGAGCGCAGCCACCGCCTGCGCGCCGCCGACGCGATAGATCTCGCTGACACCGCCGAGCCGGGCCGCCGCCAGCACCAGCGGGTTGAGCCTGCCGTCCGGCGCCGGCACCACCATCACGAGCCGCGCGACGCCGGCAACTTTTGCGGGCACCGCGTTCATCAGCACCGAGGATGGATAGGCCGCGGTGCCGCCGGGCACGTAAAGGCCGGCGGATTCGATCGCGCTGTAGCGCCAGCCGAGCTCGACGCCGAGCGGATCGGTGAAGCGCTCGTCCTTCGGGAGCTGGCGGCTATGGTAGGTCTCGATGCGGTCGCGCGCGAGTTTCAGCGCATCCAGGGTTGCGGCATCGCAGACCTTGACCGCGGCCTCGATCTCGGCCGCGGAGACGCGAAGTGCGGATGCAGCCAGCGTCAGGCGGTCGAACTTTGCCGTCGCCTCGATCAGGGCGGCATCGCCGCGTTTCGCCACGTCGTCGACGATGGCGCGCGCGGCGGCTTCGACATCGGCCGAGACCTCGCGCTTGGCGGCGAGGAAGGCCGCAAATCGCTGGTCAAAATCGGCGCTGCTGCGGTCGAGACGAACGGGCATTTTGGCGTGGCTTCTGGCTGGTCTTTTGGGGCGGATCGGCTCACCCGATCCCCTGCTCAATGGCGCGGCGGGGAAGCGGCGTCAACCCTTGGTCACCCCTTCGGGGATGTCGCTGGTATACCGCCGAGCGCCGGTTTCACCCCTCCCCCGCGATCCCCAGCCCGGTCCCGAGCACATCCGCCCCCAAATCGGTCAGCTCGCATTCCAGGCACTCGACATCGAGACGGATGGCGCCGCCATCGGCGAACAGGAGCAAGGCACTGCCGCCGGGCTCGTCGGCGCGGCCGTCCCGGGGATGAAACTCGATGCCGATGAGGTCCAGAACCGTCTCCGGCGCGGCGAGATCGATGTTGCGCGACTTGCAGGCGAGCACGCGGTCGAAGCGGAGCGCCGCGACCAGCCGGCGCGGCTCGGCCTCGCCGTCCAGCGTCTGCTCCCAGTCGAGCCGGCTCATGCCGACCACCAGCCGCTTCTCGCCCTGCCGCCAGATGATGTCGGCGGTCTGCACGCGGGCATCCTGCACCTGGGTCGAGATCACGGCGAGATCGTCGGCGTCGAGCGCGATCATCTTGAGTTGGGGAGACATCGCCGGCACCTCTCCTTCGACGCGGAATCAGCTCAACGCGCGGGAGCGCCAAGATTTCCGCGCAAGCTACCCGGCCGGCGGGCTAGAGGCCATTGATATCGACCATCTCCAGCACGTTCCGCGGATAACCCTCCCGGGCGACCCGGATCATGGCGCGACCGACCTGCTCGGTCGAGGTCACGTAGCTGGGCGCGAGGCGGCGCAGCACCGACCAGAGCGGCCCGGTCACGGTGTAGACGGCTTGCACCCAGGCCGTCTTGGAGCGCGCGCCGTGCAGCGGCTGGATCGCGGCGGGCCGGAACATGTAGGCGGCCTTGAACGGCAGCTTGAGCAGATCGTTCTCGGTCTTGCCCTTGATGCGGGCCCACATCCACGCGCCGTGCTCCGTGGAATCGGTGCCGGCGCCGGTGACATAGACGAACGTCATCCGCGGATTGAGCCGTGCGAGCGTCGTCGCCGCCGCAAGCGTGATGTCATAGGTGAGATGGCGATAGCGCTCCTCGCTCATGCCGATCGAGGAGACGCCGAGGCAGAAGAAGCAGGCATCGAAGCCTTCGAGCTGCGGCGCGATGTCCGCATAGTCCAGAAAATTCTGGTGGACGATTTCGGTGAGCTTGGCGTTGCGCACGCCGGTCGGGCTGCGTCCGACCACGAGCACGCGCACGATGCCGCCATCGATCAGGCATTCGCGCAACACGCCCTGCCCGACCATGCCGGTCGCGCCGAAGATGATGACCTTCATCAGGATATCTCAGCAGTTCAAGCTGCGGCCGCGATCTCGTTGAAGGATACCCCGGTCAGGGTGGCCGAAACATCCCACAGCCTCGCTCGGGCCGCAAAGTCCTTCGCCTGCGGCATGATCTTCGCAGGCGCTGGCGCGCCCTTCAATTCATAGAACCCGTTCGGACCGTAATAGCCGCCGGCCTCCACAGCCGCCGAGGTCGCGGCAAGGAGCGTGGGCAACGCGCCTTCCGCGGCGGACTGGCTGATGAAAGGCTGCAGCAGCCGGCCGACGCGCCACTGGAGGGTGTCGGCGCCCGGGCCATTCGCAATGAGATCGGTACGCGCGTAGCCGGGATGCGCGGCAATGCTGCGCAAGCCCCAGCTGGCCGCATCGCTGCGGCGCTGCAGTTCGAGCGAAAACATCAGCATCGCGAGCTTGGACTGGCAATAGGCGCGCCAGGGACGATAGGAGCGCTTGCTCTGCAGATCGTCGAAATTGATCGCGCCGGAGCGGTGCGCGAGGCTGGAGAGATTGACGACACGCGGCACCTTGGCGCGGCGCAGTAGCGGCAACAGGTGCGCGGTCAGGGCATAGTGGCCGAGATAGTTGGTGCCGAGCTGCATCTCGAAACCGTCCGTCGTCTCCTGCCGCCTCGGCAGCGCCATCACGCCGGCATTGTTGATCAGGAGGTCGAGCTGTTCGTGGCTGGCGGCAAAGCGCCTGGCAAAGTCGGCGACGGAGGCGAGGCTTGCGAGGTCGAGAGGCTCATAGGCGATCAGCGCATCGGGAAAGCGGTTGCAGATGGCCTCGATCGCCCGCAGGCCCTTTGCGTCGCTGCGCCCAGTGAGTATGACGATGGCACCGGCGCCCGCCAGCGCCAGTGCCGTCTCGTAGCCGAGACCGCCCGTGGCCCCGGTAATGACGGCGGTCTTGCCGCTGAGGGAGGGAATGTCTGCCGTGGTCCAGTCGGTCATGCCATATCTCCAGGCTTTGAAGGGGGTGGAAGTGCCCCCGCGAACGGCTAAATGTGCACTTGGTGCAAATTTGCAAGAGGTGAAATAGTTTGAAGGCATCCGAGGGCGTGCGCCGACGCGCCAAGCCATTGACTTCAGGAAGCAAATCCGCGGCCACCTCGGGCCTGCGGCAGCGCAAGCGCGAGCAGACCCGCGAGCGGCTGACCCGCGCGGCGATGGCGATGTTCCTGGAGCGCGGCTTCGAGGCCACCACGATCGACGACATCGCGGCTGCCGCCGAGGTATCGCGCCGCAGCTTCTTCCACTATTTCGCCTCGAAGGAGGACGTGGTCGCCGCCTGGCAGGAGGACGCAGCGACCGCACTGGTCGACGCGATCATCGCGAGGCCTATCGAGGAATCCATGCTGACCGCGGCGGAGAACGCGATCGCGGCCGTGGTCAAGCGGGTCGATCCGGCTGAAGCAGCCGCGATGTCGCGGCTCAAGCGCGACAACCCCGCGCTTCAGGCGCGCGACCAGCTCAAATACGAGAAGCTCGAGCGCGCATTGGCCGAGGGGCTCGCCCGGCGTTCGGGGCGCAAATCGGACCGGCTGAAGGCGCGGCTCGTCGCGATGATCGCCACCGGCGCGATGCGCGTCGGCGGCGAGAGCTGGCTCGGCGAAGGCGCGCGCGAGAAGCCGGAGGCGTTCGTGAAGCGCACGTTCGATGCGATCCGGGGGATATTGAAGTGAGGTGTCACCCTCCCCTGGAGGGGGAGGGTAAGCAACGAGGCGTCAGCCTCAGCTCTTGAAAAACGCCAGCAGGTCCGCGTTGATGGTTTCGGCTTCCGTGGTCGGCATGCCGTGCGGAAAGCCCTTGTAGGTCTTCAGCGTACCGTTCTTGAGCAGCTTGACCG
The DNA here is from genome assembly GCF_000426265.1 of Bradyrhizobium sp. Cp5.3. Taxonomy (NCBI): domain Bacteria; kingdom Pseudomonadati; phylum Pseudomonadota; class Alphaproteobacteria; order Hyphomicrobiales; family Nitrobacteraceae; genus Bradyrhizobium; species Bradyrhizobium sp. Cp5.3. Next base: position 166,964 of record NZ_AUFA01000009.1, on the reverse strand, counting down.
ACAACGGTGCGGAATCGGCGTAAGGCACGATCTGGTCGTCATCGCCGTGCATCACCAGCACCGGCACGTTGATCTTCTTCAGGTCCTCGGTGAAATCGGTCTGCGAGAACGCGACGATGCCGTCGTAATGAGCCTTCGCGCCGCCCATCATGCCCTGGCGCCACCAGTTCTGGATCACCGCTTCCGAGGGCTTCGCTCCGGGACGGTTGTAGCCGTAGAACGGACCGGCGGCGATGTCGCGATAGAAGCTCGAACGGCCGGCGGCGAGCTGCGCCTGGAAATCGTCGAACACCTTCTTCGGCAGGCCGCCCGGATTGGCCGTCGTCTGCACCATCAGCGGCGGCACCGCTGAAATGATCGCAGCCTTTGCCACGCGGCTCTCGCCGTAGCGCGCGATGTAGTGCACCACCTCGCCGCCGCCGGTGGAATGGCCGACGTGAATGGCGTTCTTCAGGTCGAGATGCGCCGTCACCGCCGCGAGATCATCTGCATAGTGATCCATGTCATGGCCATCAGCGACCTGCGCCGAGCGGCCATGGCCGCGGCGGTCATGGGCGACGACGCGGTAGCCACGGGTCACGAAGTACATCATCTGCGCGTCCCAGTCGTCGGACGACAGGGGCCAGCCGTGGCTGAATACGATCGGCTGACCCGAGCCCCAATCCTTGTAGAATATCTCGACGCCGTCCTTGGTGGTGATGGTGGGCATTGCAAGCTCCTTGTTGGTGAGAGTCAGTTTGGGCACGCGAGGCGTGCCGCGGAATCGGAAAATTGTCGCGCGAGGTTACGGGGTCGATGCCGCGCATTCGACCCACGCGGCGCCGATCGGGCGATCAGGCAAAGGCCATCGGCCTGAAGCGGCGCCAGGCGCCGATGATGACCAGCACGAAGAACACGAGCACGATGCCCTGCACCACGGCAAAAACTGGGCCTGACGGCGGAGCCGGCGGCACCGCGGGCGCGAGCGCGGCAAGCGCCGGCACCTTCAGGAACGACTGGATCACCAGCACGAAGACGTTGAGATAGAGCGAGACCATCGCGGTCACGATGTAGATCGGACGCCACGCGCCCGACAGCTTCATGCCGTAGAGCGCGATGCAGGCGATCGCGAGCAGCACCAGCGACAGAATGCCGACCATGTGCGACGGCAACAGCTCCTTGAACGGAAACAGGAAACCGGTGACGCTGGTCAGGATGGTGAAGAGGAGAAAGATCGCGGTGAGGCCCGGCATCGGCTTCGAGCCGAGCAGCCCGAACATCACGACAAGGCCGCTGGCGATCGCGATCAGGCTGATGATGACATGGACCAACGTGAAGGCGGGCAGGCTCAACCCAAGAACCATGGCATCTCTCCTACTCTGCGCTGAGATCAGAAGAATGGTATTACGGTCCTCATCGAATTGCCACATGCGTTGGCGCCGCACTTGCGCGCCAAGCCATGCGCGGTCGTGCGAATTGACAAACGCATGCCCAGATTTTTTGCATCGCTGTCACAAACGTCAGCAGGTTTTCGCCGAAAGCTGAATCGATTGTCGCAACATCGGCCCGCGATCAGCGGGCCGATGCGACGGGGTCTCAGACTTCCTTGGTGTCGAAGATCAGCAGGTCGGCGCCGCCACTGGCGAATGTCGGCACGTCGCCTGCCGCCGCCTTGCCTTCCGCGCTGCCGAATGCCGCCTGGATATCGGCCACGCTGTCGAAGGTGAGGATGGCAACAAGGTGGACTCCGGAAGGTCCGGCGGGGGAGCCGACCGGCCCCTTGCTGATCGCGTACTTCTTCAAGCCGGGAAGTTTCTTCGCGAGCGGGATGTGCGTTTCGGCATAATGCTTGTCGAAGGCCGCAGCATCCTTGGGCGTCTTGTAGAGCACGACGAGTTCAGCCATTTAGTCCTCCCTTGAACCTAGTTTTGTGTAGACCCTCATGGTGAGGAGCGTGCGAAGCACGCCCCGCGGGCGATGCTTCGCATCGCCGCGCGAACCATGAGACCCCGATGTCCGGGCCTTCATCCTTCGAGACGCCGCTGTCGCGGCTCCTCAGGATGAGGAGATAGTCCGTAGTTGGCGGCGAGATGGCAAGTCACATTCCGCTTGCCGTTCGCTTGTCCTATCCTTGATTAAAGCGCCGGTTTTGCGGCGTCGCCGAGATAACCGTGCAGGGAGGCCACGACCTGCGCGCCCTCGCCGATGGCGCCGCCGACGCGCTTGACCGAGCCGGAGCGGACGTCGCCGACGGCGTAGACGCCGGGCACCGACGTCTCGAGCGGGGCCACGAGCCGGCCCAGATTCTGCTCGGACTGCGCGCCGGTGACGACGAAGCCGCCGCGATCGAGCGTGACGCCGCAGCCGTCGAGCCAGCCGGTGGCGGGATCGGCGCCGACGAACAGGAAGAGATTGCGGATGTCGGCGAAATCCTCGTCGCTCGACAGCCGGCTCTTCCAGCGGATGCGCCGCAGCAGCGAGGTCTCGTCGCCTTCGAGCGCGGTGATCTCGGTGTTGAACAGCAGCTCGATGTTGGGCGTCGCTTCGATGCGCTCGATGAGATAGCGCGACATGCTGGCGCCGAGGCCGCCGCCGCGAATGATCATCCAGACCTTCTTCGCATGGCCCGAGAGGAACACGGCGGCCTGCCCCGCCGAATTGCCGGCGCCGACCAGCGCCACCTCTTCGCCGGAGCAGAGCCGCGCCTCGACAGGTGAAGCCCAGTACCAGACGCCGCGGCCCTCGAACTTTTCGAGGTTCGCGATCTCAGGCCGGCGATAGCGCGCGCCGCTCGCGACCACCACCGCGCGCGAGCGCAAGGTGTCGCCGCAATCCAGCGCCAGCGCGAAGGCGCCACTGGCACGCGAGCAGTCCAGCGACTTCACCGACATCGGGATCATGATGTCGGCGCCGAACTTCTGCGCCTGCGTGAAGGCACGGCCCGCCAGCGCCTGGCCGGAAATGCCGGTCGGAAAGCCCAGATAATTTTCGATACGCGCGCTCGCGCCGGCCTGACCGCCGAAGGCGCGGGTGTCGACGACGGCGACCGAGAGGCCTTCGGAGGCCGCATAGACCGCGGTCGCAAGCCCAGCCGGGCCGCAGCCGACGATCGCGACGTCGTAGATGCGATCGTTCTTCGGGCCGCCGATCATGCCGATGGCGCGCCCGAGCTCGATCTCACTCGGATTGCGCAGCACGGTGCCGTCGGCGGTGACGACGAGCGGCCAATCCTCCGGCTTCGGCGAGTAGCGCGCGATCACCTCGGCCGCATCATGCTCGCTGTCGGGGTCGAGCAGATGATGCGGCTGGCCGTTGCGGGTGAGGAAGCCCTGCAAGCGCACCACGCCGGCGGAATTCGACGGCCCGATCAGCACGGGGCCGCCGACGCCGCCCTGGATCAGGTTGACCCGGCGCAGGATCAGCGCGCGCATGATGCGTTCGCCGAGCTCGGCCTCGGCGACCAGCAGGGCGCGCAGCCGGTCCGGCGGGATCAGGAGCACCTCGACGTCGCCCTCGGCGCGTCCATCGACCAGCGCCGGCCTACCAGAGAGCTGGCCGAGCTCGGCCAGGAACTGGCCGGGCCCCTGATCGATCACCGGCGTGACGTGACCAAGCCCGTCACGCTCGGTGATGGCGACATGACCCGACAGCACCACGAACATGCCCGGCCCGCGCTTGCCGGTCTCGAACAGAAGCTCGCCGTCCTTGTAGTGCCTGACCTCACCAAACAGTCGCAGTCGCTCGATCTCGGCGGCGGCAAGCGTCGGGAATGTCTGCTCGGGGCGGGAGAACCGCGAGATCAGTGCGTCCCCGTCGGCTCGTTGCGATTCGTCCTGCGCCATTGTCGCTCTCACTCATTCCAAGAAAATTCAGCGGCCGGGCTTCCCGGCGGTCTCCTCATCTAGTGAGGGTTCGTCATCGTGCGAGGGGCCGGTCATCTCCGCGCGCTCGCGCGCCTGGGTCTTCCGCCGCTTCAGGTTCTCGCGCAGCGCCGATTTCAGCCGGTCCTGGCGGGCGTCTGCCGTTCGCTTCTTGTCGTTCTCGTCGGTCATCATGGCCCATGGCGTTGGTCGGCGGCAGCATGCCACCGAAAAACGACAGCTCAAGGGGTCGTCGTCCTGCCGGTGCAACGAAGCGGCCAGAATGGGTCGAATCCAAGGGTACGGCCAACTGGCCATTTGGCTGGGGATTTCTTCGGGAACCAAATCGAGCCAAAATCGGTCATTTCGGGACAAAAAGGCCGCCTCCGGCATCCAGCGGGGCCGATTTTATCGATTTCGCGAGGCGGCAAGCTTGCACATGAGGGGGCCTTGTGGCATCCATCGCCCCGCTTGGCGGGCCCATGTCGCGGCCCGATTCTTTGCCAGCATTTGCTGCCGTAGCTCAGTGGTAGAGCACTCCCTTGGTAAGGGAGAGGTCGACAGTTCAATCCTGTCCGGCAGCACCAGTCCTGACATCAGCCCGGCAAATCTGGATGGCATCGTTGCGCTTGCGCGACGCAAGCGCGCTAACATTCTCATGACCGGACACTAGATGTGAGGACCCCGGCGCACGTCCCTCGCGCGCCCTCCTTCCGGTGCCCACGCATGATCCCTTTCTCCGTGCTCGACCTTGCTCCCATCCGAAGGGGTGGGGATGCGGCGCAGGCGTTTCGCAATTCGCTCGATCTCGCCCAGCATGCCGAGACATGGGGCTTCAAGCGGTTCTGGCTGGCCGAGCATCATAACATGACCGGCATCGCCAGCGCCGCGACCTCGGTGGTGATCGGGCATGTCGCTGGCGGCACCAAGACAATCCGCGTCGGCTCCGGCGGCGTCATGCTGCCGAACCATTCGCCGCTGATCATCGCCGAGCAGTTCGGCACGCTGGAGTCGCTCTATCCGGGACGGATCGATCTCGGGCTCGGGCGTGCGCCCGGCACCGACCAGTTCACCGCGCGGGCGCTGCGGCGCGATCTCGCCACGGCTGCCGAAAACTTCCCGCATGACGTGCTGGAATTGCAGGCGCTGCTCGGTGACGTGCAGCCGAACCAGGCCATCCGCGCCGTGCCCGGCATGGGATTGAAGGTGCCGCTCTGGATCCTCGGCTCGAGCCTGTTCGGCGCGCAGCTCGCGGCCATGCTCGGCCTGCCCTTCGCGTTCGCCTCACACTTCGCGCCTGACATGATGATGCAGGCGCTGAACGAATACCGCTCGCGCTTCGAGCCGTCGGCACAGCTCGACCGGCCCTATGCCATGGTCGGCGTCAACGTGTTCGCCGCGGACAGCGATACTGACGCGCAGCGCATGTTCTCCTCGCTCCAGCAGCAGTTCATCAATTTGCGGCGCGGCACGCCGGGCCCGCTGCCGTCGCCGGTCGACGACATGGACGCGCTATGGTCGCCCGCGGAGAAGGCCGGCGTCGGCCAGTCGCTCGCCTGCTCGGTGGTCGGCTCGCCCGCAATCATCGAGCGCGGGCTGAAGGCGCTGATCGATCAGACCGGCGCGGACGAATTGATGACAACGGGGCAGATCTACGATCACACCGCGCGCCTGCGCTCCTTCGAGATCGCGGCCGAGGTGCGGGACAGGCTGGCGGCGGCGCAGCCGGTCGCGTGATCGGGGGGATCGCACCGCCAAGCCGGCACTTGAGAGCCGTCACCCACGTCCGCCGAGCGCCCTGACGTTCATCGGCGGTTCGCCGTCACCCGCGCGCAACATCCGTCCGAATTGCGCAAGGAGTACCGCCCAGTCCGCGCGGCGTGCCGCCCGGCCCAAGCCCGCACATCTTCCGCGCAGTATGCATGAAGGCATCCGCATGGACCGAGGCGATGCCGAGAGTCACTTGGCCCAGCGATGCTTTCTGGGAAGTGATGATGCAGAAGACTGTTGTTGCCGTTGCCACGATCACCACGCGGACTGGAATGCTGACGCGTGCCGCGATGCTGGCGACATGTTCCGCGCTTGCGTTCATGATCCCCGTCACGGCGGCGCGGGCGCAGAATGCCACCTGGAATACGGCCCCCGGGAGCGCCGTTTACGGTACCGGCGCGAACTGGATCCCCACAACGGTGCCGACCGGCACCGCGTTTTTCGGCTCCTCCAGCCAAACCGACATCGCAATCAATGCGGACGTCTCCGTGGGAGGCTGGACCTTCAACGCAGGCGCCGGCAACTACCAGTTTACAACCGCAGTGGTACCAAGCGTCGATATCGCGTTTACAGGCACCGGCATCGTGGTCAACGGCGGCAGCGTTTCCCTCACTAACACCTCCGGTAACCTGAACTTCCAGAACAACAGCAGCGCGGGGGCTGCTACGATCATCAACAACTGGAACCTGAACTTCCAAAACAACAGCACGGCGGGCAGTGCCGCGATCACCAATATCGGCGTCCTGTCCTTTTTTAATAATAGCACGGCGGGCAATGCTGCGATCACCAACAGTCCGGGCTGGGTGACGGATTTCTCCACGACGTCCGGACCCAGCGGCAATCATCAATTGACCGCAGGTTCTATCAATGGCGGTGGCACATTCGATCTTGGCCGCAACCAGTTGACGGTCGGTGGTAACAATCTCGATACAACAGTATCCGGCGTGATCGCCGACGGCGGTGCCGGTGGCGGGACCGGAGGCTCGCTGGTCAAGACCGGCAGCGGCACCATGACGCTCACCGGCACCAACACGTACACTGGTGCGACCACCGTCAATGGCGGCCGGCTGTGGGTCGATGGTTCGATCACCGCATCGAACCTGACCACGGTGAACAGCGGCGCCACTCTTACCGGCCAGGGCACGGTCGGCACTACGCAGATCAATTCGGGCGGCATCCTCTCACCAGGCACCGTCGCGGGGGCGTCGCTTACGATTTCCGGCAATCTCGACTTCCAGTCCGGCGCAATTTACGCAGTTTCGGTGAATCCTTCGGCCGCCTCTTATGCCATTGTCACAGGCGCAGGCGGAGGCATCGCTCAGCTCAACGGCGCCACCGTGAGGCCCTTCTTCGCTCCCGGCAGCTATGTCAGCAAGCAGTACACGATCCTGACCGCAAACGGAATCTTCGGCACGTTTGCATCGGCTTTGGACAACCGCTTCATGCCCGCCAATGTCCAGGACAGCCTCAGCTACGACGCCAACAACGTCTATCTCAATCTCACAGTGAGCTTCAGTGGACCGTCCAACAACGGGCTCAATCAAAATCAGCGGGCGGTCGGCGACGCGCTGGTCGGTTACTTCAATTCCACCGGCGGCATTCCCATGGTCTATGCGAGCCTCTCGCCTGACGGCCTGACGCAGGCCTCGGGCGAGCACGCGACCGGGTCGCAGCAGGCGACCTTCGACGCCATGGGCCAGTTCATGGGCCTGCTCACCGATCCCTTCATGCGCGAGGTCGGCTGCAGCGGCAATTCGGCTTCGGCTGTCGTGCGCGACCGCTGCGGGGCAAATCCGGCGGTCGCGGCGGGGTATGCGGAAGAAGGTGCAGCGAGCGCCTATGCCATGTTCACCAAGGCGCCGCTGCGCGCGCGCCCGTTCGAGCAGCGCTGGAGCGTGTGGGCGGCGGGCTTCGGCGGCTCGCAGACCACCGACGGCAACACCGTCGTCGGATCGAACCGGGCGACCAGCCGCATCTTCGGCACGGCGGTCGGCGCGGACTACCTGTTCTCGCCTAACACGCTGGCCGGCTTTGCTCTGGCCGGCGGCGGCACCAATTTCGGCGTCAACGGGCTCGGCGGTGGACGCTCCGACCTGTTCCAGGCCGGCGCCTATGTGCATCACACCAATGGCCCCGCCTACGTCACCGCCGCGCTCGCCTATGGCTGGCAGGACGTGACCACCGACCGCACCGTGACGATTGCGGGCACCGACCGTCTGCGCGCCGAATTCAACGCCAACACGTGGTCCGGCCGGCTCGAAGGCGGCTATCGCTTCGTTGCGCCGTGGATCGGCGGTGTCGGACTCACGCCTTATGCGGCCGGCCAGGTCACGAGCTTCCAGCTGCCCGGCTATGCCGAGCAGGTGATCTCCGGCGCATCGGCCTTTGCGCTCAACTATGCGGCCAAGGACGCGACGGACACGCGCACCGAGCTCGGCCTGCGCACCGACAAATCCTTTGCGCAACAAAACGGTGTCTTGACGCTGCGCGGCCGCGTTGCCTGGGCGCATGATTTTGATCCCAATCGCGCCATCGCCGCGACCTTCCAGGCGCTGCCGGGCGCGAGCTTCGTCGTCAACGGCGCGGCGCAGGCGCACGACTCCGCGCTCACCACCGCATCCGCCGAGATGAAGTGGCTGAACGGCTGGTCGGCGGCCGCGACCTTCGAGGGCGAGTTCTCGCAAGTCACCCGCTCCTACGCCGGCAACGGCGTGCTGCGCTACGCGTGGTGATGGCGCAGCTTCGTCCGCGATCACATCGCGTGCGTGGCAACGAACGACCGTTTCCAGCATCGCATCGCTGACGTCTGATTCTCGGTGTCATTCCGGGGCGCGACGAAGTCGCGAGCTATGATGCGCAATTGCGCATCTGAGAATCCATTCATCCACATGCCCCGCGGCCCGATGGATTCCGGGCTCCCTCGCTCCGCTCGGGCCCCGGAATGACGGCGCCGGATCGGTGCGACCGGCCGGCACTGTAGCGCGTGGCGGCAGAACACTCCGGCGGATCAGTCGCGGTTCATCGCCGCCGCGCCGCTTCGCGCGCGTCCGACGGCGTCATGCCGTAGCGCTGGCGGAAGGCGCGGTTGAAGTAGGAGAGGTCGCCGAAGCCGCTCTCATAGGCGATTGCATGGATCGGGCGGCGAAGCTGAGAGGCATCGGTCAGCAACCGCCAGGCGCGGGCGAGCCGCGCCTCGCGCACGAAATCGGTGAAGGTCGTGCCGTCATCGGCAAAGAGCCGGCGGATGTAGCGCTCCGAAATCTGCTGGCTGCGGGCGATCTCATCGACCGAGAGAGTGCCCTGCCCAATCCTCTGAAGGATGTCGTCCTTCAACGCCTTCAGCCGGGCAGCGCGAAGTCCACCGGTAAGGTGCGGCTCGGCCTTGCCACCGAGCAGCAGGACTGCGAGGTCGTGCATATGGGCGGTGACGGCGCGGCGAAGATCGGCCGTTGCCAGCGCGCTGTGGTCGTTCAAAACATCGGAATAGCCTGTCAGGAGGCGGAGGACCTGGCTGCCCCCTGCGATTGGGCGGATCACCAGATCGTCGAGATTCGGAACGTGAGGTCGAAGCAGATCCCGGCGGAAGCGGTAGCTGATCGTGTGGGATGTCGTCGGCACCACAAAGCTTGTGGGCGTCCCGTTCGCCGACAGCAGCGTGGCCGCGCCCTCGCCGATCGCTGCCACGCGACCATGCTGGCCCAGTTCGGCCGCACCGCGCGTGACCACAAGAAGGAAGAGATCGTCGTTGTCGACGAGGTCCCTGGTGCGCCGAAGGCGCATCGGCGATCGCGATCCACTCGCCATCGCAAAGTCCGGCAGCGAGCGAAGCACGAAATCAAACTGCAAGGAATGTCCATCCAGCGGCTCGATGTCGAAGCGCAGTATCCTGCGGCCATACGCTTCCCGGAAGGCATCAAGCTCTCCGCTCTTCGCATAGGGCGCCGAAGAGACCCGAAACTGAATCAACTCATTGTCGTCGACTGCCATCCACGGCTCCGAACCTCGCGAGCATTTTGCCGCACGACAGCAAAAGCCGTTCAGACCGCCAAACGCAATACCGCCCAGTCCGTGCCTTGTGCCGCCTGGTCCGTGATCGGAAAAAACCGCGTCAGTTCTGCCGCCGCGCGAGCGTGCGTGCGTCCGACGGCGTCATGTCGAAGCGCCGGCGGAAGGCGCGGTTGAAGTAGGAGAGATCAGCAAAGCCGCTCTCATGGGCGATCGCATGAATCGGCCGGTGAAGCTGAGCGGCATCGGTCAACAGCCGCCAGGCGCGGGCAAGCCGCGCCTCGCGCACGAAATCGGTGAACGTCGTGCCTTCGCTGGCAAAGAGCTGGCGGATGTAGCGCTCCGAAATCTGCTGGCTGGCCGCGATCTCATCGACCGAGAGCGAGCTCTGCGCAATTCTTTGCAAGATGTCGTCCTTCAGCGCCTTCAGCCGTGCCGCCCGAAGCCCATCGGACGACTGCGCTTCGGCCTTGCCGTCCAGCAGCAGGACGGCCAGTTCGTGCATGTGCGTGCTGACGGCACGACGAAGCTCCGCCGTCGTGAGCGCGCTCTGATCGCTGAGAACGCCGGAATAGCCAACGATGAGACGCAGCGCCTGGCTATCCCTTGCGATAGGCCGGGCCACCAGATCGTCGAGATTGGGGATGCGCGGCCGTAAGAGATCCCGGCTGAAGCGGTAGGTGATGGTACGGCTTGGTGTCGGCATCGCAAAGGTCGCGGGAGTGCCGTTGGCCGACAGCACGGCGTCGCCCTCGCCGAGGGCCACCACGCGGCCATGCTGGCGCAGCTCGCCGGCGCCGCCCGTCATCACGATCAGGAGGATATCGTCATGGTCGATGAGCTCCGCGGTACGATGAACACGCATCGGTGATCTCGGTCCGCTCGCCATCGCGAAGTTCGGCAGCGAGCGAAGCATGGCATCGATCCGGAGCGGATGACCGCCAAGGGGCTCGATCTCCATCCGCAGCATCTTGCGGCCCCAGACCTCCAGGAAGGCGTCGAGCTGCCCGCTCTCGGCAAACGGCGCCGAAGAGAGGCGAAACTGCATCAGCTCGTCATTGTCGTGCGTCATCGCTTGTCCGAACCCTCAGGATGGTCAAATTGTCGCACAACAGCAACAGCCGTTCAAATTGAGAAACCAGTGCCGCCCAGTCCGCGCGCTGTGCCGCCTGGCCCAAGCGCGGAAAACCCGACCCGGTAGATTGATGGCATCGGCGAACCGGCTCCGCCCTTGGCGTGGAGCCGCCGATGAACAGGTCTTTTGGCCCATGTCGCGCTTTGCGCGTGGGCCTGGCGGGAGCAGATGATGAATTTGGCGGCAGGCGCAATCTCGGCAGGCTTTGGCGGATCTGGGCGCGGCCCCGGCGACGGTAATACGCGCCTGCGCACGCGGGCCAGGTTGCTCATCATCGCATGCGCCTTGTTGGTCGCGCCACTGCTCATCCCGTCCGCCGCACATGCCGTCGAATGCAGCAACGGCGGCGCTGGCCCGAATCCAGCAGGATTTGACGGTGGCAGCACGAACAGTACGGTCTGCGGCGCCAACGCCAATGCGGCCAGCAACGGCGGCACGGCAATCGGTGCCAGCAGCAACTCGCTCGGAAACAGCAGCACTGCGATCGGCATCGGCAGCACCGGGGGCGGCCTTGACAGCACCGCACTCGGCGTCAGCAGCACGGCGAACGGAGCAAGCAGCTTGGCGAGCGGCGACACCAGCAGCGCGTCCGGCGATTTCAGCACGGCGACTGGCTCAAGAAGCGTTGCTGTTGGTACAAATAGTACCGCGACCGGCGCCCGGAGTTCGGCGCAAGGGATCGGGAGCACCGCCAACGGCTACTTTTCGCTGGCGACCGGCCAGTTCACCGCCGCCATCGGCATCGATAGCAAAGCGTCGGGCACAAGCGCCACGGCAATCGGCGAGGCCAGCGTAGCTGGTGGCGAAATTAGCACTGCCCTCGGTAGCTTCAGCTCGGCGAACGGCAACAATAGCACGGCCCTCGGTAGCCTCAGCTCAGCGACCGGAGCTTCCAGCACTGCGCTCGGCAACGCCGCGTTCGCAAGCGGCAGCAACGCAATCGCAATCGGCAATGGCGCGCAGGCGACCGCCACCAACTCGGTCGCGATCGGGTCGGGCTCAGTCGCATCAGCGCCGAACACGGTGTCGTTCGGCTCGACCGGCAACGAGCGGCGGCTGACCAATGTCGCCGCCGGCATCGCGCCGACCGATGCGGTGAATGTCTCGCAGCTCAACAGCTTCGCGAGCGGGTGGACGGCCGGATTGCAGAACCAGATCAACACCAATCAGACCGAAGCGCGCGCCGGCATCGCGCTGGCGCTCGCCTCGAGCGCCCTCCAGTACGATCCCCGCCCCGGAAAACTCTCGGTCGCCGCCGCGGTCGGCAATTTCCGGGGGCAGAGCGCGCTGGCCTCCGGCCTCGGCTACGCGATCAACAGCCAGTGGCGCGTGAACGCCTCGTTCACCGCAACGCCGCAGGTCAACCAGTATGGCGCCGCGATCGGCAGCTCCTGGACGCTGAACTGACGATGAGGTTTCGGCCCGCGCCGCTGAGGCGACTAGCTTTCATCGTCGCCGCATTGGCGTGCGTTCCGGCATCTGCCCAGCAGGGGCAGCAGGCTCCTGCCCCGCAGGTGCAACAGGCACCGGCCCAGCCGGCGCCTCAGCCATCAGGCGAATGGGCGAAGCTGCCGCGCATGCAGCTCGAGCGGCAGTTCGCGGGGCCATTGCAGGATACGCTGATCCAGCGCTGGCGCGATCCGGTCGACGGCACCGCCTGCTATATGTACCTGCCGATCACGGCCGCGCATTCGCCGCCGGCCCAGGGCGGTTTCGTGCAATACGGGGCCAATGTCATTGGCTCGATCAGTTGCTTCCGTCCTCCCTCACCTGCGGCGGTCCCGACCAGCAGGACGTCTCCAACTCCGCACTGACCCGGCACGGCGACCAGCCTTGAGACACAACTGCGATCGGAAAGGCTCGGCCACCGGAGCCGCCGGGACAATTGCTGTGCAGATTGCCGGCATCGCGCGGCCGTCCTATAAACAGAGAACAGGATGGGCAGAATACCGCGGCGGGCACCCAAGGCCTGATCGAAAGGTCGTCGATGGATGTGATCCAAAGCCGCGCGTTCGAGTTCGCCGAGACGATCGACAAGCTTCCCGACACCACGGGTGTCCTGGACGCAATGGGCCGCATGCTCGGCCAATACGGCTTCGACTATTTTTGTTGCGCCTATGTCGCGCCTCTGCCGACCGAACCGGCGCGCGACGCCGTTCTCGCCGAACGGCTGCCGGCCGGCTTTCTGGATATGTACTCCGCGGAGCAGTTCGTGGGCGACGATCCGGCGCTGCGCCATTGCAGGACGACGCTTCGGCCGTTCCGCTGGTTCAGCGAAGCGCCGTACGATCCGGAACGGGAGCCGCGCGCTGTCGAACTCGTGCGACGCGCCAGCGACTTCGGTATGGTCGACGGTGTGATGGTGCCGGTCGCCTCACCTGCGGGCCGTATCGGCCATGTGTATTTCGGCGGGAGCAAAATCGATCTGCCGGAGCGCCAGCTGCCCGCTCTTCATCTGATGGCGCTCTATGCCTTCGACCGGACACTGAGGCTGGGCGGCCTGCCTGAGGCAGCGAAGCTCGCCCTGTCACTGCGTGAGCGCGAGGTTCTGACGCTGGCCGCGGTCGGGCGATCCACCCAGGAGATCGCCGACGCCTTGACCATCTCGGCGCGCACGGTGAAGGCGCACGTCAAGAGCTGCCGCAAGAAGCTCGGCGCGACGACCCGCACGCAGGCCGTGATGATCGCCATGCGCGACCGGATCATCGCGCCGTGACCGATTCCATCATTCCGGGGCGCGCGTCGGCGCGAACCCGAAATCCATCTTCGCCAGGACGACGATGGTGTGCGTGGCAGCGCGCTCAGTCGGGGAAGCCGAACAGCTGCGCCGGATTGTGCACCAGGATCTTCTCCAGCGTCCCCTGGTCCGGTGCATATCGATACATCAGCTCGAGCAGGTCGGCGTCGTTCGGCGGCTGCTTCACCGAGACCGGATGCGGCCAGTCGCTGGCCCAGACGCAGCGGTCGGGCGCCGCCTCGATATAGGATCGCGCGATCGGGATCACGTCGTCCCAGGGTGGACCGGCCTGCGAGGTCTTCTCGCCGAGCGACAGCATGACCCAGAAATTGCCCTTGGCGAGCAACTCGAGCATCTTGCGCAGGTTGGGATCGTCCTTGCCGCGCGCGGGCTCGGGCCGCGCCATGTGGTCGATCAGCACGGGCACATCGAGGTTCTCGTACTTCGCAACGCTCGAGACGATGCCGTCCTTCTCGGGCTGGATCTTGACGTACCAGCCGAGCTCACGGATCCGCGCGATGGCGCGGGCGAAGTCCTGGTCCGAGAGCACGGCGCCGAGCTCCTGGCGGAAGCTGAAGCGCGCGCCGCGGACGCCGGCGTCATGCAGCTTTGCAAGATAGGCGTCGCTCGCCTCCGCGAACACCAGTGCGTTGGCGCAGCCGCGATAGTTCGGGCCCATCGCCGCGAGACCGTCGAGCACGACGGAGTGGTCGGCGCCATAAGTCGTGGTCTGCACGATGATGCCGCGCTCGATGCCGAGCGCCTTGTGCATGCGCAGCGCCGCTTCCCAGGTCGCGCTCGGCATCTGATAGGCTGCGCCGGGGCGGATCGGATATTTGTCCAGCGGACCCAGCACGTGAAACTGGCTGTCGACGGTCTTCGGCGGCGGCGTCTTCACCGGGCGGCGCGGATTGGGGTCGAACGGCAGATAGGTCGGCATGCGTAATGCTCCCTCAGTCGATCACGGCGGTGAAGTCGCACTGCACCAGCGCGCCGCCATCCATGTTGTCCATCGGCAGCGCGTGGCGCGCCGGGCGCGAATGCTCGTCCGGAAACATCTTGAGCCACTCGATATTCACGGGTCCGCGCTGCGAGCGGTCCTTCAGCCACACCGTCATCTTGATGATGTCGTCAGTCGTACCGCCGGCGGCCTCCACCGTCGCCTTCATATGCGCGAACATGTTGGCGCACTGCGCGTCCAGGCTCTCCGGCATCGCGCCGGTCGCGCCATCGCGGCCGAGGATCACACCGGACATCACGAGATTGCCGATGCGGCAGGCGTTCGGAATCGGGTTGGCATGCTTGAAGCCGCCGATATGGATGCTCTTGCGCCGCGTAGGACCGGTCATGGGCTCGCTCCCTTCAGTTTGTTGGTTCAGACGAATTGGCACGACACCGAGCCGAACCCGCCATAATCGGCATGGAAGGTGTCGCCGCGGCGGATGTCGACCGGCCGCGTGAACGAGCCCGCCAGCACGACCTCGCCGGCGGCGAGATGTTCGTCATGCGGCGCGAGCCGGTTGGCGAGCCAGGCGATCCCGTTGGCGGGATGGTTGAGCACACCGGCGGCAAGCCCGGTCTCCTCGACCTCTCCGTTGCGAAACAGCAGCGCGCCGATCCAGCGCAGGTCCGCGTCCATGGGGCGGAACGGCCGGCCGCCCAGCACGAGCGCGGCGTTCGCCGCATTGTCCGAGATCGTGTCCATGACCTTGCGGGTCTTGCCGGTCTCGGGATCGACGCGATGCATGCGCGTCTCCAGGATCTCGAGCGCCGGCGTCACGTAGTCGGTGGCGTTGAGCACGTCGAAGATGGTGCAGTCCGGCCCGCGCAGCGGCGCCTTCAGGACGAAGGCAAGCTCGACCTCGATTCGCGGCGCGTGAAAACGGTCGAACGGGATCGGGCCGGCGTCGCCGTAGAACATGTCGGCGAACAGCACGCCGTAGTCGGGCTCGGCGATGCCGACCGCGTTCTGCATCGCTTTCGAGGTCAGGCCGATCTTGTGGCCCTTGATGAGGCGGCCGCGGCCGAGCTGAAGCTTCGTCCAGGCGCGCTGGACGGCATAGGCATCCTCGATGGTGATGCCGGGATAGTCCTTCGAAAACATCGGGATCAGCGCCTTGGTGCGCTCTGCCTCATCCAGGCGCGCGGCAAGGCGTTCGATCGTGGCGGCGTCCAGCATGGCTTAACTCTCCGCACCCACTTTGTTGCAGAGCACGCCGATGCCGCGCGACTCGACCTCGACGACGTCGCCGACCTTGAGCCATCGTGGCGGATCAAACCGCGCGCCGGCTCCGGTCGGCGTGCCCGTCACGATCATGTCGCCGGGCTTCAGCGTGGCGAAGGTGGAGAGATAGGAGATCAGGAAATCGAACGGGAACATCAGCCGCTCGGTCGTGTCCTGCTGCCGCACCTCGCCGTTGACGCGCGTGACGATGTCGTGCGGACCGCGCGGATCGAGCTCGTCCGCCGTGACGATCCACGGACCGATGCTGCCGGAGCGATCGAAATTCTTGCCCTGCGTGACGTTGAACTTGCCGTGGCGCAGCCAGTCCCGCACCGTGCCCTCGTTGCACAGCGTCATGCCGAAGATATGCGACCAGGCCTTTTCGCGCGGAATGTGACGGCCGCCCTGGCCGATCACGATGACGAGCTCACCCTCGTAGTCGAGCTGCTCCGACACGTTCGGCTTCTCGATCGGCTGGCCGGAGCCCGTCATCGAGGACATGCTGCGCACGAACAGGCTCGGATATTTGGGCAGGTCGGAATTGTCTTTGTATTCCGCGTTGCGTTCGGCGTAATTGACGCCGATGCACCAGAGCTTTTCCGGCGCAAGGATCGGCGGAAGCAGGACCAGGTCCTCGAGCGCGTAGTCGGGCTTTTGTCCAGCCACGGCTTCTTGCGCATCCGCCAGCGCATTCGCGGCGATCAGCGCCCTCACGTCGGAGAAGTCGCGGCCGATCCGCTTGCTCAGATCGACAACGCCGCCATCGACCGCCGCGCCGTAGCGCAGCTCGCCGTTCAAGAGATAGCTCAGCAGTCGCATTGTCGTTCTCCAAAGATGTTCAGGCGGCATCGGTCCGCCGGCAGGCCCGACTGCGCGCTCAATCGGTCGATTTGGGAGTCTGGAAGACGGCGTGCAACGTCACGATCTCGCCGAGGCGGGCGTAGCGCGGTCCGCCGATGCGGGCGATCGGGTCGAGCGCCTCGGTCTCGACCTTGCCGTTGTTCACGAGGCCGTCGCGCAGGTGAAACATCACGACCTCGCCGACGATCAGCCGGCTGCGGGCCTCGCCGAATTCGAGGCATTGCCGGAAGCGGCATTCCATCGCGACTGGCGCGGCCGCGAGCCGCGGCACCTTGATGCGCTCGCTGGGATGCGTCTCGAGGCCGAGCTCCGCGACCTCGCTGACCTCGGGCGGATGCTCGACGGAGCTGTCGTGCACCGCATTCATCAGCGGCGTATCGGCGATGTGGATGACATATTCCTCGGTGTCGAGGATGTTGTGCGCAGTGTCCTTGTAATCGGCGCCCTTGCGGCCGACGCTGATGGCGAGCATCGGCGGCTTCTGCGAGACGAAGGTGAAGGCGCTGAAGGGTGCGAGGTTGAGCACGCCGCTGCGCGACAGGCTGGTGACCCAGGCGATCGGGCGCGGCACCACGATGCCGGTCATCAGCCGGTAGATTCGCTCGGCGCCGAGATCGGCAGGATCGATCTGCATCGGTCAGTCAGCCCTGATGTTGGCCTTGCGCACGATCGGAATCCACTTGGCATCCTCGCGCTCCAGATAGGCCGTGAACTCGGCCGGCGTCATCGGAGCCGCTTCCGCGCCGAGCTTGTCGAACTTGTCGACGACGCCGGGGTCCTTGAGGATCGCCACCAGGGCCTCATGGAGCTTATCGACGATTGGCGCCGGCGTGCCCGCGGGCGCGAACAGGCCGGTGAAGGTCTGGGCGTCGAAATCCTTGTAGCCGAGCTCGGCGAAGGTCGGCACGTCAGGCAGCGCCTTCAGGCGATGCGGGCTGGTGACGGCAAGTGCGCGGAACAGGCCGGTCTTGATGTATTGCAGGCTGACCGAAAGCTGGTCGAAGGCGAACTGCACCTGGCCGCCGAGCAGGTCGTTGGTCGCCGGCGCATTGCCGCGGTAATGCGCGGTGACCCACTGCAGGCCGAGGGTCGACTGCATCAGTTCGCTGAGCAGATGGTTGGTGGTGCCGGGACCGGGCGAGGCCATGGTCAGCTTGCCGGGCTCGCGCTTGGCGAGGTCGAGAAACTCCTTCAGGTTCTGGGCCTGAACCGAGGGATGAACCTCGAGCACCAGCGGCGTCATCGAGATGGTCGAAATGGGGAGGAAATCCCGCTTCCAGCTATAGGCGTCGCGCTTGTTGATTTCGGTCGCGAACAGCACCGGACCATTGGCACCGACGAACAGCGTGTAGCCGTCGTTCGGCGATTTCGCAAAGGCCTCGCCCGCGATCATGCCGCCCGCGCCGGCCTTGTTCTCGATGATGAAGGGCTGACCGAGGCGCTCCTGGAGCTTATCGGCGATGATGCGGGCCGCGCTGTCGACATTGCCGCCGGCCGGATAGGGCACGATCAGCTTGACGTTGCGCGCCGGCCATTGCTGGCCCGACGCGGGCCCCGCCAGCATCGCCGCCGCCGCTGCCACGGCTATCCAGAACAATCTCATCTCAGCCTCCCGCGGGCGGATCCGGGGGCCGCCCTCTTCTTCTAGAATTTCCATCTTCGCGGCGCGCAGTGCCCGATCGAACCCCAATCTGTCGATTCCGGACTTTACCTGTCGACCGAATTGTGCGGTTCTTGTCCATATTATGGACAAGATACGCAAGCCCGCCAACAGCTCCGCGGAACCGCGACAGGGCGCTCAGGCGATCCGGCGCGCGCTCGCGGTGCTGCGCATTCTTGCCGCAGGCCGCGAGGACGGCGTGCCGCTGGCCGAGGTCGTGCAGGCGACCGGCCTCACCCGTCCGACCGTGCATCGCATCGTTCACGTGCTGATCGAGGAAGGCATCGTCGAACGGCACGGCAAGAGCGGCCGCTATGCGATCGGCAACCAGGTGCCCGAATTGGCGCTCGCCCGCCCGCGGCCCTCGCCGCTGCTGGTTGCGGCACGACCTTCGCTGCGTCGCGCATCCGCCGACATCGGCGACACGCTGTTCCTGACGGTGCGGACCGGAAATGACACGCTGTGCGTCGACCGCAGGATCGGCGCCTACCCGATCCAGGTGCTGCCGATCGAGGTCGGCGCGCGCCGGCCGCTCGGCGTCAGTAGCGCTGGCGTTGCGATCCTCGCCGCGATGGCTGCGCAGGACGCGCGAAGAATCGTCGCGGCCAACGAGAAGCGGCTCGATGCCTACCGGACCGGTGTCGCCACCGTGCTCGCCCAGGTCGCCGCGGCGCGGCGGCGCGGCTACAACCTGCGGGAAATCGGCCTCGTGCAGGGAACGAAATCAATCTCCATTTGGATCAAGACTCCGGACGGGCGGCCGGCGGCGGCGATGACGGTTTCCGCCGTGCGGACACGGCTCGGCCCCCGCCGCGAGCAGGAGGTCGTGGACATCCTGCAGCGCGAGGCCCGCACCATCGAGCAGAACATTCGGGACGGCATGGCCTAGCGCTGCGCGGCGTCACACCGCGCTGTCAATGGGCTGACGCGGCGCGCCGATTTGTGGCACAACGGCCGCCTCCGCCGATCGACCAACGAGGCCAAGCATGCCCGCGCCCAAGCCGCCTGCCTTTGAGACCCTGAGCCTGCATGCGGGCCAGCATCCCGATCCCGCAACTGGTGCCCGCGCGGTGCCGATCTACCAGACCACGTCCTATGTGTTCCAGGATTCCGACCACGCCGCGGCACTGTTCAACCTCGAGCGCGCCGGACACATCTATACGCGCATCTCCAACCCGACCACGGGCGTGCTCGAGGAGCGGCTCGCGGCGCTGGAAGGCGGCGTCGGCGCGATTTGCACCGCGAGCGGCCAGGCGGCGATGCATCTCGCCATCGCGACGCTGCTCAATGCCGGCGACCACATCGTGGCATCGAGCTCGCTCTATGGCGGCACCATCAATCTCCTCGCGCACACGCTGCCGCGTTTCGGCATCACGACGACATTCGTGAAGCCGCGCGACTTTGACGCGTTCCGCTCGGCGATCAAGCCGAACACAAGACTCGTGATCGGCGAGACCATCGGCAATCCCGGCCTGGAGGTGCTGGACATCCCTAAGGTCGCGGCCATCGCGCATGACGCGAAGATCCCACTGCTGATCGACAACACGTTTGCCACGCCCTATCTCAGCCGGCCGATCGAGCTCGGCGCCGACATCGTGATGCATTCGGCCACCAAATGGATCGGCGGCCACGGCATCGCGATCGGCGGCGCCATCGTCGACGGCGGTCGCTTCGACTGGCGCGCGTCCGGCAAGTTCGGCGTGCTGACCGAGCCCTATGGCGGCTATCACGGCATCATCTTCGACGAGCAGTTCGGCACCGCCGCCTTCATCATGCGCGCCCGCACGGAAGGCCTGCGCGATTTCGGCGCCTGCCTGTCGCCGACCAATGCGTTCCAGCTCTTGCAGGGCGTGGAAACGCTCGGCGTGCGCATGGACCGCCACATGCAGAACACGCATCTCGTGCTGGAGGCGCTGAAGGCCAACAAGGCGGTGGACTGGGTGCTGCATCCTTCGCTGGAGGACCATCCCGACTATCAACTGGCAAAACAGCTGCTGCCGCGCGGCGCCGGCTCGATCGTCTCCTTCGGCATCAAGGGCGGACGGGCTGCCGGCCGCAAGTTCATCGAACAGCTGCGCATGATCAGCCATCTCGCCAATGTCGGCGACGCCAAGACGCTGGTGATCCACCCGGCCAGCACCACGCATCAGCAGATGGATGCCGAGCAGCTCAAGGCCGCCGGCGTCGGCGAGGAGCTGGTGCGGCTGTCGGTCGGCATCGAGACGGCAAGCGACATCATCGACGATCTCGCCCAAGCCCTGCGCATCTCGCAAAAGGTCTGAAGCCATGAAGCTCTCCGTCAACGGCGCCGAGGTGTTTGTCGCAACCGGCGGCCGCGAATTCGACAAGTCCCTCCCCGCGGTGGTGTTCATCCACGGCGCAGGCTTCGACCATTCGACCTGGGCGCTGCATACGCGCTGGTTCGCGCATCATGGTTTGGGCGTGCTGGCGCCGGACCTGCCCGGCCACGGCCGCTCGGCCGGCCCCTCGCTCTCCACCATCGCGGAGATGGCCGACTGGACCGCGGAACTGATCGACGCCGCCGGCGCGGCAAAGGCGCATCTGATCGGTCACTCCATGGGATCGCTGATCTCACTGGAGACCGCGGCGCGACATCCCGACAAGGTGTCCGCGCTGAGCTTGATCGGCACGGCCGCGACCATGACGGTCGGGCCGGATCTCCTGAAGGCCGCCGAAGCCAACGATCAGGACGCCATCGACATGGTCTCGATCTGGGGCCTCGGCTTCAAGGCCGAACTCGGCGGCAGCCTCGCGCCGGGCCTGTGGATGCATGGCGGCGCGCAAGCGGTGCTCAGGGATTGCGAGCCAGGCGTTCTGTTCAAGGACTTGTCCGCCTGCAATTCCTACGCGAATGCGCTCGCTGCCGCCGCGAGCGTGAAGGTGCCGACCACGCTCGTCCTCGGCGAGCGGGACATGATGACTCCGGCGAAGGCGGGCAAGGCACTCGCGGCCGCGATCCCGCACGCGAAGACCGTGGTGGTGCCAGGCGCGGGCCACATGATCCTGGCCGAGCGCCCCGACGAACTGCTGGCGGCGCTGAGGAACTGAGACGGATCAATCTTCCGCCTGATGCGTTGCGGTCAGACATCCCTGTGAAACTCAGAGGGAACTGACTCATGCCAAGACAGGAAGTCATTCGCAAAGCCAGACAGGACAAGCGTGCCGGCAAGTCGCCGAGCACGCAGGCCGGCGAATTCGTCAAGGACGAGATCGACAAGATCAGGAAGGGCAGGCACGGCGCGCGTTCGACACGCCAGGCCATCGCCATCGGGCTTTCCGAGGCGCGCCGCGCCGGCGTTGATCTGCCGCCGCCACGCAAGGGACAAACCAAGAAGTCCACGCGCCGCAGCGCCAAATATGCGTACGAGGCCGGTCAAGGCAAACGCCATCCGAAGAAGCGGCCGCGCGTGTCGCGGGTGGTGGAAGGCGTCCTGAAGAAGGAGCCGCGGTCGACCGCATCGCGCCGCGCGCTGTCGAAGCAGGGCAAGCGGGCCGCGAGCCGGCGCAGCGCCGCGTCGCGTTCGGCAGCCGCGCGGAAAGCGAGCCGCACCAAGGGTGCCAAGGCCCGCTCCGCCGCCGCGAAGAAGGCGGCGCGCACCAGAGCACGCCGCCGCAGCTGATCAGGCGCGCCGCCTCGCGTTCAGATAGCGAGAGATAGAGGGTTCGGCCGCCGGCTCCGCTCGGAGAACACCGCGCGCGCAGCGCGCTCAGCCTCGCGAGCCGAGCGGAACTGGCGGCCCTCGAGACTGTCGAACAGGCGCTCGGAGGAGAAGAAGCGGAAGCCGCGTGCCTCCCGGGTGACGATGCCGGCGGCGCGGTCGTGGATTTCGATGATGTAGGCTTGCGTATGTGCTTGGGACATGGCTGCTCGTTCGCCGCGGTTACGGCGTTCCTGTCGGTTGCTTGCGGTGCGGATTGCCAGGCGGCTGCGGTCAGCAACAACGACAGGCGCCGGTCGCCGCCGAGAAACAGCGTCGCATCATGCGCTTGTGCATGTCGCCCAAACTACGCTGGTAATCGGTTCTCATGTCGCGGCTTCGGCCCTGGGAGCAGTTTCGATACTTCGAATATCGAGCGATCGGCGCGATCGGTCAATGAAATGGCTATCCATATTTGCAGCCCGCGCATATCGGCGCTTCTCCCGGCGCAAGCGGCGGCAAATGGATTCATCTCGCGATGAATTCAATCCGGGCGACGCGCTGGCGTGGTAGCGTCTGGCCGGCTGGCGACGAACGAGAAGAAAGGTCGGGACATGGCAGACAGTCTGAAAGGGCGCACTGCGCTCGTTACCGGCGGCTCGCGCGGGATCGGCGCGGCGGTCTGTCGCGCGTTGGCCGAGGCCGGCGCGACCGTGGCGATCAACTGCCGCGAACGAATCGGACAGGCCGAGCAATTGGCGGACGAGATTAGCAAACGCGACCGCCGCGCGATGGCCGTGGCCGCCGACGTCTCGCAACGCGAGGCCGTCGCCGCAATGATCGAGCAGGTGACCGCCGAGCTCGGGCCGGTCGACATCCTCGTCAACAATGCCGGCATCGCCATCACGCGCGGCGTCGAAGATCTCACCGAGGACGATTTCGACCGCACGATCCTGACCAATCTGAAATCCGCCTTCCTGTGCACACAGGCGGTGCTTCCGGCGATGCGCGCGCGGAAATGGGGCCGCATCGTCAACATCTCCTCCGGCGCCGCGCGTGGCGCCGGCTCGATCGGCCCGCACTACAATGCATCGAAGGCCGGGATGGAGGGTCTCACGCGCGGCTATGCGGCGCGCCTGGTGAAGGACGGCATCACCGTCAACGCGGTGGCGCCGTCGCTGATCGAGACCGACATGATGAGCGGACAGCCACAACTCATCAGCCGCATCCCGCTCGGCCGCTTCGGCACCGCGGACGAGGTCGCGAAAGCCGCAATGCTGCTGGTCGATAACGCCTACATGACCGGACAGACGATCGCGCTGAGCGGCGGGATGGCGTTTAATTGAGCGCGAAGTGGCGCCTTCCTTCACCTCGCCCCGCTTGCGGGGAGAGGTCGGATCGCATCGTCAGATGCGATCCCGGGTGAGGGGGAGCTTCAGCGAGTCTTTCTCTCACCGTGTTTGCGGAGACAGCCCCTCACCCCAACCCTCTCCCCGTAAGGACGGGGAGAGGGAGAAGAGGCAGCGGGGAGAGGATAAGAAGGACTCACCACATCGTCGCCGCGGCGCGCTCGGGCCAGATGCGGTCGTACTCCTCGCCGCCGACCTTGTTCTGGCTCATCTCGGCGAGGATCTGGCCGGGTGTCGGCAGCGTCTTGGGATCGACGCGCTTGTCGGGATTCCAGAGGTCGGAGCGCACGATGGCGCGAGCGCACTGGAAATAGATCTCCTCCACACTCATCACCATCACGCTGCGCGGCGCCTTGCCGTCGACCTTGAACGAGGCCAGCAGATCGGGATCGACCGAGAGATGCGCGCGGCCGTTGACGCGGATCGCGTTGCCCGAGCCGGGGATCAAGAACATCAGCGCCACGCGTGGATCGCGCACGATGTTGCGCAGCGAATCGACCCGGTTATTGCCGCGGCGATCCGGCAGCATCAGCGTTCTGGAATCATGAATTCGGACGAAGCCCGGCAGATCGCCCCGCGGCGAGCAGTCGATGCCCTCCGGTCCGATGGTCGCAAGTGCTGCGAACGGCGCCTTCTCGATGAAGATGCGATAGAGCGGCGTGACGTGGTCGGCGACTTTCACGGTCGAGGCGTCGTTGGTGACGCCATAGATGGCTTCGAGTTGTTCGACCGTTTCAATCACCGACATTCCGCTCTCCTTGTTGCGCCCTAAGGCGCGATGAGATTGGGGTAAATCGTCATCGCGCTTTAGCTTGTTGTTTTGAGCATGATCTTTTCGGAAAACCGCGCACACTTTTCCGGATCATGCTCTACTGGCTCCAGCATTCGTTCCTGATCACACGCACGAGATGGCGACCGTGATACTCGGCGCTGCCGGCGTTGACGATGGTGACATCGGCCTGTGCCGCCGCGTCATCGACGTTGCGCGCCAGCCGCTGCGCGATGTTGCCGTCGCTAAGGCGCGCCCGCGCGGCGAGCCGCTCGGCCAACACGTCCGGCGGCGCGGTGATCGCGACCACCACGACATTGGCATAGGTGCTGCGCAGCACACCGATCACCGTGCGCGAGACGTTGACGACGACCGTGCGGCCGGCGCGGATGTCGTCGTTGATTTCGAGCGGCAGGGCGTAGGAATGCCCGTGCGCCTCCCAGTGCACGGCGAAGTCGCCATGGTCGAGCCCGCGCCGGAATTCATCGGCGCTGACAGCCACATTGTCCTCGGCCGCAGATGATTCCCGCGTCACGACGCGGCGCGGGAAGACGACATCGTGATCGTCGATGCAGGCCGCCTGCGCAAGCCGCAGCAGCGTGTCCTTGCCGGCGCCGCTGGGACCGACCACGAGCACAAGCCGCCCCGGCCCGATCGCCGCCACCGGATCCTGCGCAATCGTCACCGCCTCGCTCATGCGACGCGGCTCCCTTCGCGCCAGACGCTGCGAACCGCGGGAACGCGGCCGGTGACGTGCACGCGGATCAGGTCGGCGCGCTTGCCGACTGCGATTTCGCCGCGGTCTGAGAGGCCTACCGCATCCGCCGGAGCCTTGGTCACGGTGCGGATGGCCGCCGGCAGATCGATCGCCGGCACATGCTCCGGCAGTTGCAGCGCGGCCATCAGCAGGCTGGAAGGGATGTAGTCGGACGACAGGATGTCGAGCAGGCCTTCACGCGCGAGATCGACCGCGGCGATGTTGCCGGAGTGAGAACCGCCGCGCACGACGTTCGGCGCGCCCATCAGGATGTCGATGCCGGCCCGATGCAGGCCTCGCGCAGCCTCGAGCGTGGTCGGGAATTCCGCCACCGCGACGCGGTCGCGCAAGGCATCCGCGACGTTCTCCTCGGTGGTGTCGTCGTGGCTGGCGAGCGGAATGTTGCGCTCGTGCGCCAGCGCCACGATCGCGCGCATGTTGGCCGCGGCATAGGCCTTCTGATACTCGAAGCGCCGTGCGAACAATTCATCGAGCTCGGCGTCGGTCTTGCCGCCGCCCTTGCCGCGATAATAGTCGCGCAGCTTGACCTCGTCGCGGAACTGGCGCTGGCCGGGCGTGTGGTCCATCAGCGACATCAGCCGCACGTCGGGACGGTCGACCAGCTCCTTGGCCTCCTCGACCACGCTCGGCATCGGGATCTCGCAGCGCAGATGCAGGAAGTGATCGGCGCGCAGCAGATTGTTGTCGCGCGCGATGGAGATCGCCGCGGCGAGCGTGCCGGCGCGACCGTCGACTTCCTCCGCGCCGTCCTCGCGCCAGACGCGTAGCGAGTCGAGCACGGTGGTGATGCCCGACGTCGCGAGCTGGCCGTCATAGGAAAGCACGGCCGCAACGGGATCCCAGAATACCTTGGGGCGCGGCACATAATGCGCTTCGAGATGGTCGGTGTGGAGCTCGATCAGGCCGGGCGTGATCAGATCGCCGCCGGCGTCCTCGGCACCCGCGGGCGCCCTGCCCTCGCCGATCTCGGCGATGCGCCCGTCCGCGACGGCGACCCAGCCCTGCTCGATGACCCGGTCGGCCAGCACGACTCTGGCGTTGGCGATCACGGTTTCGTTCGGCTTCGCGTTCATTTCCATTCGTCCTTCAGGCCGCGGCGGCAAAGCTGGTGACGTCGACAATGCGGTCGGCGATCCGATGGCGGATCTCGTCGTCATGGACAATCGCAACCATGGCGACGCCCTGGCGCTTCTTCTCGCCGATCAGCTCGACCACGACCGCACGATTGGCGGCATCGAGCGAGGCGGTCGGCTCGTCGAGCAGCAGGATCGGCAGGTCCGAGATGAAGCCGCGCGCGATGTTGACGCGCTGCTGCTCGCCGCCGGAAAAGGTTGCCGGGGGAAGCTGCCAGAGCCGCTCAGGGATATTGAGACGATGCAACAGGACGCCCGCGCGCGCCTGCGCATCGGCCCGGCTCATGCCGTTCACGATGAGAGGTTCAGCGACGACGTCGATCGTCGCGACCCGCGGTACCG
This sequence comes from Bradyrhizobium sp. Cp5.3, assembly GCF_000426265.1. Classification (NCBI taxonomy): domain Bacteria; kingdom Pseudomonadati; phylum Pseudomonadota; class Alphaproteobacteria; order Hyphomicrobiales; family Nitrobacteraceae; genus Bradyrhizobium; species Bradyrhizobium sp. Cp5.3. Next base: position 140,643 of record NZ_AUFA01000009.1, on the reverse strand, counting down.
CGCGGAGGAACTGGCTGACATAACCGATGGTCGAACGGCGGATATTGAGGACCTGCCGCGGCTCGGCGGTGGCGAGGTCGATTAGCGCGCCACGGTGCCAGATACCGATACGGCCGGAGTCGCAGCGGTAGTTGCCGAAGATCATCTTCAGGATCGAGGACTTGCCGGCGCCGGAGGGGCCGGACAGCACAACGCATTCACCGGGCTCGACGCGGAAGGTCACGCCGCGCACCACCGGCAATTCGATGCCGCCCTGAAGGTGCATCGTAAAGGTCTTCTTCGCATCGGCGATGTCGATCATGGCGGTCATAGGCGGGCTCATGGCGGCAGAATCGAGGAAACGAGGAGCTGTGTATAGGGCTCGCGTGGATCGTCGAGCACCTGGTCGGTGAGACCGGTCTCGATGACGCGGCCGCCTTTCATCACCATCACGCGATGCGACAGCAATCGCGCCACCGCGAGATCATGGGTGACGATGACGACGGCGAGATGCAGCTCGGCGACGAGGTTGCGCAGGAGATCGAGCAGACGGGCCTGCACGGAGACATCGAGGCCGCCGGTCGGCTCGTCCATGAACACCAGCCGCGGCTCGGTGACGAGGTTGCGCGCGATCTGCAGGCGCTGGCGCATACCGCCGGAATAGGTGCGCGGCGCGTCGTCGATGCGCGCGACGTCGATCTCGACCCGCGTGAGCCAGTCGGACGCGGTGTCGCGGATGCGGCCATAGTGATTCCATCCGACCGCCATCAGCCGCTCGCCGACATTGGCGCCGGCCGAAACCGCCATGCGCAGGCCCTGCGCGGGATCCTGGTGCACGAAGCCCCAATCGGTGCGGAACAGGAAGCGCCGCTCGGCTTCGCCCAGCGTCGCAAGGTCACGCGTGACGCCGTCGCGCATCCGGTAGGACACCTGGCCGCCGCTTGGCGCGAGTTGGCCCGACAGCAACTGCAGCAGCGTCGACTTGCCGGAGCCGGATTCACCGACGATCGCCAGAACCTCGCCGGGATAGAGCGCGAAGGAGACGTCGCGACAGGCCGCGATGCGACCGTAGGACTTGCTCAGGGAGTCCGCGACCAGCAGCGGCTGATCGTTCTCGATCATGTCCTGGTCAGCCATTTGATTCCCCTTGCGCCCTCTCCTTGTACGGCGCGGCGCTCAGGCTGCCGTGATGGCCGGCGGCCTGGCGGCCCTCGCAATAGTCGGTGTCCGAGCAGACGAACATACGCCCGCCCTTGTCGTCGGTGACGACCTCGTCGAGGTAGGAGTTTTCCGCTGCGCATAGCGCGCAAGGCGCGTTGAAGCGATAGGGCTCGAACGGATGGTCCTCGAAATCGAGCGACACCACCTGCGTATAGGGCGGGATCGCATAGATGCGCTTCTCGCGGCCGGCGCCGAAGAGCTGCAGCGCCGGGCAATTGTCCATCTTCGGGTTGTCGAACTTCGGCGTCGGCGATGGATCCATCACATAGCGCGCGTTCACCTTCACCGGATAGGCATAGGCGGTCGCGATGTGGCCGAAGCGGGCGATGTCCTCATAGAGCTTCACATGCATCAGGCCGTATTCGGCGAGCGCGTGCATGCGCCGCGTCTCGGTCTCGCGCGGTTCGAGGAAACGCAGCGGTTCCGGGATCGGCACCTGATAGACCAGCACCTGATTTTCGTGCAGACCCGTCTCCGGGATGCGGTGACGGGTCTGGATCACGGTCGCCTCTTCCGTCGCGGTCGTCGTGGCAACGCTGGCGGTCTTGGCGAAGAACTTGCGGATCGAGATCGCATTCGTGGTGTCGTCGGAGCCCTGGTCGATCACCTTCAGCACGTCCTGGGGACCGAGGATCGCCGCAGTCACCTGCACGCCGCCGGTGCCCCAGCCATACGGCATCGGCATTTCGCGGCTGGCGAACGGCACCTGATAGCCGGGGATCGCGATCGCCTTCAGGATCGCGCGGCGGATCATCCGTTTGGTTTGTTCGTCGAGATAGGCGAAGTTGTAGGCGGGCGCGTTCATTCCGCGGCCTCCTTCATGGGCTCGGCTTCATTGGCCTCGGCGAATTCCTGGCGCAGCTTGCGCAGCAAGCCGAGCTCGGACTGGAAGTCGACATAATGTGGCAGCTTCAGATGCTCGACGAAGCCGGTCGCCTGGACGTTGTCCGAATGCGACATCACGAATTCTTCATCTTGCGCCGGTGCGAGCGCCTCCTCGCCGAGCTCGCGGGCGCGCAACGCGCGGTCGACCAGCGCCATCGACATGGTCTTGCGCTCGCTCTGACCGAAGGCTAGGCCATAACCGCGCGTGAAGCTCGGCGCTTCGGTGACCGAGCCCTTGAACTGGTTGACCATCTGGCACTCGGTGAGCTCGATCGCGCCGAGCGGCACCGCGAAGCCGACGTCCTCAGCCGCGAATTCGACCTCGACCTCGCCGAAGCGAATTTCACCGGCGAAGGGATGGTTGCGGCCGTAGCCGCGCTGGGTGGAATATCCCATCGCCAGCAGGAAGCCTTCGTCACCGCGCGCCAAATTCTGCAGGCGCAGATCGCGATCGGCCGGAAAATTCAGCGGCTCACGCGTAAGATCGGCGACACTTGCACCCACCTCGGCCTGGGGCGAGGATTCGATCAGCCCGTCGCGGCCGAGAATATCGGTTACGCGCGGCGTCGCCGCGGTCGAAGCTTCCGCCGTCGCTGGCGCTTCCGGCACAAATCCTTCCGCCAGCGTCGGATCGAGCAGGCGATGCGTGTAATCGAAGGTCGGCCCGAGAATCTGGCCGCCTGGAATGTCCTTGAAGGTCGACGACACCCGCCGCTGTACCCGCATGGCGCCGGTGTCGACCGGCTCGCTGGCGCCGAAGCGCGGCAAGGTGGCGCGGAAGGCGCGGACCAGGAAGATCGCCTCAATCAGATCGCCGCGGGCTTGCTTGATCGCGAGCGCCGCGAGTTCGCGGTCATAGAGCGAGCCCTCGCTCATGACGCGGTCCACGGCGAGGCCGAGTTGCTCGGAGATCTGGTCGAGCGTGACTTCCGGAACGCTCTGGTCGCCGCGCCGCGCATGCGCAAGCAGGCGATGGGCGTTCTCGATGGCGCGTTCGCCGCCTTTGACTGCGACATACATGCTTCTAGCTTCCCTTGTTCACGACACGCGTGGTGCGCGGGATCGCAACCACGGCCTCATCCGCCACCAGAACCACGTCGATGCCGCGTGGAAACAGCGCCTCATTGACGCGCAGCCGCTCGAACAGATCGGCGGGCCTTATCGCCGCCTGAAGCGTCGCGACGCCATCGATGCCCGGGCCGTGCAGCTCGAAGGCGCGTCCTGCCTCGAGGCTGTCGACCTGGAGGATCAATGTGGTCGAACGATCCGGATATTCGCTGGAGCCGAGCGCAAAGCGCTCAAGCGGCGGAAGCGCCAGACCGTCGGCGATCAAAGCAAATGCGGCGATCGAGGAATCCTGCACGACCGGCGCGCCGGTGTGGAACTTCAGCCACTTCACCACATCAAAGCTTTCCGACATCCGTGCATCGAGCCAGAGCGGCGTGTCGTGATCGAACAGCGTCAGCGCGATCGCGGCCGTGCCGCGCATCATCGGCCCGGGCGTTCCGGCCATCGGCACGATGCGCTGCACCGAACCCGGACGCGCCATTGCGTCCATGACCGAGCGAAAGGTCGATTGCGCCGACAAGACCTTGTCGGCGAATCCCGGCGGCAGTTCCGCAATCGTGGTCATGGCCTCACCCCTCACCGCGCACCATGGTGTAGAAATCAACCTTCGTCGCGGCCGTCTCTGCCGCCACTTTCTTGCGCCGCGCCAGAAGTTGTTCGCGCAGCGGCGCGATAACGTCCCGCTCGACGGCCGCGCCAAAATCCCTCGACTGCACCAGCGCGTCGCACAGCGCGATCAGCCTCACCTTCTCGCGGTCGCGCCCAAGGGTGTAGCCGAAGCCGACCTCGCCGCTCACGAGCCGCACCGCGGCACGCGATACCGTCGCTTCGCCGAGATTGAACGGGGCGCCGTCGCCGCCGATCCGGCCGCGCAACATCACCAGACCGTTCTCCGGCTCGCGCAGGTCCTGATGGTCAGGCAAAGCGAGAGAGCGGAGGCGAGCGGCGATCTCGCCCGCCTCCGCGTGCGCCAGCACGGCCATCGCGGCCTTGCGCTGGGCTTGCTGGTCGTTGTGTTGCGTCACCCGATCCACCGAACTTGCCGAATTCAAGTTGTCTATGATAATAGACAACTTGATACGGAAGCGCCATGACTGTTTCGTGACAAACGTGTGATTTCTGGGGTAGCCTACCGTCGACATGAGTATGCAGGACACCGCTTCTTCCGGAGTCGCGCTGTGGCGCCTGGTCGCCGATGGCATCGAGCGCGGCATCGCCGACGGCCGCTTTGCCGCCGGGGACAAACTGCCGGGCGAGATGGAGATCGCCGAAACCTATCGCGTGAACCGCCACACCGTGCGACGCGCGCTGGCCGCGCTTGCGGAGCGCGGCCTCGTGCGGGCCGAGCGCGGCAGCGGAACCTATGTCGAGGCACAGCGCCTCGCCTACCCGCTGCGCTCGCGCACGCGGTTTTCCGAGATCGTCGGCGCCGGCGGCCGCGAGCCACGCGGCCAGTTGATCGAAGCTTCGAAAGACGTCGCAACCCGTGAGCTCGCGCGGGAACTCGGCCTGAAGGTCGGCGCACCGCTCGTCCGGATCGAAGCTATTCGCCTCGCCGACCGCACGCCGATCTGTGTCTCCACCACCTGGCTGTCAGCAGAGCTGTTTCCGAACGCGGGCACCGTGTTCGCGGCCACGCGCTCGATGACAAAACTGCTGGAGCATTACGGCGTCCGCGACTACCAGCGCGGCGCGACCCGGATCACCGCCGGCATCGTCGACGCGACCGACGCCGCGCGGCTCGATCTGGCGCTCGGTCGGCCGATCCTGGTGGTCGACGCCACCGACCTCGATCTCGACGGCAAACCGCTGGTAACCAAGCACTCGCGCTTCGCGGCGGAGCGCGTGGAGTTCCTGGTGGAGAACGGGTGAGCTGCCTGTTCTCCCTCTCCCCGTTCCTACGGGGTCGCGACGAGCTTCGCTCGCGGTGAGAATCGTAGGGTTGGCAAAGGCGCGCCCTTCGCGCGCCGTGCCCACCATCTTTCCCGCGATGTCGACGTGAACGGTGGGCACGCTTGGCTTTGCCCACCCCACGGGGTCTGTGATCAGGCCACCGCGCGCCGCCCGATGATGGCGAAGCGGAGTTTTCCCGAGATGAAATCGATCGCGGCGACCGCGACCAGGATCATCAGGATCAGAAACGACACCTTCTGCCACTCCAGCACCCGGATCTGCTCGGCGAGTTGAAGACCGATGCCGCCAGCGCCGACGATGCCGATGATGGTGGCCGAGCGCGTGTTCGATTCGATGAAGTAGAGCACCTGGCCGGCGATCACGGGCAGCACCTGCGGCAGCAGGCCGAACCTGATCTCATGCAGCGCACTGCCGCCCGAGGCGCGGATGCCTTCGACCTGCTTCTGGTCGGCGCCCTCGATCGCCTCCGAGAACAGCTTGCCGAAGGCACCGAAATCCGACACCGCGATGGCGAGCACACCGGCAAACGGACCGAGCCCGACGACATTGATCCAGACCAGCGCCCAGATCAACGTATCGACGCCGCGGATCGAATCGAGGAAGCGCCGGACCGGAAAGCGAAAGATGTTCGACGGCACCACGTTGCGCGCGGCGAGCAGACTGACCGGAAGCGCAAACAGCGCGGCGAGCGTGGTGCCGAGCAGCGCGATCGACAACGTCTCGCCCAGCGCCTGCAGATATAGCGGCAGCGACGCACCGGGATCTGGCGGGATCATCATCATGCTGATCCAGCCGAGCTGGCTCAGCCCCGAGATGAGGCGCGACGGCGAAAAGTCGAGATCGACCAGGCCGAACACGAAGACGGCCAGAGCGGCGGCGAGCACCAGAGGCGTTGCGAGGTGTGCAGCGGCCGGCCGGTCGAACACATCGGGATAACGCGCGCGAAGCCGTGCGGTGTCGACCTCCTGAGGCTTGCTCACGTCCGCGCCTCCTTGCCGAACAGGCGGCCGCGCAGCCAGCCGGTCGTGATGTCGATGATGAAGACCGTCACGATGATGGTGAGCAGGATCGCGCTGACGTCCGAATAGTAGAACTTGCGGATGGCGACGACGAGCTCCTGACCGATGCCGCCGGCGCCGACGAAGCCCATGACGGAAGCCTCGCGGACGTTGATCTCGAAGCGCAGCAGGGCATAGCTGGCATAGCCGGCAGTAACCTGCGGCACGACGGCGAAGCGCATGCAGGAGAGCCAGCTCGCGCCGGTCGAGCGGATGCCTTCCACCGGCTTCATGTCGGCATTCTCGACGATCTCCGAGAACAGCTTGCCGAGCGCGCCGGTGGAGTGGATCGCAATCGCGAGCACGCCAGCCATCGGTCCGAGGCCGAAGGCAATGACGAAGATGAGCGCGAACACGATGCCCGGCACCGTGCGCGCGAATTCAAGCAGTCGACGCACGAGGAAGCGCAGCCAGGGCCCCGGCGAGGTGTTCTCCGCGGCGAAGAAGTTGAGCGCGAAGGCGAAGACGGCACCGATCAGCGTGCCAACATAGCTGATCAGCAGCGTCTCGCCGAGCATCCTCAGCCATTTGCGCCAGCCCCAGAGCCACTCGCCGACATCGGTCCAGACGCGCTGGCCGCTGTCGAGCGTGAGGATGCGGTCGAAATAGCTGACGAAGTTGCCGAAATAGGTGAAGAGCGTGCGCAGGTTCACTTCTGCGCCGATCGCCGACAGGATCAGGGCGGCGATGAACAGCGCGATTCCAAACAGGAGACGAAGCCGCTTGCGCGTGACCGCCTGGCGGTAGGCGGCATTCAGCGCGGCCAATTGCTGTTCGGGGAGGATCGAAACCGCGAGCGTCATTTGATCAGGAAACGTTGCCCGTCAAAAGAGAAGGAGCCGGGTCCATCGACCCGGCTCCAGTGCGTCGTCCCGAAACTCAGGACGCCTTCTTCTTACGCAGCGCATCGACGAACTTGATCAGCTCGATCGTGCCATCCCAATCCTTGGTGGTCGCGGGATGAAAACCCTTCTTTTGGCCGTCGGAGAGGCGCTCGAACGCCGCCTTGTCCTTGGTCGGCGCCTCGAAAAACGCCTTCGCGATCGCCGCCTTGGCGTCTTCCGGCAGGTCGGTGTTGTAGGCGTAGGGGCCGTTGATGATCGGCGCCGACTTGTGGATGATGCGGAAATCGTCCTTCTTCATCGCCGAACCGTCGGCGTTCTTCAGCATGCCCTTGGTCAGCATCTGCGCCAGCGTGGAATCATCGTCGCTGGTCCACTGGTTGGCCGCGACGTCCACCGTGCCCTGCGCCAGCGCCAGCATCGCGTTCTCATGGCTGCCCGTGAAGACGACCTTGCTGAAATAGGTGTCGGCGTCCGGAATGCCCATCTTGTCGAGCTCGAAGCGCGGCACGTTGTTGCCGGAGGTCGAGTTCGGATCGACGAGGCCGAGATTCTTGCCCTTGAGCTGATCGACGCTCTTGTAGGGGCTGCTCGCCTTGACGAAGAACACCGAGTAATAGCCGGTCGAGCCGTCGGCGTTGATGTCATTGGCGAAGGCGTCGGTCTTGACGCCGGTCAGGCGGGCGCGCGCGAACGATGCCGAGCCGTAGCTTGCGATGTGGATGTTGCCGGCGCGCTGGCCTTCGATCACGGCGGCATAGTCGTTGGCGATCCGCAGCGTGACCTTCACGCCGAGCTGCTTCGACAGATATTCCACGAACGGCGTCCAGCGCTCGGTGACGCCGGAGGCGTTTTCGGCCGGAACGACCGCGAAGGTGAGTTCGGGATATTTGGCTTTCCAGTCTTCGGCGGAGGCGGATCCGGCAAAGGCCAGCGCGGCGGCGCCGGCAAGGACTAGTCTGCGAGTGATCATGATACCCTCTTCATCGGTTGGGGTCGGTTGACGCAAAACTGAAAACGTAGGCGCGGGTTCAGGCGGCCGCCGCGGTCCCGAGCGCGGGGACGCCTGCGGGCGCCGGCACGGGCAGGCCGCCCATGACGTCGGCGGCTTCGAGGTCATAAAGCTCGCGCGCGACATGATCGGTCAGCGCGGACGGTGCGCCGTCGAACACCACGCGGCCCGCCGCCATGCCGATCAGGCGGTCGCAATAGCTGCGCGCCAGATCGAGCGAATGCAGGTTGCACAGCACGGTGATGCCGAAGTGCTTGTTGATGCGGAGCAGCGCATCCATCACGATCTTGGTGTTGCGCGGATCGAGCGAGGCGATCGGCTCATCGGCGAGAATGATGTCGGGCTGCTGGACCAGCGCGCGTGCGATCGCAACGCGCTGCTGCTGGCCGCCGGAAAGCTGGTCTGCACGCTGGGCGGCAAGCGAGGCGATGTCGAACTGCTCGAGCGCCGACATCGCCAGCGCCCTGTCCTGCTCGGGCCAGACCTGCGTGAGCGAACGCCAGGCAGGGATCGCCGCGAGTCGCCCCATCAGAACGTTGGTCAGCACATCGAGCCGGCCGACCAGGTTGAACTGCTGGAAGATCATTGCCGATCGCGCCCGCCAGTGCCGCAGCTCCTTGCCGCGCAGCGCGGTGACGTCGACGCCCTCGAACAGGATGCGACCCTGCGTCGGCGTCACGAGGCGATTGATGGTCCGCAGCAAAGTCGACTTGCCGGCGCCGGATCGTCCGATCACGCCAACGAAGCCGCCGGGGGAAATTTGAAACGAAGCGTCGTCCACCGCGGCTTTTGCGCCGAAGCGGCACGTCAGGCCTTCCACCACCAGCATGCAGTGCTCCAAAGTAGCTGGCTGCCACCGCTAACGCCGACGCTTGACACTTGTGTGACACGTGCGTGGCCGTGCGGCGATCCAACACACCTCGTCCCCTGTCATCATTGCGTCATGACGTTGTCATCGAGCCGCTCGAAGACGGACGCCCGCCCTCGCGCTTTCGGATGCAACATGGCCGCCAAAATGCTTTCGGTCGAACCGACCATTGATCCCTCGGCGAAGCTGCATGAGACGAGGCTCGGCGCCTACACCGAGGTCGGCGCGCGCACGATCCTGCATGAAGTGGCGATGGGCGATTACTCCTACGTCGTGAACGACGCGCAGATCACCTACACCACCATCGGAAAATTCTGCTCGATCGCGGCGATGACGCGCATCAATCCCGGCAATCATCCGATGCATCGCGCCACGCAGGCCCATTTCACCTATCGCTCGAGCGCCTACTTCGCGGGCGAGAGCGACGATTCCGAGTTCTTCGACTGGCGGCGCCAGCATCACGTCCATATCGGCCACGACGTCTGGATCGGCCATGGCGCGATCGTGCTGCCCGGCCGCAACATCGGCACCGGCGCGGTGATCGCGGCCGGCGCCATCGTCACCAAGGACGTGCCGGCTTATACTATTGTCGCAGGCAATCCGGCGCGGATCGTCCGGCGGCGTTTCTCGGAAGAGATCGCCGGACGGCTCGCCAGGCTCGCGTGGTGGGATTGGGATCACGACAAATTGCGTGAGGCCCTGCCCGATTTCCGCAAGCTCGGGATTGAAGATTTCCTGTCAACATACGAACCACGGGCGAGTTCCATTACAAGTTCTCTTGCCAGCCAACGAAGCGCGGTCGCGTGACAGACATTTTCCTTGAAGGTGGCCGGACCCTGATCGGCTCCGAGCTCGTCGAAACTTCACTTGCGGTGTCCGGACAGGACATTGCAGGGATCGATGCTCCTCGCGGCCGTGCCCGGCTTGCAATAAGCGCGCGCAACCTGCTCGTCCTGCCCGGCATCGTCGATCTGCACGGCGATGCCTTCGAGCGGCAGATGATGCCGCGCGCCGGCGTCGACTTTCCGATCGACGTCGCGCTCGCCGACAGCGACCGCCAGGCGATCAGCAACGGCATCACCACAGTGTTCCACGCCACGACCTGGTCGTGGGAGCCGGGCCTGCGCAGCGGCGACAATGCGCGGCGCCTGCTCGAGGCGATCGAGCGCCAGCGCCCGCAATTCGCCGCCGACACCCGCTTCCATCTGCGGCACGAGACCTACAATCTCGATGCCGAGACCGAGATCGGCCAATGGCTCGCCGAAGGACGTGTCGACCTGTTCGCCTTCAACGACCACATGGACGGCACCGTTGCCGACATGGCCAAGCCGCGCAAGCGCAACCGCATGGTGGAGCGCACGGCACTGTCGAACGAAGACTTCGACCGGCTGGTCGATCACGTGGTGTCGCGCGCCACTGAGGTGCCGGCCTCGATCGCGCGACTCGCTGCGGCTGCACGCGCTGCCGAGGTGAGGATGCTGTCGCACGACGACGGAACGCCGGCGATGCGCCGGGAATATCGCACCATGGGCGCGACGATCGCCGAGTTTCCGATCAATGAAGAGACGGCGCGGGACGCCGCTGCCAACGGCGACGCCATCGTCTACGGCGCGCCGAACGTCGTGCGCGGCGGTAGCCACACTGGCTGGACCAAGGCGTCTGACATGATCGCCAAGGGGCTCTGCTCCGTGCTGGCGTCGGACTATTATTATCCCGCGCCGCTGCTCGCCGCATTCCGGCTCGCCGCCGACGGCGTCTTGCCGCTCACCGAAGCCTGGAATCTGGTCTCGGCCGGGCCCGCGCACGCAACCGGTCTTGCCGATCGCGGCACCGTTGCGGAAGGACGGCGCGCCGACATCCTTCTCGTCGACGACACCGTGCCGCTGCGGCCGCGGCTCGTTGCGGTGATCGCCGCAGGCCGACTGGTGCACCTGACCGATGCGACACGATTGCTCGGCCCGGCGGCCACGCCGCGCGAAGCTGTCGTTGCGGCTTAGACCGGCTATGCTGAAGCAATGACAGCTTTCCCCCGCTACGCGATCTACTACGCCGCCGACGCCGACAGCGCCCTCTCGCGCTTTGGCGCCGAGCTGCTGGGCTATGACGCTCACTCCGGCAACGAGCTGCCCTTCCCCGAGGACGCACGGCGCGTCGCGCCGGACTGGCGCGACGTCAGCGCCGATCCCCGCAAATACGGTTTTCACGGCACGCTGAAGGCGCCGATGGCCTTGGCGCCCGGAAAGACCGAGGCCGAGCTCGCCGCGGCCTGCGCGACATTCGCCGCGAAGGTGCGGGCCATTCCGGTAATCCGCCCCGTCGTCGACTCCATCAGCGGCTTCATTGCCGTCATTCCGGCCGAGCCGGTCGACGCACTCCAGCAGCTTGCCGCCGATTGCGCGCGCGATTTCGACGCTTTCCGCGTCGCCCTGACTGCCGACGATCGTGCGCGGCGCAAGCCCGAGAAGCTCAGCGAGCGGCAGCGCGACTATCTCGACCGCTGGGGCTACCCCTACGTGATGGAAGAGTTCCGCTTCCACATGACGCTGACGGGACGGCTTGAAGCTGAGCGTCGCGGACCGATCCAGGAGATGCTGCGGTCGCGGTTTGCCGCGCTCAATCTCGACACGCTAGCGATCGATCGCCTCGCGCTGTTCAAGCAGGACGATGCGACGGCCCGCTTCCGCATCATCGGCGAGTGGGCCTTGACAGGGTAGACGTCAGCGCCAGCTCGCAACATTGAAAGCGAGCGCCACGGCGCCGACCAGAACGAGGCTGGCCGCCCAGATGGCATCGAGATTGAACCAGCTTCGCGCGACGAACCGCAATCCCAGATAGCGGTAGACCAGCCACGCCAGAGATCCGCCGGCGCCGATCATGGCGGCAACGTGCACCAGGGACACCAGCACGGCCATCGCGAGACTTGCCTTCATCAGCGCGCCGGCGGCCTCGTGGCCGGCATCGAGGTCGAAGGCCTGGCAGAGCCCGAGATAGATCGGCACGAGCATCAGGGCGGCGCCGTGAGCAATGGCGACCGCAAACGACCAGAGCGCCAATTGCGTCGGCGGAATTCGTGCCAGTGCGCGCGGATGGCGCCGCACGATCAGCCGATAGACGCCGAAGCCGATGACGAGAAGGCTTGCACTGATCTGGATCGAACGCTGCCACTCGGCCAGCACCAGCAGGAACGCGAATGGCAGCAGCACGAGAAGCGTTGCCAGCAGATGCCCGGCCGACAGGGCCCACAGCGCACGGAACAGCGCGCGCGGGCTCTTGTCCATGAGCCCGGCTGAAACGGCGAGCGGCCATCCCATCCCCGGATTGACCCCGTGATAGAGACCGCTCGCAACAAGCGCGAGCCACAGCCAGCCGAGCGTCGGGCTCGCGTGCCCCCAATCTAGGCCGACGGGTAGCAAAAGGAATCCGTCGAACAATCGCCGCCCTCCAGCCTGATCTGGTGCGCACGATATCCGTCGGGGAAGCTCACGAAATAGTCCTTGGCGAGCTCGAGGCCGCCGCTGCCACCGACATTGGCCATGACTTCGACGCCCGGCATCCCATCGGGATAGAACTGGTCGTCCCAGGTGGAATAGAGCGAATTGGTCCAGTACACGCGCCTGCCGTCGCGGCTGATCTCGACCATCTGCGGGCCACCTGCATATGCCTTGCCGTTCGGATGCGACGCGCGGCGCACGATGCCTCCGGTATGCACCGAGCCTGCAAGCTTGGGCTTTCTGGGATCGCTGACATCGTACTGGCGCATCTCGCCGGTGCCCCAACAGGAGACGTAGAGAAACCGATCGTCCATCGACAGATCGATGTCGGTCACCAGTGGCGGGACGGCACCAAACCCCTGCAAGAGCGGCGGAAGCTTCTCTTTGGCTGCGGGCTCCGGCGGGATGGTCGCCGTCTTCTCGGCATGGAAATTCCCGCCCTCGCGCCACCAGGTCCAGATCGAGCCTTCGAGATTGGTGGTGTCGACCACCACGCCGGCAAAGCCGTATTCGCGAACCGGATCGTGCGCGGGCCGTACCTCCAGCGCCATCTGATGATTGGCGCCGAGGTCGATCGTCTGCACGTTGCGCCGGGCGCGGAGATCCCAGAAGTGGAGACGATGGCCATATTTGTTCGACAGCAGGTCCTCCGGGACGATCCCGTTCTCGAACTGGGGCGGCAAGCCCCATTCGCTCGTCACCATGTAGTCGCGGGGCAGGTTCCACCAGAAATCATAGTGCAGCGTCTGCGGACCGCGATCGATCTCCCATCGTCCAAGTACCTCGAACGTCTCGCAATCCATGATGAAGACGCCCGGAGGCCCGTTGGTGCCGTCCTTGCCGCCGCCGCCCAGCGTGCTCACATAGACGCCGTCCGGCCCGCAATGGATGGTATGCGGTCGCGAATAGCCGGTCTTCTTGAAGACCTCCTCGGGTTCGATGATCTTGTGGATCTTGGCTTTGGTCGGATCGGGCTTGGTATCGATGATGTAGATCCGCGACGAGCGCAGCCCGGGGATGATGAGATAGCGCCGCTCGATGAAGGCGTGTCCCGCGAGCGGCGACAGCGCGGAGGAGCAGGCATTCCAGCCGAAGTGATGAAACTCGTCGCCCCTGTTGGGCATCGTCACGGTGTGGACGATCTGGCTGTAGGTTGGCGATCCCGGCTTGACGTCGACGACCGCCAGAGCGTCCGGCTTTGAGAAATCCGGACTGAGCAGCAGCGTATAGGCAAAGTTCTCCGCAGGAGCTTCCATCGCCAGCTTGGGCGATGCGTGAAAGGTCGGATCTGGCCTCATCGTCATGGCACTGCCTCCCTGTTTCGTCGGTTCGCGCCAACCTGGCTCGGGATAACGACATAATGAAGAGGTGTTGCGCGATGTCTTGAAAGTGCTCCGCAGGGCCCGGTTGGCCGGCATACAATACGTGATCGCCGGGCTGCAGAAAACCGGCCGAACCGCGCCAATTCGACGCCGTCGGCCGAGATGGTGCTCGAGTGCGCACCTCACCCTCCGTCGTCGTCCCGGCGAAGGCCGGGACGACGACGGAGGAATCTAAGGCCAGCAGAATAAGTGGCGCGCTACTTCCCCCACCGCAGCGCCAGCGCATCGCGCTCCTTGGCGAGTTCCAGCAAGCCCGCACGCGTTGCCGGATGCAGCGGTTGAAGCGGGTGCCGCACGGCATCCGACCTGATCACACCGCCGGCCTGCATCATGACCTTGCAGGCGACCAGGCCGCACTGGCGGTTCTCGTAGTTGATCAACGGCAACCAGCGCTCATAGGCGGCTTTCGCCTCCTCGCGCTTGCCGGCGAAATAAGGATCGATGATCTGGCGGATGCCGTCGGGATAGCCGCCGCCGGTCATTGCCCCGGTCGCGCCGGCATCGAGATCGGCGAGCAGCGTGATCGCTTCCTCGCCGTCCCAGGGCCCCTCGATGTCGCTGCCGCCCGCCTCGATCAGGCTCCTCAGCTTCGCAGCGGCGCCGGGCACCTCGATCTTGAAGTAACGGATGTTGGAGAACTCGCGCGCCAACCGCGCAAGCAACTCGACCGGGAGCGGCGTGCCCGCCACCGGCGCATCCTGGATCATGATGGGAATATTGATCGCATCCGAGAGCACGCGGAAGAATTCGACGATGCCCTTCTCGGGCACCCGGAACGTCGCGCCGTGATAGGGCGGCATGACCATCACCATGGCCGCACCCGCAGCTTCAGCCTGCTTGCTGCGCGCGGCGCAGACGGCCGAGCTGAAATGGCTGGTGGTGACGATGACGGGAACCCGCCCCGCAACATGCTCCAGCACCGCATGCATCACGGTTTCCCGTTCGGCATCGGTGAGCACGAACTGCTCGGAGAAATTGGCGAGGATGCAGAGGCCGTTCGAGCCGGCATCGATCATGAAATCGATGCAGCGGCGCTGGCCCTCGAGATCGAGCTCGCCGCGATCGTCGAAGATGGTGGGCGCGACCGGGAACACGCCGCGATAGGGGCGCTGGGCCTTGGGTGTTGGCGTGACCGGCATCGAACTCTCCATCCCTGATGATCTCGTAACTCTGTCGCAGCGCGCGCTTGGCGCGGCGGCACAGATGTACTCGGGGCGAGGACCTGCGGCAATGCCGATCCGCGCACCAATGGGACGGAGAAATATTGTGGCTAAGCGGTCTTCACTGCCCCGAGGAAGCCCTCGACCGCGACGCGGAGGCGGTCGGCATCGACCGACATCTTCCTGACCGATTCGAACAGCACGTTTCCGGCATTGCCGGTCTCGCGGTTGAGGCTGGCGACGCTGCCGATGGTGTCGGTGACCTCGCGGGTGCCTTGTGCAGCCTGCTGGAAGTTGCGCGAGATCTCGGTGGTCGCCGCACGCTGTTCTTCGACGGCGGCGGCAATCGCCGTCATCTTCTCGTCGATGCCGCTGATGGCGCCGCCGATGGATCGGATCGCGGCAACCGCCTGCCCCGTAGCGCCCTGGATCTCCTCGACCTGCCGCGAGATCTCTTCCGTCGCGGTCGCGGTCTGCGCCGCAAGGCTCTTGACCTCGCCGGCGACGACGGCAAAGCCGCGGCCGGCTTCACCGGCGCGCGCCGCCTCGATGGTCGCATTCAGCGCCAGGAGGTTGGTCTGGCCGGCGATGGCATTGATCATCTTCACGACTTCGCCGATACGGCTCGCGGTCTGGTCGAGGATCTCGACCGTCGCGTTGGTCTGCTCGGCCTGCGACACCGCTTCGCGCGCCTCGCGTGCGCTCGCCTGCACCTGCGCGGAGATTTCGCCGACGGAGGCGGAGAGCTCTTCGGTCGCAGCCGCGATGGTTTCGAGATTGTTGGTGGCCTGCTCGGCGGCGGAGGAGACCGCCGCGGTCCGGCTGCTCGATTCCGAAACCAGCGAACGCATGCCCGTCGCCGTGGCATCAAGCTCCTTGGCCGATGCCGCAACACTCTGAATGACGGCCTGCACGGTGTCGTCAAAGCTGTGGCAGGCGGCATCGACGGTGCCGGAGCGCGCGAGCTGCAAGGCTTGCTGCGATTCGCGCTCCTGGCCCAGCCGCTCGGCGGTCGCCGCGCTCTCGCGCAGGCTTTCGAGCGCAGCTGCCATGGTGCCGAACTCGTCGGGATATTTCGACTGCGGAACCGAGGTCGCAAAATCACGCGCGCCGATGCGCGCGATGGCGTCCAGGATGGCGCGGACCGGGCGGACCAGGCGACTACGCACCACGAACACGCCGGCCAGAGTCACGGCCAGCGCAAGCAGGAACGCGAGCGACTGCACGACGAGGTTGGTGAGAGCCCTCTCCCGAACCGTCTCCGCGCGCGCGATCGACTGGTCCAGCGCCTCGTTCGCCACAGCGACGATCGGCGCAAACGGCGACTGGCAGAGCGCGTTCCATTCCGACGCAGGCAGCGCCGGACGACCACTGCCGTCGAGATTCCTGGTGAGGTCACCGATCTGCTTGAGAACGCCGTCGGTCTTGACCCGTGCGGCCTTCGCCGCGTTGACCAGTTCCGGCGTCACGTCAGGCGCGGCCAGGAGCTCGCCCATACCGGTCCAGCCGGCGCTAACGATGCCGTTCCAGCCGGCAACGGTCTGCTTCTGGGCCTCGTCGAGCGGCTTGCTGCTGTTGATATTGGGGCGCAGCGTCGAGCATTGGATGCCGTAGCGATCACGCACCTGCCAGGCGAGGCGGCGGACCTGAATCATGCGAGCGATGAAAGGGTCGTTCATCCAGGCGCGGTTCGACACCGCCGTGGATGCCAGGTTCGCGGTGTCGATGACCTTGGTGACGGCATCGTACCAGGCGCCGGTCCGCTCCATCTTGCGCTCGGCACGCGGGTGCCTCGCCTCGTCATAGAACAGCTGGAATTGCGGCGCGGCTTCGTTCCAGCGCTGCTTCAGCGTGCTCGCGAGCTCGTCGCGCCCGGCAAATTCGATGGTGGAAAGCGCCGCGACGATGGCCTCAAAGCCCGCCTGCTCGGCCTTTTCGGCTTCGCCGAGCTTGGTGCGCGGATCGTCCTCGCCGAGCAATGCGCTCTGGGCGTCGCCGCGATTGTTGCGCAGTGACAGCACGCCATGGAAGATTGCCTTGTCGGCAGCCGCCAGTCGTCCGGTCTCGAGGCTGTCGCGATAGCGGCCGAAGGCGCCGGCCATTTGGATCGCAGTGCTGGTCAGGGCCCCGACGGCCAGCAAGGCCATCAAAACCAGAAGGAGCGTGCTTACCGATTTCTTAAACATTGCCATGCGCAAGGGGCCAAGTCTTCACTGGTGGCCACCTTGCATCGCGACATGCCAACGTTTCGTTAAGGTTTCAATCGAATTGCGGACAACTCCCGATCTCCCGGCGCTTCAGGCCTCGGACATCATGCGACTTTGGTGAAATCGGGCGGACGGCGCTCGGCGAAGGCCGTGAATGCTTCGCGCGCCTCGGCCGTGCGGAGGCGCTGCGCGAACTGCTCGCCCTCCGCATTCATCTGCGCGACCAGGGCCTCGCCGTTGCGCATCAGCCGCTTGGTGGCGGTGAGCGCGCCGGCCGGCTGGCGAGCCAGGCGCTGGGCCAGCGCGAGCGCTTCGGCGTCGAGCTTGTCGAGCGGCACGACGCGATTGGCCAAGCCCCATTCCAGCGCAGATTTGGCAGGGACAGTTTCGCCCAGCGCGAACATTTCATAGGCACGTGCGTAGCCGATGCGCGCCGGCATCAGCAGGCTCGAGGCCGCTTCCGGCACCAGCGCCAGGCTGACGAACGGCGTCGACAATTGCGCATTGTCGGCGAGCACGACGAGGTCGCAATGCAGCAGCATGGTGGTGCCGACGCCGACGGCCCGGCCCTGCACGGCAGCGACCAGCGGGCGGGTGCAGCGCGCCAGCGACTGGATGAAGCGCACAACGTTGCGGCTGCCTTCGGACTTGCCGCTCGCCACCGCCGCGAACTCTCCCACATCGTTGCCGGCAGTGAACATGTCGCCTTCCCCGCGGATCAGCAGCACGCGCACTGAGGTATCGGATTCGGCGGATTCGATGGTATCGGCGAGCTTGCCGTACATCGCATCCGTCAGCGCGTTCTTCTTGTCGGGACGCGCCAGGGTGAGAGTGAGAATTCCGCCGCTGTTCTCGATCCGCACTTGCTCGGCCATTGGTCTGCTCCTCTTATTCCTCTGGGCTTCTTGGAAACTTGTCCTGAATGCTCGTCAGCCAGCGCGCGACGACGTCGATCTCCGCGCTGGTAAATCCTTGCGTCAGCGCCGCATTGACCTCCGCCGCGGCGGCCTTGGCCTGCGCCAGCGCAGAGCGGCCCTTCGGCGTCAGCCACACGCGCCAGGCCCGACCGTCCTCGCGATCGGCCCGCCGCTCGACCAGCTTGGCGGCGGCCGAGCGGTCGACGAGACCGGAAATGCCGGCCGGCCCGAGATCGAGCGCAGCCCCCGCCTCGCCCATCAGGATGCCATCCTGCCTGCCAAGGATGAACAACAGACCCGCCTGCGCCGGCGTCACCTCGCCTTCGGGCTGCGACGCCATCCAGCGCTGCAGCCGCCGCTGCGCGACGCTCAACAGGTAGATCAGCCGGTGATGCCTCGGCGCGCTCACGCGCCCACCAATTTACTTCGCATACGAAATATATAGCCCGACGCGACAGGATTGTCAAAGAGCGGCGGCCGCTAGGGCGATTTCGCGCGACAGCCGTCGAGGAACAGCGCGGCACAGACGCGCACGCGCCGCTGGATGTCCTTGCGCGACGGCAAAGGCACGCCGCCGAAGATCGCGGCACGCTGCGGCGCCGAGGCAATCATGCCGATCAAGATGCCGGCAACTTCCTCGACATCGTCGATCGCAATGCGCTTGCGCTTGACCTGGGCGCGCAGCCAGCCGGCGAGCGCGGCGACCGTGCGCATGATGCCGTTCTTGTAGAAGGTCGCGGCGAGCTCGGGGAATTCGGCGGACTCCTGCAAGATGATGCGCTGAAGCGCGACGACTTCGGGATCGAGCGCGAGATCGGCGCAGGCGAGCAGCGCCGCGCGCAGGCCCGTTTCGATATCGACCTCGTCGTTCGCCTGGAGATGGACGTCTGAGAGCAGCCGCTCGAGCCGATCCGCGCACATGGCCTCGAACAATGCGGCCTTGCCCGGAAACAACCTATAGAGCGTCTTGGTGGAGATGCCGGCGCGGCGCGCCAGTTCTTCGGTGCTGGTCGCGGCGTAGCCGTCGACGGCGAAAGCGTGCCGGGCGGCGTCGAAAACGATCTGCTTCGTCTCCTCGTCGCTGCGCAGTTGCGGTCGCCCGCGCGGGCGGCATTCCCTTGAAGAACTTGCCGCTGAAGATTTTGCCTGAGCCATGTTTTTACATGATGCCTGTCATTCCATTGACAGTCTCAAAGCTAGTCCTATTTTGGAAATCGTCAAGTTTCCTAAATCAGGGGAGCCGGTCATGACCGTCCACACCAGCCCGTCCAAGTCCGAAGCCACTGTGGTTCCAACGACTGCGCTAGAGGGCATTCTGCCCGCTCCGGCGTCCTCGGCTGTTCGTCAAAAGCTAAACTTTCGCAAGGTGTTGCTGGCGGGGGTGGCGGCGGTCGCGCTGGCGGGAGCGAGCTGGTACGGCTACGACTACTGGACGGTCGGCCGCTTCCTGGTCTCCACCGATGACGCCTATGTGAAGGCCGACAACACCACCATCGCGCCGAAGGTGAGTGGCTATCTCGACCGCGTCCTGGTCGGCGATAACGAGCATGTGAAAGCCGGCCAGGTGCTGGCGCGGATCGACAGCCGTGACTTCAAGGTCGCGCTCGACCAGGCCCGGGCCGATGTCGCCGCCGCGAACGCGACGGTGACGAGCAAGGAGGCCCAGCTCGAGGTGCAGCAGGCGGTAATCGCGGCGGCCAAGGCGACCATCGACGTCGACACCGCGTCAAAGAAATTCGCAAGCCAGGAGAACAAGCGCTACACCGACCTCGCCGCGACCGGCTATGGCAGCGTGCAGAATGCGCAGCAGGCGCAGGCGCGCGATGCCGGCGCGGACGCCGCGATCGCACGCGACAACGCCAATCTCGTCTCCGCCCTCAAGCAGGTGGACCTATTGAAGGCCGAGATCGTGCAAGCCAGGGCCGCGGCCGCGCGCGCCGTGGCGATCGAGCAGCAGGCCGAGCTCAATCTCAGCTACACCACGATCGTCGCCCCGCTCGACGGCGTCGTCGGCAACCGCACGCTCCGCGTCGGCCAGTATGTGCAGGCCGGAACCCAGTTGATGTCGATCGTGCCGGCCGAAGGCGCCTATGTGGTCGCCAATTTCAAGGAGACCCAGCTCACCAACGTGCACGCCGGGCAGACCGTCGAGATCGAGGTCGACACGTTCCCGGGCCAGATCGTGCACGGTCATGTCGATTCCATCGCGCCGGCCAGCGGCCAGGAGTTCGCGCTGCTGCCGCCGGACAACGCCACCGGCAATTTCACCAAGGTGGTGCAGCGCATCCCCGTCAAGATCGCGCTGGATGCCGAGACTACGCCAGCGATCGCGCTGCGGCCCGGCATGTCCGTGATTCCGACGATCGCAACGCGCTCAGCGCCGACCACGCAAGCGGCCGCGACGCCCAAGCCAGAGATCAAGGCGGAGATCAAGGTCAAGCCTGTTTCCGGAGGATCGTGCCATGTCAAACAGCCTCACACTATCGACGCAAATAGCCGCATCGCCGGCCGCGACGCCTGATCGCGCGGCCGTCGATCCGAACCGCGCGAGCGCCACGATCTGGGTCGCCGTGTTTGCGGCGATGATCGGCGCCTTCATGGCGATCCTGAATATCCAGATCACCAACGCTTCGCTGCTCAACATCGAAGGCGGCATCGGCACCGGCGTCGACAACGGATCATGGATCTCGACCTCCTACCTGATCGGCGAGATCATCGTCATTCCGCTGACCGACTACCTGTCGCGGGTGTTCTCCTTCCGCAACATCATGCTGAGCTTCGCGACGCTGTTCGCGGCATTCTCGGTCGCCTGTGCCTTCACCCACGATCTGCCGTCGATGATCGCGATGCGCGGCTTCCAGGGCTTCTTCGGCGGCGTCCTGATCCCGATGGCCTTCACGCTGGTCTTCACCAAGCTGCCGAAGGCCCAGCAGCCGATTGGGCTGGCGATGTTCTCTCTGGCCGTCACCTTTGCCCCGGCGATCGGCCCGACCATCGGCGGCTATCTCACCGAGAATTACGGCTGGCAGACCATCTTCTTCGTCAACGTCGTGCCCACCGCGGTGATGGTGATCACGCTGTTCTTCACGCTGGAGCGCCAGCCGCTGCAGCTCGGGCTGCTGCGTGAGGGCGACTGGTTCGGCATCGCGACCATGGCGGTCGGCCTCGCCTCCCTTCAGGCCGTGCTGGAGGAGGGCAACAAGGACGACTGGTTCGGCTCGCCCTTCATCGTCCGGCTTGCCGTCATCGCGGCGGTCAGCCTGACGCTGTTCATCTATAACGAGCTGGTGGTCGAAAAGCCGCTGCTGCGCCTGCGGCTGCTCACGCAGTGGAATTTCGGCGTCGGCACGATCGCCTCGGTGTTCCTCGGCTTCGCGCTGTTCGGCTCGGTCTATCTCCTGCCCGCCTATCTCGGCCAGGTGCAGGGCTACAATGCCGAGCAGATCGGCAACGTGCTGGCCTGGACCGGTCTGCCGCAGCTTCTGTTGATTCCGCTGGTGCCGAAGCTGATGCAACGGTTCGACACCCGCTACATCGCGGCAGTCGGCCTGCTCTTGTTCGCCGCGAGCTCATTCATGAATATCATGATGTCGCTCGACTATTCCGGCGATCAGTTCTTCGCCCCCAACGTCGTCCGCGCGATTGGCCAGGCGCTGACGCTGGCGCCGCTCTCCGCGCTCAGCCTCGGCAGCGTCGCGCCGCAGGATGCGCCCGCCGCCTCCGGCATTTCCAACATGATGCGCAATCTCGGCGGCGCGATCGGCACCGCCGTGCTCGCAACCATCGTCACCAAGCGCGAGCAGTTCCATTCCAACATCATCGGCCATTCGGTCACGCTCGGCCGCGAGGAGGTTCGCACCCGCATCGCGCAGCTCACCAACTACTTCATGGCGCACGGCGTGCCCGACCCCAACGCCGCGCGCGAGCAGGCGATCATCGCGCTCGGCAAGACCGTCAAGCGTCAGGCGCTGGTGATGGGCTATTCCGACACGTTTGCGGTGATCGGCGTGGTTCTGGTGCTGGCCGCTATCGCCGTGATGCTGATGCGGCGCGTGAAGGGGGCAGCCGGCGGACCGGCGCACTGAGGGCTTCGGTCCTCTCATATCCCTGATTAAACGTTTGCGCGGCCGTCTCACTTGACGGCTGCCTCACTTTGTGTTCCTTATTTGTTCTATCAATTATAGATTGTGGAAGAGGAGCAATTCATGAGCGATGCCCGGGCCGAGACCGTGCCGGCCCAACTCGTGTTCCATGGCGACGACGATACTCCGCATGAATTCATTATTGACCTGTTGCGCCGCGTCTTCGGCAAGTCGGAGAGCGAAGCAGCCTCCGTTGTGGCCGGCATCGAGAAGCATGCGACCGCCGTCTGTGGTCCCTATCCGCCGTCCGTCGCGGGCGCTCTGCTCGAATCTGCGCGGCAGCGTATAGCCTCCGCCGGCCATCCTCTCCTGATCACGAGCGAGACGGCGAGGTCCTGCTGCGAGCTTTGCGGCCAGCCTACCGCGCAATCGGAAGTGCAATTGATGGACCGTACAGTCTGGCTGTGCGCCGATTGCGTGCTTGCGGCAGCAACGGCATCCCAGGAGCTGCCCGAGGAGACGTTCAACTACGCATTCGGCGTCTTGAATTGGCATTTCGCCCACGTCCCGCGCAGCGAGCTCGTGACCACGGTGCGCCAGTTTCCCGGCCACATGCGGGCAGACGTCCAGGCCGCCATCGACAGACTGTTCGCATCACCGGTCCGGCTGTTCGGTCTCGCCGAAGACCGGCGTTACGAAACGCTATCCATGTCGAGATTGATGCAGAACGACAATTTCGCTGTGACGATCGCACCGCTTCAGTACAACGACGTGGACATCGGCGAACGAGCACCGGCCAAGTGCCTTGACAATGGTCTTTGGCTTTGCGCAGCGTCCGGCCTCCGCTACGCGGTGCTTCTGGCCATTCACCGGGAATATAGCCGTGAGATCGGCGTGCGGATCGAGGTCATGGTGCCGGCCGGGGCCGGTGGTGCGGCGCTTGTCCAGCAATGCTTCAGCGCGCTGGAGGACGCAGTGCAGGCCGCGCGCACCTATCGCGGCAAGATCCTCTCGCTCGATACCGATCCCGACTACCGCGGCCGCTCGCGCGCGATTACCGTGCACCGGCTTCCCTCGATCGGGCGTGACGAGGTGATCCTGCCCGAACAAACGTTGCGGCTGCTCGATCGCAACGTGCTGAACTTCGTGGGCACACGAGACATGCTGCGCCACCTCGGGCAGTCGACTCGCAAGGGAATTTTGCTTTACGGACCGCCCGGCACCGGCAAGACCCACACGATCCGCTATCTCGCGACACACTTGCCCGGGCATACGACGCTGATCATCGCCGCGGAGCAAATGGGCCTTCTCGGCGCCTATATGAGACTCGCGCGTTTGCTTCAGCCCTCGATGGTGGTGATCGAGGATGTCGATCTCATTGCCCGCGACCGTGACGACATGGGACCGTGCGAGGAAACCATGCTGAACAAGCTGCTCAATGAGATGGACGGGCTGAAGGAGGATGCGGACATCCTGTTCGTTCTGACCACCAACCGGCCGCGGGACCTCGAGGGCGCGCTCGCGGGTCGTCCGGGTCGCATCGACCAGGCCATCGAAGTTCCGCTTCCCGACGAGAGCGGCCGCAGCAAGCTGGTCCGGCTCTACGGCAAAGGATTGCCGCTCGAGGACGCGATCGTCGCTGAGGCTGCCCGGCGCAGCGAGGGCACGAGCTGTGCGTTCATCAAGGAATTGATGCGGCGGCTGGCGCAGGCCAGCCTCGCGCGCGATGGTGGCAACTCCGTCATCTCCGCCGACATCGACGAGGCACTCGACGACATGCTGTTCTCCGGCGGCCGGCTCAATGCGCGGCTGCTGGGCGGTGCGCAGCGGATGGCGGCGGGGTGAAGCCTGCCGCCATGGCCGTTCAGTCGAGCCTCACGGCGCGCAGGTGAAGCTCGACGCCTCCGTCACCGGGCCGCTCTTGTAGTGCGGCCATGTCGGCCAGCGGCACAGCGGCAGCGCGCGCAGCACTGCGAATGACGGCGCCTCGACCTTCTGCTCGGTGACCTCCAAGTCACCTGGCGCCTTGCCCTTCTCGACCCAGTCGACCAGCACGCTCAACATGTCGACATTGGCCGGCGCGCCGGAGCCGACATGGTCGACGCCCGGTGCGGTGTAGAGCCGCGCGAACTCCGCGGTCTCGGCCTTGCCGAGCTTGCGCTCGACGCTCTCGAAGTAGCGGATGCCGGCATAGGGGCTCTGCGCGTAGTCGGCCATATGCTCGAGCATGATCAGCCGGCTGCCGTGGGCGCGGAAGCGGCTGAGATCGGGATTGGTCGAGTCCATGAGGTTCGAGACCTCGAGCAGCCGCGCCTTGTGCTCCTCTACCTTGTAGGTGGTGACGTCAAGCTTGGGATCGCGCGCGAACACATATTGGATGCCGCCTGCGCCGTAGATCCAGGCGATGCCGTTGTTGGGCACAGGCGGCTGCGCCGGCGGCGCCGTGCCGAGCCACCATGCGACCCAGCCGCCGGTCGAGCCGGCAGCCGGCGTATCCTCGCCCGAAATACCCCAGCCCGGATAGTCGTCGAGACCGTTGGCGAGCGCGAACGGGAATTTGTAGGTCGCATGCAGCGTGTCGATCGCCTTGATCTGCGCGTCAGTCAGGCACTGGTCGCCACTCTGGCCGCTGGCACAGCGCAGCGTCTCGGCCTTGAACGCCGCCTTGCAGGCGACGGGATCCTGCACCAGCGCGTCATCGGAGCCATCGGCCTTGTCGCAAGCCGTACGCACGGCATCGCCCACGAGCTTCACCTGCGCCGGATTGATCCAGCCCGCGCCCATGGTCACGAGGCCCGAGCGCGTGCCGGCATGCTGCAGGCCGACCCAGTTGATCACGGGAACGCGCGAGAAGATGCCGTCGAAATCCTCCGGATAGCACTGCGCCATGGTGAGGCCTTCGCGGCCGCCTTCGGAGGAACCCATGAAGTACATCCTTTCGGGCCGCTTGCCGTAGGCGCGCTCCATCAGCGCGACGGCTGCATCGCGCACCTTCTTGTAGGCACGGTGCGCGAAATTCTCGAACGCTTCGTCGTTGAGCGCGAAGAGCTGCGGCGGCGCGCCGGGCTTGGATTCGTGGCCGGAGTCGGTGCCGTAGGTGACGAAGCCGCGCGCCAGCGGCGACGGCTTGTCGAAGGGATAGGCAGGCGGCAGCGCAAGGCCGGTGATCAGCACGCCATTGAAGCCACCGCCGCCATACTGCACGGACCGCCCGTTCCACTCGACCGGCAGGTTGACCTGGAACTTGATCGGCGGTGCTTCGGGATCAGTCGGCTCGATGTGCCCAAGCACCTTGCAGTAGGCGGGATTGGCCGGCGTGACGCGCCCTGACGGCGTCGGTCCGCGCTCCGCAACAGCGAGCTGCGACGGCGCCTGCAACGTTGCGGCATCGATCTTCACCGCATCGCCGCCGCCGGCGAGGCTCTTGCAGACCGTGTCGGCCTCCTGCGGCAACGTCGCCGCAAATGCGGCGTTCATGCCAAGCATGATTATCGCGCCCGCGAGCCATGCACACAGTCTCGCATCCATTCGCGCCATCGTTTCCACCCTCTTCATTCTTATCCGGTCCAACGGGAGGCGCGCATTGAATGCGACCATTAATGGCCCGTCAATTCATTGACATCCGCGTCCAGGCTAGAACGATCCCAGCGTGCCGCCCAATACGATCACGACCACCAGCGCCAGCAACGATGTCACGATGCCCACCATCACGATGTCGAAATAACTGTCGCGATGCGTCAGGCCGCAGATCGCGAGCAGGCTGACCACCGCACCGTTATGCGGCAGGATGTCCAGCGTCCCCGATCCGATCACCGCGACGCGATGCATCAAGCCGAGATCGATCCCGGTGCGCGTGGCAAGCTCGACATAGGTCTGGCCGAGCGCATCGAGCGCGATGGTCAGGCCACCCGATGCCGACCCGGTCAATGCGGCCAGGATGTTGGTTGCGACTGCCAGCGACACCAGCGGGCCGCCTTCGATCGCGAGCACCCAGTCACGCACCACGGTGAAGGCCGGCAGCGCGGCGACGACCGCGCCGAAGCCGACGAGGCTCGCGACACTCAGCGCCGGCAGGACCGACGCATTGGCGCCGGCGTCCATGGTCTGCCGCAACGCCGGCAGCCGGGTCCAGTTCAGCACGATGGTCGCGAGGATGGCGGCAGCCAGCGCGACCGAGACCGACCACACACCTGCGACTGCGGCCAACGACGTGCTGCCGAAACGCGGCTCGGCGAGATAGCTGACGTCGAGCCGCGGCAGCACCACGAGCGACATCGTGAGATTGACGGCGACCACGACGATCAGCGGCACGATGGCGCTCGCGACCGGCGACGGCGAACCGCTGCGATGGCCGCGCTTCAGCTCCGCCGGGTCGAACTCCCGCGCCGTGGTTGCGCGTTCGCGCACGAACTCGTCGGCGGCGGCGCGCTCAGTCGCATCCTCCGTGTCCTCGCCATAGCCCTCGCCGGCGCGGCGCGCGGCAGCCTCGGCGCGACGCAGCCACCACAATCCCGTCGCGAGCATGACGAGCGAAGCGAGAATGCCAAGGCCAGGCGCGGCAAACGGCGTCGTGCCGAAGAACGGCATCGGGATGGCGTTCTGGATCGACGGCGTGCCTGGCAACGCGGACATGGTGAAGGTCGACGTGCCCAGCACGATCGCGGCCGGTATCAGCCGGCGCGGAATCGCGGCGGCTCGGAACAGGGACCGGGCCATCGGTGCGATGACGAAGAACGCGACGAACAGGCTGACGCCGCCATAGGTGACCATCGCGCCGGCCAGCACGACCGCCAGCACCACACGCCGCTCACCGAGTCGCTCCGCCATGAAGCCGGCGACCGCAGTGACGGCACCACTGTCGTCCATCAGCTTGCCGAAGACAGCGCCGAGCAGAAAGATCGGAAAGAACTGCGCCAGGAAGCCGGCCGCACTCGCCATGAAGACCTGCGTCAGGTTCGCAAGCAGCGGCTCGCCGCCGAACAGCGCGGCAACGAGCGCGGCGAACGGCGCGAGCAAGAGGACGCTCCAGCCGCGAAAGGCGAACACCACGAGCAGGCCGAGCCCGACGAGAAGGCCGAGAAGACCCATGCCTCAGCACTCCGTCAGCAGAACATCGAGATCGGCGGTCGAGCGCCGGCCGACGTCCATGCCATGCTCGTCGAGAAACGCCTGCGCAGCCAGCCGTCCCTCGGACCGGAGCATCGAGACGAATTCCCACTCCGCATTGAGCTTCGAGGATGCACCGAACTTCGCCAGCATGTCGCTCTTGATCCGATGCGTCCGCATCTTCGCCCAGCGCGCGCCCTCGCCGCTGCCGGGATCGGCCGCCTGGCGCAGCAGCGCGATCATGCGCAGCTCCTTCATCAGCGGCGAGTTGAAGGAAATCTCGTTGAGGCGGTTGAGGATCTCCGCCGCCGTCCGCGGCTCCTCCGGCCGCTCCGTCGGATTGATCTGCACCAGAATGGTGTCGCAGGCGTCGCTTTCGCGCACCAGCGGCGTGATCGTCGGGTTGCCGGCGAAGCCGCCATCCCAATAGGGCTCGCCATCGATCTCGATCGCCCGGAACATGGTCGGCAGGCAGGCCGACGCCAGCAGCACGTCGGCGGTGATCTCGGCGTTGCGGAAGATGCGGCCGCGCCCGGTCCGCACACGCGTCGCGGTGATGAACAGCTTTATCGGCGAGCGCGCGAGGCGCTCGAAGTCGATGCTCTCGGCCAGCACCGCGCGCAGCGGATTGTAGCCGGTCGGATTGAGATCATAGGGCGAGAGCACCCGCGACATCAGATCGGTGAGGATGTAGGCGGGCGATGTATCGAGCGTCCAGCGCCCCATCAGCCGGTCGAGCGGCGAGCGCTGCAGCGGGCTGAAGGCGGCGGCCCGCGAGACACGGCGCCAGTATTGCTCCAGCGCGTCACGCGCGCCTTCGGCGCCACCGGCGGTCCAGCCATCCGCCAATACCGCCGCGTTCATCGCACCCGCGGACGTGCCGGAGATAGCGGCAATCTCGATCCATTTCTCTTCGAGGAGACGGTCGAGCGCGCCCCAGGCGAACGCGCCATGCGAGCCGCCGCCCTGAAGTGCGAGATCAATCAGTACGGCGTCCCGTTCCATCGGCACCACGCAACTGAAGCTCAAATTCGACGCGTTTTATAACACGCCGAGGATGACAGCAGTGTAGAGAGCCGTGGCCGCTCGATGCAACCGGAACGTGACGGTCCCGCCGTCTAATGCTCGAATACCAGCCGTGCGCCGACGGTGCCTTCGAGGGCGCGAATCTGCTCGAGCAGCGTGCCCGAATCCTGGCCGCCGAGGTCGGCATCGAGCACGACGTAGCCGAGGTCACCGGCGGTCTCCAGATATTGCGCGGCGATGTTGATGTCGCGCTGGAGGAACACCTCGTTCAGCCGGCGCAGCATGCCCGGCACGTTGCGATGGACGTGGCTGAAGCGGGCGCCGGAGGGGCGCAGATGCAGCTGCACCTCCGGGAAATTCACAGCCCCCATGGTCGAGCCGGTGATGAAATAATCGACGAGCTTGCGCGCCACCTCGCCGCCGATCCGCTCCTGCGCCTCCTCGGTCGAGCCGCCGATATGCGGGGTGAGGATGACGTTGCCGAGGCCCTGCACCGGGCTCTTGAATCGGTCGGCATTCGACGAAGGCTCGACCGGAAACACATCGATGGCGGCACCGGCGAGGTGACCGTCACGCAAGGCACCGGCGAGCGCATCGAGATCGACGACGGTGCCGCGGCTGTTGTTGATCAGGAACGAGCCCGGCTTCATCGCCCGCAGCTCCCTCTCGCCGATCATGCCGGCGGTCTCCGGCGTCTCCGGCACGTGCAGGCTGACCACGTCGCTCTGCGCCAGCAGCTCCTCCAGCTTCTCGACCGGCTCGGTATTGCCATGGCGGAGCTTGTCGGTGCGGTCGAAGTAGATCACCCGCATGCCCATGGCTTCCGCCAGCGTCGAAAGCTGCGAACCGATATTGCCATAGCCGATGATGCCGAGGGTGCGGCCCCGCACCTCGCGGCTGCCGGTCGCCGACTTGTCCCAGCCGCCTTCATGCGCCGATACCGAGCGCGGAAAAATCTGCCGCAGCAGCATCACGATCTCACCGATCACCAGCTCGGCGACGCTGCGCGTGTTGGAGAACGGCGCATTGAACACGGGAATGCCGCGCTTTCGCGCCGCCAAAAGATCGACCTGGTTGGTGCCGACGCTGAAGCAGCCGACCGCCAGGAGCTGGTCGGCGGCCTCCAGCACCTCCTCGGTGATCTGCGTGCGCGAGCGGATGCCGAGCAGCGACACGCCCTTCAGCGCCTGCCGCAGCGCCTCCCCGTCCAGCGCCTTGGTCAGGCGTTCGACATTGGTGAAGCCCGCGCTCCTGAACAGGTCCACGGCGCTGTCATTGACGCCT
This sequence comes from Bradyrhizobium sp. Cp5.3, assembly GCF_000426265.1. Classification (NCBI taxonomy): domain Bacteria; kingdom Pseudomonadati; phylum Pseudomonadota; class Alphaproteobacteria; order Hyphomicrobiales; family Nitrobacteraceae; genus Bradyrhizobium; species Bradyrhizobium sp. Cp5.3. The sequence goes on along the minus strand of NZ_AUFA01000009.1, from coordinate 111,141 downwards.
TCAAGCAGCAGCGCCTTCGCGTTCCGCTCGGGGTTTTGACCTGGGGCCGGCATAGGATCTCCGTAAGTAACAGCTTTGCCGCAGCTCATAGACCGCGGAGGAGACGCAGCACAATAGGCTTTGGATGTGGGGAGAAGATGGCCGGGTGGTAGGTGGCTTGGTGTACCAGACCCGTCATCCTGAGGTGCGAGCCATGCGACGCGAAACGTCGCGTGGGGAGCCTCGAAGGATGAACGGCCCCGATGCGGCCGGGCCGTCGCCCTTCGAGGGCCGCTGAAGAAGCGGCCACCTCAGGGGTGACGGTGAGAGATCAATGCTCGCGGTAAGGAACCCTCCCGCCCGCCGTCAAATCACGTAAAACCCGTGCGTGCCGTCGCGGCGGAGCTGCTCGACGAGGCCGTATTCCCAGTCGAGATAGGCCTGCATCGCGCGCTCGGCGACGTCTGTGCCCTCATAGGGACGGCGGTAGCGATGCGCCGGATCGGGCTTCGGCAGGACGCGCGGCGGTCCGATCTCGAGCGCGCCATCATAGCCGCCTTCGAGCACATAGACCTCCCAGCCCATCTGCGCGAGCCAGGACGCGGTCATGTCGGCACGGACGCCCTTGTCGTCGGTCAAGAGAATGCGCGCGCCGCGCACGGGCGCGGCCATGTCGGTCTCCTGGACAAGCTGGCCGCCCGGATAGTGACGGAAGCCCGGGATGTGGCCGGCCGCATATTCCTCCGCGTCGCGCACGTCGAACCGATAGAGCGTACGACCGGTCTGCGCGACGAGCGCGGCCGCCTCGCCGGCGCCGATGCGGCGGACGCCGGCGCGATAGGCAACGTCACGCGCGTTCGCCGGGCCGCCTTCGAACGGGCCGATGGCGCCGCGCCGGTCCGAGCCGTGATCGAGCGTATGTCGCGCCAGCGTCCAGCCGATCGTGCCGTTGCGCAGCGCCCGCACCTTGTTGGGCACGCCGGCATTGATCAGCGACTGGGTACCGATGATCGAGCGCGTGCGGCCGGCGCAATTGACGATGATGGTGGTGTCGGGATCGGGCGCGGCGCGCCCCGCCCGCAGCACCAGCTCCGCGCCGGGCACGCTGACCGAGCCCGGGATGTTCATGGTTGCGTATTCGTCGAAACGGCGGACGTCGAGGATGGCAATGTTGGCCTTGTCGGCGATCAGCTTTGCGACCTCGTCGGCGCCGAGCGAGGGCGTGTGGCGGCGCGCCTCGACCAGCTCACCAAAGGCCTTGCAATAGGAATTGACGTCCTCGAACACTTCAAGGCCCGCCGCGCGCCACGCCCTCAGCCCGCCGTCGAGCGCACGAACGTTGGTGTAACCAAGCGCGGCAAGGCGTTCGGCGCCCGCAGCAACCAGCCCTTCGCCGTCATCATGGAGCACGACCGGCACATCTTTGCGCGGCAGTCTCATCTCGGCTTCGATCGCGATCCTGTCCACGGCCATGTTGGCGGCGAACAGCGGATGGCCGGTCGCAAAAGCCGCCTCAAACCTGAGATCGAGCAGCGCGATCTCCTCGCGCAGCAGCAGCGCGCGGCGGATGTCGGCGGGAGTGACGGTCTGAAGCGTCATGGCATGAACCTCGAAAGGACGAGCCAGGAGCTTTTGAACGATAGTCGGGGCGTTGGCTAGCCACTCCGCTGCATATTGTTGATCGCCGGTTCGCCTCAGCCCGCGGCGGCCACCTGCTTCTCGATGATGCTCGCCACCCGGACCGGGGTCTCGAGCATGGAGTAGTGACCGGCGTCTTCGATCGTCTCGAACGTCACGCGCGGATAGGCCAGCGCAAAGGCGTTGCGCGAGGGATCGCCGCGATAGAACACGATGTCGAGCCCACCGTTCACCACATGCAGGGGCGCGGCAAGCCCGTGTGTCTCGCCCGTGATGGCGGAACTCGTGAACATCTTCAGATAGCCGCGCATCGCCTCGAGCGTCGCCGCGCCGCGCGCGATGGCGAGCTTGCGCTGCAGCCAGCCGGCACCGTAGCGGCTGGAGGTGCGGGCCGTGATCGCACGCGCGGCCGCCTCGTCCTCGTCGATCACGGCGTTGAGTGCCTTCATCGCGGCCTCGTCGGCACGGAAGCCGGTGGGCGGCACCGGCGAGAACAGCGTCACGCTCTGGACCCGGCCCGGCGCCTGGAGCGCAATCTTCTGCGCCACCAGCCCGGACATCGAATGCCCGACAAGATGGAAACGGGCGGTCGAGAGGCCATCGGCGGTGCGCAGCACGTCCGCGACGGCTTCATCCAGCGTGTAGCTCCCACTCATCCCGCGCGACCAGCCGTAGCCGCGGAGGTCCATGAACACTAGCGAGTGGCGGGCGAGATCGACATAGGGCAGCACCGGCTCCCAGTTGACGTGGTCGCCGAGCCATTCGTGCAGCACCACGCAGACCGCAGGACCGTCGCCAATACGGCAATGGCCAAGCCGGCCGTCGCTCGCCAGCTGCGGCACCGGCCATGGCGATGGCGCCATCATCGGAGTGGGCTTTGCGCCCTGAGCCACAACCGGCGTCGCGGCGATGGCGGCAGTGGCGGTCAATCCCAGCCCCTTCAGAAGATTGCGGCGTTGCATGTATTTCCCCCCGCGCCTTATTCCGACCGGCGCGCTTGCCTGATAGCGCACACGCCTCACGCGGGGAAAATTGATTTCTGCAATGGCTTCATTGATAAATCTGATTTTGACTGAGCCCTTGCGCCGGGTTCGTATCCGGCGACGCCTCTTTCGGAGTTCGCCCATGCCGACGACCCTCGACATCGACACGCTGCGGTCCCTGATCGCGATTGTCGACCTCAAGAGTTTTTCGCGCGCCGCCGAGCAGCTGGGGCGATCGCAATCCGCAATCAGCCTTCAGATCGCCCGGCTCGAAGGCCTGGTCGGCCATCCCGTGCTGGAGCGGGCGCGCGGGCGAGTGCTCGGCCCGACGGCAAAGGGCGAGGAGCTGATCGCACATGCGCGAGAGATCATCGCGCTCAACGAACGCGCGATTGCCGCGATGCGCCGGCCGAGGGCGGGCGGGCAGATCAGGCTCGGCATGCCCGCAGATTTTCTCGAGCGTGATTTCTCGTCGACCCTCGGCGAAATCCGCTCGCGCTTCCCGGATGCTCAGCTCGCGCTGCGGACCGACCTGTCGGCGCGGCTCGCCGAAGACGTCGGCCACGGCCGGCTCGATCTCGCCTTCTACAAGCGCACCCCGTCGAATGCCGATGACGCCGCGATCGCGTTCGAGCCGATGACCTGGTTTGGCAAGGCGACGTCTTGTTCCGATGATGCCGTTCCGCTGGTCGCATTCGCCGATGGCTGCGCTTATCGCAGCGAAGCGCTGCGCAGCCTGCGGCTCCTCGGACGCGAATGGACCATCGCCTGCGAGGCCCGCAGCCTCACTGCACTGATCGCCGCCGTCAAGGCTGGCCTCGGCTATGCCGCCCTGCCGGTCAGACTCGGCGAGCGCAAGGCGCTGCCGCATGCCAGCGACCTAGCGGAACTGCCGCAGCTCAACGCCGTCGAGCTTGCCCTTGGCATCGCTAGAGGCTGCAACCTGCCGTTCGCCCGTGCGATCGGCAGCATCATCGCGCAGCGCTGCGCGCTGGCGTGATGGCCGCAACTTGCGGCGCGACATATAGAGCAAGACGCCGGTAACGGCGAACAGCGGCATCAGCGCCGCGGCGAGCATGAACGCGAGCTTGCCTGGCCAGCCCAGGATTGCGCCGCGGTGGAGGTCGTACACGCTCGCGATGATCTTCTCGCCGAACGTCTTGTCGACATAACGCTCCGCGGAGACCATCTGGCCGGTGACCGCGTCGATGCGAAATTCGTCGCGCGAGGCCTCGAGCGTAGCCTCCTTCCCCCATGACCTGATCCGGATCACCGTCCCGGGCCCGGCAGGCAGCGTCAGCAAGGCTCTGGAGAAGCGATCACCCTCTTCGTGCAGAAAAGCCGACCAGGCTCGATCAAATCCCACCGCCGGCACCGGCTCGCGCGGGACGGCTGCGCGCGGTGCCCTCGGCTGCATCTTCGCCGCGGCAGCCTCCGGCCGCGACAGAAGCCAGACCACGCCATCCTTGTACCAGTCGAACGAGTACCAGAGCCCCGTCAGCGTCATCACCAGGTAGATCGGTAGCACCCAGGTGCCGATCACGGCATGCAGCGATCGGTGCAGGCCGCGGCCGCTGAGCCCGAGATTTGGCTTCAGCCACATCTTGACGCTGCTCGCGCGGCGCGGCCAGCGCAGCACGAGGCCCGACACGAGCATGACGATCAGGCTAAGCGCCACGATGCCGGTGATCGGGCGTCCCCAGCCCTTGGCATCGCCGGGGATCAGCAGCCACCGATGCAGCCTGCGGACGATGGCAAAGAATTCCTCGCCGCGCGGCACGCCCAGCACGCGCGCGTCATAGGGATCGACATAGAGCGAAGCCGGCCGCCCGCCCTGCTCGTCCCGGGCGAAGCGGATATGCACGGCCGCGGACGGATCGCTCGACAGCGTGACGGCGGCGACCTTGCCGACATCCTGCGCCGCCTTCAGCCGCGCGACCAGTTCGTCCGGCATCAGCACCGGCGCCGTGCGCGGCGCGACCCGCATCATCCCCGCATTCAGATGATCGACGATCTCGTCCTCAAAGCTCATGATCGCGCCGGTCAGCGCGATCAGGGTAAGCAGCAGCGCGAGCACGAGGCCCACGACGGAATGGACCTGAAGCAGGCCGGCCTTGATCGTATGCCCGAGCCTACTCATCGAAACCCACCTTCCTGATGAGCGCGATCGCGGCTTGCTGATGGCTTGCGACCTGATCGATCGGCAACGCTTCGGCCGTGAACGATCCGATCTCAGCGACAATCGGAGCCGGCTCCGCCGCCGCAAGCACGGGATATTCGAGCTCGGCGGCTGCAAAGATCCGCTGCGCCTCGGGCGCGACAAGGAATTCGATGAATTTCTGTGCCAACGCTGGATGCGGCGCGTGTTTTGCGATCGCCGCACCGGTGAGATTCACATGCGTGCCGCCGCCCTTGAACACTGTCGGAACCGCCCTGACCGCCATCGCCCAGGCACGCCAGTCGGCGCCGTCCCGTCCATCGCGCAACTGCGCCAGCGCCACTGTGTTGCCGATGCCGATCTCGCAACGTCCTTGCGCGATCTCGCGGATCACATCGTTGTCCTTGTCAACCGGCTTGTGGACGAGATTGGCTTTCAGACCGGCGAGCCACGCTTCCGTCGCGGCCTCGCCGTGATGGGCGAGATAGGCCGCCACCAGGGCGACGTTGTTCTGATGCAGAGGCGAGCGCATGCACAGTTTGCCCTGCCATTGCGGGCTCGCGAGGTCTTCATAGTCGATTGCCGCCAGCGCACTGTCCTTGCGCGCCAGCACGACGCGCGGACGAACGGAGACGGCGAACCATTGCGCGCCGTCCCCGCGCAGATTTGACGGAACGGCCTGCTCGACGCGCGGCGATACGAGCGCCTGGGTCAGACCGCGGCTGGAGAGCTGCGTGGTCTTGTCCAGGCCGATCGTCATCAGGACGTCCGCAGGCGACGCTTCGCCCTCGGACACGAGGCGTTTGACGAGACTATCCTCGACGAAGACGACATTCACCTTGACGCCGGTCTCTTCCGTGAACGCCGTGACCGCAGGCGCGACCAGGGCAGCCTCCCTGCTCGAATAGAGCGTGATCTCCTCGCCGCGGCTCGCACCCGCGGTGGCAGCACAGACAGACGCCAGCGCAATCAGAACTGCCAAGGCTTTATGCCGCACCGCCATGGCTAGAACTTCACCGTCGCCGACAGCGACACACGCCGCGCATCGCCAACGGCGACGCCCAGATAGTTATTGGCGGAAGGGTAGTAGACGGTGTCGAACAGGTTCTTGACGTTCAGTTGATAGATGACCGGCAGGGCCTGGTAGTTCGTTTCATACGTCGCGAAGATGTCCGCGACCGTATAGGACGGCAGCACGAACGTGTTCAGGGCGTCGCCAGGCCGGTCACCGACATAGCGCGCGCCGCCGCCGAGCCGAAGCCGGCCCGGCAGCACGGTGCCGAAATCGTAGACGAGATAGAGCGAGGCCGTGTTCATGGCGACGTTCTGCAACTGCTTGCCGGCGTAGGTCGGGTCCTCGGTCACCCGCGCGTCGGTATAGCCATAGCTTCCGATCATGCTCCAATTGTCGGTGAGCCTGCCGGTGACGTCGAGTTCGACGCCGCGCGAGCGGACCTTGCCGGCCGCCGTATAGACGTTGAGGCTGGTCGCGGTGTTGAGCTGGCTGACCAGGACGTTTCGCTTCTCGATGTCGTAGACCGCAAGCGTGCCGGAGAGGCGCTTGTTGAGGTCGAATTTGAGGCCGGTCTCGTACTGCGTCCCCTCTTCGGGCGCGATGTTCGAACCGAGCACGACGCCGCCGCCATTGCTCAAGGGAGCGATGGTCGAGTTCGGCTTCAGCGACTGCGTGTAGCTTGCATAGAGCGAAAGCTCGTCGGTGAGCTTGAAGATGGCGCCGCCGAGCGGAAGCACCGCATCTGCCGACACGTTGGTGTTGGTGATGAACGGCTTTCCGCGTCCGGCGAGCTGATCGTAGTCCATGTAGCGCACGCCGCCGACCAGCGCGAACCGCTCGGTCAGGTGCAGCGTGTCCTGGAAGAACAGCGACAACTGGCCGAGCTTGTCGGTCTGGGCGCTGTCGGTCGGCGACACCGTCGTACCTGGCCCGATCAACCCGTAGACCGGATTGTAGAAGTTGAAGGACGGGGTCGCCTGCCGGATCAGATTGTCGCGATAGATGGTGCGATACTGGCCGTCGCCGCCGAACAGCACCTCGTTGCGCATATCGCCGAGCCAGAAATTGCCCGAGATGTAGGACGTGCCATAGCTCGAATTGCTGAGCGAGCCTTGCGTGCCGTCATTGCTGCGCGTCTCGACGCCGGTCTTGGCATTGACGCCGGTGATGCGGAGCTGGTTCGCACTAAAAGTCTCGGTGTTGTAGCTGTAGGCCGCAAACAGCTTCCAATCCTGGTTGAGGCGGTGTTCGACCGAGGCCTGCATCAGGTCGGAGGTGCCCCACATGTTGTTGAAGGGCTCATCCAGCCGGCGCGTCGCCGGGATTGCCAGCGGAGCGCCGTTGACGAAGGCGGTGCCGCGATCGAACGGGTAGATGAACTCGCGATGCTCGTAGTTGAGGTAAACCGTGGTGTCCTTGCCGTACCAGGCTAGTGATGGCGCCACCAGCATCTCGCGGTGGCGTCCGAAATTCCGCCAGTAATCCTCGCTGACGCCGTAGCCGATGAACCGATAGGCAAGACCTTGATCGCCGATCGGGCCGGTGATGTCGAACGCGCCATCGGCGCCGCTCTTGGAGCCGCCATAGGTCGAGCCAAGCAGCGTCACCGAGCCGTGCTGATAGAGCTCCGGGCGCTTGCTGATGGTGTTGACGATGCCGCCGGGATCCATGATGCCGTAGAGCAGCGAGGCCGGCCCCTTCAGCACCTCGACGCTTTCGACCGCGGCATTGAGGCTGCGCCCCTGTACCAGCGGCATGCCGTTGCGCATGATCGAGCCGTCGCGGTTGTCGCCGAAGCCGCGGCGGATGACTGCGTCCTGCGTGCCGGCGAGCGTGTTGGCCTGGGTGATGCCGGAGACGTTGCCGAGTGCATCGTCGAGGTTGCGCGGCAGTTGGTCTTTCAGCACCTGCTCGGGCACGACGTTGACGGCCTGCGACGTGTCGAGCGGCGAAGCGCCGCTGCGCAGCGTGGTCGAACTCGGCATCGCGCGATAGCCGAGCTTTGCGGCTTGCTGCGCGGCGGCAGCCGCCGCGGCGCGCTCCGACGGCGTCGGCTCAGTGGCGCGCGGGGCGCCGCTGTTGCGCTGGCGCGCGACGGTTTGCGTGCGGCGTTGCGCGGCGTCGGACGCGCGCGCCGGCTTGGGCCGCTGCGTCGGTGCATCCACCGTCACCGGCGGCAGCGCCGCTTGCGCCTCTGCGGTCGTCGTGGTGGCGGGACATTCGGCGAGCAGGACGGCTGCTCCGAAGAGAAGACTCGCACGGCTCTTGCCGGCGCGGTTTCGATGGCAGCAGACGCGCTGGCCATCCACATAGGCACGCACTTTCGATTCACTTCCAAGTCAGGGACGTCGAGGTGTGCGCCTCTAGCAGTCGCCGGAGATGGAGAGAACCGTAGAGGAACTTGAATCCCTCTAGTGTTGAATCGTTCTAAGTGCAGATGGGCACCGCGCGGCAGTCATCGATCGGTACCGATCGCGGCACGCAACACGCGAACGCGCGGCAACGTGTCGCGGCGCTGCGCGAGCTCACGCGATCGCCGGACTCGTCAGCTCATCGAGCTTCCGCTTGAGCGCGGCGCCATCGGAGAGCGGACGCAGCGGCGGACGGACGCGCAGCCAGCCTGCATCTCCGGTCTGCGCCGCGAGGATCGCTTTCAGCGTCGCGAGGAAGGAGGGCGTCTTCACCACGATGTCGACTGCGGCCTGCATGCGCGCCTCGACGTCAGCGCCGTCGATCATGTCCTTGACCAGCTCCGGCACGATGTTGGCCATGCCGCAGATCGTGCCGGCACCACCTTGCGCGATCGCGCGGGCGATGTCGGCTTCGTTACCGACGGTGATGGCGAGCTCGGGCGCGGCCGCGCGGAACGCCAGGAATTGCTTGAAGTCGCCGCTGGAGTCCTTCAAGCCTGCGACCAACTTGCCGTAGCGATTGCGCAGGTTCGCGGCGACCGAGGTCGGGATCGCGACGCCGGAGACCTGCGGGATGTGATAGAGCGTGGCACGCAGGCGCTCGTCGGCGACCGCATCGATGACCGCGGCGAAAGCATCCTCGATCCCCTCGGGCGTGACGCTGCGATCGAAATAGGGCGGCAGCAACAGCACGTGGCGCAAGCCGAGGCCAAGCATCGCGCGCGTCAGCGCAATGCTGTCGCTGATCGCGGGAAAGCCGCCGCCAATGCCGATCCGCTCGGCCGCGATGCCGGCCTTGAGCAGCGCCTCGACGGTCGCGATCCGCTCGGCGACGTTGAACGAGGTGCCCTCGCCCGTGGTGCCGAACAGCACGACGCCATCGACGCCTTTGCCGAAGAGCCGCTGGGCATGCGCCGCCAGCCGGGCGTGATCCACACCGCCCTCCGACGTCAGCGGCGTCGCCGCCGCCACCCAGAATCCGCGAATTGCCTCGGTCATGACACCACCCATTGCTGCGGCCTCGGCGTAAGCCCCTGATTTACAACGATCTTCAGAGCTTGAGCGAGGCTTGTTTTTGCTTTACTTTTCATCTTGTACCTTACATACAAGAAGGGCGCAATTCCCCCTCGCCTCGCTCCCGCTCAATGAGCTCCGGCCGACCTTAAGAAGGTGCTGCATGGACATGGTGCCCCCAACCGACCGCCCCCACCAATTGCTCGGCGCCCTGCGCGACAAGCTCGGCGCGGCGGCCGTGCTGACCGGCGCGGAGGTCCCCGCGCGCAATTGCAACGACTGGAGCGCGAGCCTGCCGCAAACGCCGCTCGCCGTGATCCGCCCGGTCGATGCGCAAGGCGTTGCCGATGCGATCGCGACCTGCCGGCAGGCGCGGCTGCCATTCGTGCCGCAGGGCGGATTGACCGGTCTCTGCCGCGGCGCCTCGCCCGAGCCGGGCTGGGTCGCGATCTCGCTCGAGCGCATGGTCGGCATCGAGGAGATCGATAGCGCCTCCGCGACGATGACGGTAAAGGCGGGCACGCCGCTCGAGACGATCCAGAAGGCCGCCGACGAGGCCGGCTTCTTCTTCCCGCTCGATCTCGGCTCGCGCGGCTCCTGCGCCATCGGCGGCAATCTCTCCACCAATGCCGGCGGCAACCGCGTGATCCGCTACGGCATGACGCGCGAACTGGTGCTCGGCCTCGAAGTGGTGCTGCCGGACGGCACCATCATCACCAATCTCAACAAGCTGATGAAGAACAACGCCGGCTACGACCTGAAGCATCTCTTCATCGGCTCGGAAGGCACGCTCGGCATCATCACCCGCGTGGTGCTGCGGCTTTATCCGAAGCCGCGTTCGACCATGGCTGCGCTCTGCGCGCTGAAGGACTATGCCGCGGTGATCGAGCTGCTCGGCGCCGCCCGAAGCGGGCTAGGTCCGCTGCTGTCGGCGTTCGAGGTGATGTGGCCGGATTATTGGGAAGTGATCACGGCGCGCGCCGGCGTGAAGCCGCCGGTCGCCGCAGGCCACGGTCTCTACGTGCTGGTGGAGGCGCAGGGCACGGAGGAGAGCATCGATGCGCCGCGCTTCCAAAACTGGCTCGAAGAGCTGATGGAGCGCGGAATGCTGGCTGACGCCGCGGTGGCGCAGTCGCTGGGGCAGACCCAGGCGTTCTGGCGAGTGCGCGACATCTGCGCCGAATTCGGCCAGGTGCTGGGGCCGCACATCTCCTACGACATCGGCCTTGCGGTGGCGCGGATGGACGAGTTCGCCACGCGCTGCAAGGCGGCGCTCGCGCAGGGCATCACCGGCTGCGAGAGCGTCTATTACGGCCATATCGGCGACGGCAACCTGCACCTCGTCTCCTGGGTGACGGGCCTCACCGTCGAGCGCCAGCCGAAGGAAGAGATGGACGCGATCATCTATGGTCTCGTGCGCGAGATGGGCGGCAGCGTCTCCGCCGAACACGGCATCGGCACGCTGAAGAAGAAGTGGCTGGGGCATGCGAGGAGCGAGGCCGAGATCGCGCTGATGCGCACGCTGAAGGCCGCGCTCGATCCCGACCATCTGCTCAACCCCGGCAAGGTGATCTGAGCGGCCGGCAGCGCCATGGGAGCGCCGATGAGAGCCTTGAAGCTCGATACGCCGAAATCGCTGTCGCAGCGGGTCATGCTGCGGCTGCGTCAGGCCATCGTCGACGGCGAGTTCGCGCTCGGCGCTGCGATCTCCGAGGAGATGGTGGCGAACTCCTTCGGCGTCAGCCGCACGCCGGTGCGCGAGGCGATGGGGCAGTTGCAGGCACAGGGCCTCGTGGTGATCAGGCCGCAGGTCGGCAGCTTCGTCTTCACGCCGAGCGCCGAGGACATCACCGCGCTCTGCACCTTCCGGATCGCGCTCGAGCCCAAGGCCGCCGAGCTCGCCTTTCGTCACGACCGCGACGGCGCAATTGCGACGATGGGTGCCGCGATTGCGGCGATGGAGCCTGCGGTCGCGGCAAAGGACAACATCGCCTACGGCCGCGCCGATGCCGCTTTTCACGAGGCGCTGTTCGCGCATTGCGGCAATCGCTATCTCGTCGAATCCTACCAGCTCGTCTCGGGCCGCGTCGCAGCGCTGCGCACCAACCTCACCTCGCCGATCGATGTCAGGACCCGCACGTCGTTCGACGAGCATTGCAGACTGCTCGATTTGTTCGGGCGCGGCGAGCTCGCGGCTTTCGAGACGCTGATCACGACGCATATCACCAATTCGGGCGTGGCCTATGCGCGCGCGTTGAAGGTGGACTGAGCGGCCGTTACCGCCCGTCCTTGGGTTCGGGCCGATCCAGAAAATCGAGTGCGGTGTTGATCTGTTCGAGCTGGTGCTCGATCTTGTCGCGCTCTTCGACCGCCTGCGCCTGATCCAGTTGCTCCACGAGCTTCTGCTTTCGCGCCAGCAAGTTCTCTATCACCGTACTCACGGCTCCCCCTCGCCCTAGACGAACATTCAGGCCAAATCCGGTTGCAGGCATGGGCGCTGACATGGCGGCAGTCCGCGCAATCCGGGCTCGCGTCGAACCCTTAACCAGAATGTTCGCGGAAGCAGTTGGTTCCTGGGGCCACGAACAGGGAACCGCCTGCGCAAGGCCTGCCCAGAACCGCGATCTATCACGCGCCCGTCGGTTGAATTCGCCGGTCCGCAGCCTTATGCGTAGGCGCCATGGACACCCAAATCACCGCCGAAAGACCCCTGATGGCCCGGGCGCGGCCCGGCAAGCCGGCGCCGTTCCTCCCCATGAGCCGCGCCGAGATGACGGCGCTCGGCTGGGACGCCTGCGACATCGTGCTGGTGACGGGCGATGCCTATGTCGACCATCCGAGCTTCGGCATGGCGATCATCGGCCGACTGCTGGAGGCGCAGGGCTTTCGCGTCGGCATCATCGCGCAGCCCGACTGGCATTCGGCCGAGCCGTTCAAGGCGCTGGGCAGGCCGCGCGTGTTCTTCGGCGTCACCGGCGGCAACATGGATTCCATGGTCAACCGCTATACGGCGGACCGCCGCCTGCGCCACGACGACGCCTATACGGCCGGCGGCGAAGGCGGCGGGCGCCCGGACCGCTGCACCATCGTCTACGCCCAGCGCTGCCGCGAGGCGTTCAAGGACGTGCCGATCGTGCTCGGCGGCATCGAAGCCTCGCTGCGCCGGATCGCGCATTACGATTACTGGTCCGACAAGGTGCGCCGCTCGGTGCTGGCCGACGCCAAGGCTGACCTTCTGCTCTACGGCAATGCCGAGCGCGCCGTCGTCGAGGTGGCGCAGCGTCTCGCCGCGGGCGAAGCACCGCGCGAACTCGACGACGTCAGGGGCGTTGCGCTGTTCCGCCGCGTGCCCGAGGACTATTCGGAGCTGCACGCCGACGATCTCGACTCCGCCGACGAGGGCGCAACGCGACAGAAAGGCGCCACCGTGATCCGGCTGCCAGCCCTGGAGCAGGTCGAGCAGGATCGCGAGGCCTATGCACGCGCGTCACGCGTGCTGCACCGGGAGAGCAATCCCGGCAATGCGCGGCCGCTGGTGCAGCGCCACGGCGATCGCGATCTCTGGCTGAACCCGCCGCCGATCCCGCTCACCACCGAGGAGATGGACGCGGTCTACGACCTGCCCTATGCGCGCGCGCCGCATCCCTCCTATGGCGAAGCGAGAATCCCCGCCTGGGAGATGATCAAATTCTCGGTGACGATCATGCGCGGCTGCTTTGGCGGCTGCACCTTCTGCTCGATCACCGAGCACGAGGGCCGTATCATCCAGAACCGTTCGGAAGGCTCGATCCTGCGCGAGATCGAGAAGATCCGCGACAAGACGCCGGGCTTCACCGGCGTGATCTCCGACATCGGCGGTCCCACCGCCAACATGTACCGGATGGCGTGCAAGGATCCGAAGGTCGAGGCGGCGTGCCGGCGGCCGTCCTGCGTCTTCCCCGAGATCTGCCCGAACCTCAACACTTCGCATGACGATCTGATCCGCCTCTATCGCAAAGTGCGCGAGACCAAGGGCATCAAGAAGGTGATGGTCGCTTCCGGCGTGCGCTACGACCTCGCGGTGGAGAGCCCCGAATACATCAAGGAGCTCGTCACCCATCATGTCGGCGGCTACCTGAAGATCGCGCCGGAGCACACCGAGCGCGGCCCGCTCGACAAGATGATGAAGCCGGGCATCGGCGCCTACAACCGCTTCAAGCGGATGTTCGACGCCGCAGCAGAGCAGGCCGGCAAGAAATACTATTTGATCCCCTACTTCATCGCGGCGCATCCGGGCACGACCGACGAGGACATGATGAACCTCGCGCTCTGGCTCAAGAAGAACCGCTACCGCGCCGACCAGGTGCAGACCTTCCTGCCCTCGCCGATGGCGACCGCAACGGCGATGTACCACACCGGCGTCAATCCGCTGCGCGGCGTGCGGCACGGCGGCAGCGACAAGGTCGAGGCGATCAAGGGCCTGCGGCAGCGCCGCCTGCACAAGGCGTTCCTGCGCTATCACGACCCCGACAACTGGCCCGTGCTGCGCGAGGCTCTGAAGGAGATGGGCCGCGCCGATCTGATCGGCTCGCAGCCCCACCAGCTCGTCCCCGCGCACCAGCCGCCCGGCACCGGCAAGGCCGCCGGCACGCGGCGCCCGGTGCGTCCGGGCGGCAAGATGCAGCGCTTCACCACCAAGGGCGTGCGCATAATCAAGTGAGGTCGTCGCGATGCTGTAATGAGCGCGACCGAATATGCGCGAACAGGCGCGTGGGGGACGGCATGCGACGGCTTCGTTGGGCAATGGTGATGATGTGCATGGCGAGCCCTGCCGCAGCGGCCGAGCCCTATCTGTTCGACATCATCAAGAAGCCGGCTTACGCGCGGGCGCTGACGAGCCTGTTCGACAGCAGCGGCAAGCTGCCGGGCTGGACGCGGGAGATGCGCAAGCCCGTTGGCAACTATGTCGCCAGCCCCGGCACCCGCGCCGCCGCCGGCGGGACGACCTACGAGATGTTTCACGCCTGCAAGCCGCATGACTGCCAGGACAACCAGATGGTCGTGATGTTCGCACCGAACGGCGCGCAGGCCTGGGGCGCGCTCCAGGAGGCTGGAAAGCCGACGTCCTATCTCGGCTCGCCGAACGATGCGCAGCAGACCGCCTTGAAGGGCGAATTCAGTCCGCCCTGAGGTCACTCCGGGATCGTTCGCGATGGCCGCCCCGGCGGCCGGACGACAAAAATCTCGAAAACAACCCCATGCAAAGTAGCCGACGGCCTCCGGCGAAATGTCGGATTTTACGAAACTGTTGACGCGTCGGGCAAAACAGGCGCACGATGCCATCATCGCCGCGCATGGGGCCAATCGCGGCCAGACGTCCGGCTCGCCCAAAAGTCAGAAGACTTCCCCTCCCGATCATCCATAGACTGCCAGCATGAAGAAGATCGGATTCCTCTCGTTCGGACATTGGACGCCTTCGCCGCAGTCGCAGACCCGCTCGGCCGCGGATACGCTGCTGCAATCGATCGAGCTCGCCGTGGCAGCGGAGGAGCTCGGCGCCGACGGCGCCTATTTTCGCGTCCATCACTTCGCGCGCCAGCTCGCTTCGCCCTTTCCCCTGCTCGCCGCCGTCGGCGCCAGGACCAGCCGCATCGAGATCGGCACGGCCGTGATCGACATGCGCTACGAGAACCCGCTCTACATGGCCGAGGACGCAGGCAGCGCCGATCTCATCGCCGGCGGACGGCTGCAGCTCGGCATCAGCCGCGGCTCGCCCGAGCAGGTGATCGATGGCTGGCGCTATTTCGGCTATCAGCCGGCCGACGGCCAGAGCGACGCCGACATGGGCCGGCGCCACGCGGAAGTCTTTTTGGACCTGCTGCGCGGCGAAGGTTTTGCCGAGCCCAATCCGCAACCGATGTTTCCGAATCCGCCCGGCCTGCTGCGGCTCGAGCCCCATTCCGAAGGCCTGCGCGAACGGATCTGGTGGGGCGCCGGCTCGAACGCGACCGCGGTCTGGGCGGCACAGCTCGGCATGAATTTGCAAAGCTCGACGCTCAAGAACGACGAGACCGGCGAAGCCTTCCATGTGCAGCAGGCCGCGCAGATCCGCGCCTATCGCGCGGCGTGGAAGGAAGCCGGCCATACGCGCGAGCCGCGCGTGTCGGTCAGCCGCAGCATCTTCGCGCTGATCGACGATCGCGACCGCGCCTATTTCGGCGGCGGGCGCGAGGAGGAAGACCAGATCGGCTTCATCGATCCGCGGACCCGGGCGATCTTCGGCCGCAGCTATGCCGCCGAGCCCGACGTTCTCATCGAGCAGCTACGAAAGGACGAGGCCGTCGCCGAGGCCGACACCTTGCTTCTGACCATCCCCAACCAACTCGGCGTCGCCTACTGCGCCCATGCGATCGAAGCGATCTTGACCCACGTGGCCCCGGCGCTGGGATGGCGGTGATGTCCAACAACGGTCATCGAGCGCGGCACGTCAGGTCTGTCGCGGCGGCATGGGAATAATCATCGAGACGCGCTTGCGGTATTCGATGTAGGCCTCGCCATGAAAAGCGACGAGATCGCGCTCTTCCAGCAGGATGCCTATGAAAATGTAACCAGTCGTCGCAATGGCAAAGAGCAGATGTCCTGCTGTCATGACCGGAGTGGCCCAGAACGCCAGCAGGAAACCCAGGTAGATCGGGTGACGTACCGCCCTGTAGAACAGCGGCGCCCGAAAGCTCGGTGACTGCGCAATTCTTCCCTGCCAATGCGCATACACCTGCTGAAGGCCAAACAGGTCGAAATGATTGATCATGAATGTGCTGAGCAGCACGATCGCCCATCCAAGCCAAAAGAAGACATCGAGAACAGCCTTGCCGATGGGATTGCTCACCGACCAGATGACGTCAGTCAGCGGGCGCCACTGCCAGTACAAGAGGATCAGCGCGAGGCTGGAGAGAAGCACGTATGTGCTGCGCTCTATCGACTTCGGGACAAGCCTGGTCCACCAGCGCTTGAAGCCCTGTCGTGCCATGACGCTGTGTTGAACTGCGAACAGACCAAGCAAGACGACGTTAACGATGGTCGCTTCGATGGTGAGATTCGAAGGACCACCGCTGTCAATCGACTTCGGGACAACGACGTTGCCCACGAACCCAATCGCATACAAGAAAGCAAACAAGAACAGAATGTAACAAAGCACTCCATAAACCAGTGCGGCCATGACCCCCTCCTTGCACCAGGTTAGATGAGATCGGACAACATGCGCGCCGCACGCACGGCGCCGTCGGCTTCGACCGGCCGGAAGCAGGGTCGATCCGTTAGAGCGCCTATCATCGCATCGGCAATCATGTCCGGCGTTGACGTTGCATAGTCCATGCGCTTGCCGGCTTGATAGCGATCGAGGCGATAAGCGACATGGAAATTCTGCTCAAAGTGGTTTTGAAGCGGGAAATACAGGAACGGCGTTCCAGCCGCCGCCAGTTCCATGCAGGTTGTCAATCCACCCTGCACGATGGCCAGATCGCAAGCCGCGAGATGGCGATCGAGGTCCGGCACGAACGAGCGTACTTCCACGCCCGGCGGCGCCCCAATGGACGTCGGCTCGATACGAGGACCGGCGACGACGATCATCCGCAAGCCCGGAATTCGGGACTCCGCGAGTTGATAACTTCGCAGGATACGCTTGATCAGGTGCGCGCCGACGCCGGAACCTCCAACTGTGACGATACAGACACGCTCGCCTTGCCGATAGCCGAGGCTTTGGCGCAGATCGCTACGGGATCCAAAAGCCTGGGGGTGCTCACCGATGATGTAACCGGAGAAGTCGAAATGCTTGGGCACCCAGTCCTGCATGTCTGGGAGATCACGGCCGAAGGAGCGGCAAATAATGTCCTCGCGGCTTCCGACAAAGATCGCGCGATCACGAACGCCGGGATTGCGCTCCACATGCTCGATCATCTCGGCATTGTAGTCACGGGCCAGAAACGCCTCGCGGTCACCGCCACTTGGCATCGGCAGAAAGCCGACGAAATCCGTAAGCCAGGCGAGCTTGGCTTTCTTCAGCTCCGGATGCTCGTGCCAGAAGTGATCGATGTCCCATGCTTCATCGGCGATCACGAGTTCATAATCGCCATCTCCGACGGCATCCTGAAACACCATGAAGTTGGCGGCCAGCACTTCATCCATGCGACGAATCGCCTGAAACGCGTTCAGATCGTGTTCGCCTGACTCGAGCTCGATATGCCGCGACTCGCTCGCAAGCCGGGAACTCAGGGGATGAATGTGCTCACCGCTCGCAGCGAGCAATCGCGTGACCGGGTCTTGCGCCAACCAATCGATCTGCAGGTCCGGATGCAATTTGCGCAATTCACGGGCAATCGCGATGTCTCGTCGTCCATGACCAAGACCTATCGGCGAGGACAGATACAAGGCGCGCTTTGTCCTGACCCGCGCGGCGGATTGTTGCCTGGTCTGGACACAGCCGAGCTGCCGATCGAGAAATTCCGTGATCGCGGTATTGCATTTGGCCGGATACCGGACGAGCGGATTGTGACCACCTCCCGGTATGGTGAGGAGTTTTGCCCCGGAGAGTTCTGCTACGATTTTGGCACGCGCAATCGGCTGGATCTGATCGTCGTCACCGTGGATCATCAACGTCGGGCAGCGAACCCGGCGATACATCGT
Organism: Bradyrhizobium sp. Cp5.3; assembly: GCF_000426265.1. Lineage (NCBI taxonomy): Bacteria > Pseudomonadati > Pseudomonadota > Alphaproteobacteria > Hyphomicrobiales > Nitrobacteraceae > Bradyrhizobium > Bradyrhizobium sp. Cp5.3. Next base: position 93,285 of record NZ_AUFA01000009.1, on the reverse strand, counting down.
CTCGCCAACGTCGACACTCGGTGGGATCATGCGCGCCTCCACCGTCTTGGCGAGAATCGCGCCCGTGGTGTCGCCGGCCCACTCGATTCCGTCCTCGATCTGCTTGGTGGAATGCGGCTCAGAGAAGATGTTGCTGACGAAGTGTCTGGCGAAATCCGGATAGTCCAAGAGCCAGTAGTCTCTGTTGTATTTGTTCCAGCCGTCGAAGTTGTCTTGCTTCGACAGGAAATGCTGCGGGCTCATGTATGCGTAGCCAGGTCCGACGATCGCCGCAGTCCCTGCCAGGATCGCGGCCTTGACTCGTTCGGGATGATAGGCCGCCAGAACGCACGCCAGTATCGTCGAGGCCGAGAGGCCTACGACGATCGCTTCGCCCGCATCGGTGGCATCCAGCACGGCAAGAGCATCGGCGACCTGATTGTCGAGCGAATAGGCAGCGATGTCATCCGGCCGATCCGACTTGCCGTTGCCGCGTCCGTCATAGGTAATGCACCGGAAGCGTTCGCTGAAATAAGGAAGCTGAGCCTTGTAGACCCGCGAATGGACGATCGTCCATGTCGGCAAAAACACCATCGTTTGCGGGCCGCTGCCATAAACTTCATAGGCGAGCTTCACGCCATCACGTTCAACGAAGCCGTCCCTCTCCGGTAGTTTCGCGCGCATGGTATCGCCCCCCTTGCATTACGCTACGCGATCAAATCAGGTCATCCGCTTGTGCTCGGCTGCTGCGGCGCCTTCGGCCATACGAATGAGATCACCAAAGCGCCGAAGCGCCCGGCGCACCGGAACGCCCTGCTGCTCGAGACCGAGGAGATACAGACTCTCTGCGCCCATGAAGGCATGACTGACGAGCGTTGCGATATCCGCGGGCGTGAACGGGCCGAGGCCACCAAAGCTCCTCTCAGCACGCCGCGCCAAGTCGGTGAGGAGTTCGATCCATCCCATGATGCCGGCCCGGATGACCTCGGCCACGGGAGCGTCTGCCCAACTGGCAGCAATCAGTTCTTGCAGAACGCGCACATAGCCGGAGGCGATATCCTCATCGAAGTAGTCGCAGGCGCGATCCCACTGGTCCGAAAGCTTGAGCGAGGGATCGTTGAACATCGCGTGCTGCCGGTCGAGCAATTGCGCGTTCAAGTGCTCGAAAAGCGCCACGATCATCCCGTGCTTCGAACCGAAATGGTAGTGAATTTGGCTGAGCGGTACACCGGCCTCTTGCGCAACATCGCGTGTCGAGAGGCCGGCATATCCGCGTTGGCGAAGCATCGCCTTCGCGGCCTCCAGTAACGCCGTCGTGGGATCCGTCCTTTTCGGAACCGCTTTTGCAACCCGAGTACCCATACCGGCAGTATAATTCGGTCGACCGACCGAAGTCAATTGGCTGAACGGCTGCGCTTAGAGCCGCATTCCGAAGGCCTGCGCGAGCGGATCTGGTGGGGCGCCGGCTCGAACGCCACGGCGGTCTGGGCGGCGAAGCTCGGCATGAATCTGCAGAGCTCGACGCTCAAGAGCGACGAGACCGGCGAAGCCTTCCATGTGCAGCAGGCAGCCCAAATCCGCGCCTATCGCGCCGCGTGGAAGGAAGCCGGCCACACCCGTCAGCCCCGCGTGTCGGTCAGCCGCAGCATCTTCGCGCTGATCGACGACCGCGATCGCGCCTATTTCGGCGGCGGACGCGCGGAGGAGGATCAGATCGGCTTCATCGATCCGCGCACCCGCGCGATCTTCGGCCGCAGCTATGCCGCCGAACCGGATGTGCTGATCGAGCAGCTCCGCAAGGACGGGGCGATCGCGGAGGCTGATACATTGCTGCTGACCGTCCCGAACCAGCTCGGTGTGGCCTACTGCGCGCATGCGATCGAGGCGATCCTCACGCACGTGGCGCCTGCGCGCGGATGGCGCTGATGCGGAATGGCGTGCACACGTCTGCAGCCGCAATGGGTTAAAGTCCATTCGGCGACACGACTGAATCAACCAGCACATCATCGATGTCGAGTGGCGCGCCTGCCGATGCAAACCACTCTTTTCGGGCGGCGGCCCTGCGGCGGACACGCTCGGTGATCGGCAGGTTCAGGAGGCCGATCAGATCGCGCATCTCTTGCTGAGCCAATCGGTGTGATTGACCAGGTTTGGCGCCGAAGGTCGCTTCGTCCAGCGCATCGAGGGCAGTGAGGCCGGAGAGGAAAAGCTGGCGATACACGACGCGCTCGGCACAGCCTCGGATATCTCTGAGCCCCAGCCGTATGCCGAGTTCGGCAATATTGGGATACGGCAGTCGCCCCCGCGCCGAGCGATTACGCAGGACGACCCAATCGGTCCGGCATTGGTCGAAATGGCGCCGATACCTGCGAGCTTCGCATACCATCTCGGCGTAGTGACCGGTTCCCTTCACCTCCTGCGTGATGGGGTCGACTGAGGCCAGCGAGCCGAAATCAAGAAAACTATCAGTGACGGGCGTCACCAGCGTATCGGCCACCAAATGTGCAAGGCGCATGAGATACGTGTCGGTCGAGGGGGTATCGATCACGACGAAATCGACGGACTTTTTGAGGTCGGAAACAGCCGCCTGGAAGGCGGCGAGCTCCTCGACTTCGTTGTCCTCCAGGTTAGCGCCCTCGGCGCGCCGAACCAGACGGTGCAACGGCAGTTCGAGTTCGATCCGCCGATGCCAAGCCCAGATGCGCCGGTTTTCGATGTAGCGCGTCAGAGCCGCCTGATTGCTATCGAGATCGATCGTCCCGACGCGCTGGCCCTCTTTCAGAAGTGCGACGGCCAGATGCATGGCCATCGTCGTCTTCCCCGAGCCACCCTTCTCGTTGCCGATGACGATGACATACGGCGATCCCGCCCCTGCGATTGGTGTCGCGTGCAGCATCGCAGGCCTTATAAGTACCTGATTCCACTTTAGGACTAATGCGGTCGACCCACGCCTGGTTCCGAGCCGATCCTCATTGACCCCGGCCAACAAGGGACGCGCCGGTCATCCGACCGTCATCCTGGGCGCGCCATCCCGTGCTATTATGATGATCGACGATCCCGGAGCCTCGATTGCAGCGAGAGCAGTTCAAGATCGACATCCAGTCCGACGAGCCGGTCTGGACGGCCGCCCGGCAGGAGCTGTGGCGACGTATCGAGCAGCATGATTTCGAGCCGGACACACGGCTCAACTTCACCCGCCGGCTTGCGCGTGACCATGGCTGGAGCCTCGAGGAGGCCCGCGCGGCTGTCGATGCCTATCGCCGCTTCTGCTTTCTGGCCGTCGTCTCGCCGACGCCGGTCACGCCGAGCGAGGTCGTCGACGAGGTCTGGCACCAGCATCTGATCTATTCACGCGACTATTGGACGGTCTGGTGCGGAGAGAGGCTGCAGGCGCCACTGCACCACGATCCGACTCCCGGCGGCAGTGAGGCCCAGGCGCTCTATCGCCGGCAATATGCGGAAACGCTGGCGCTGCACGAGCGCGTGTTCGGGCCGCCTGCCCCGGAGCTGTGGCCGGCGACACACTTACGCTTCGGACGACAACGCTATCATGTGACCGATCGCAACCGCTGGCTTATCATACCAAAGCCCATGGCATGGATTCGACGTTTATTCAGGAGATGAACTGATGACCTGGAATCCGTTCGACTGGACGGCCGGCCCGTTCCTGACGTTCTACCTGACCATGGCGGCAATCGTCTTCCTGGCCGGCTACAGCCTCAGACTGCGGATCGGCCCGGCCGCGCACGCTGCCCGCAAACTCAACGCATTGGAGCTCGCTTATCTCTCCGGTGGCGCACGCCGCGTCGGCGATGCCGCGCTGCTTAGCCTGATGTCGGCGAACGCTGCGTCCATCGGACTCAGGGATCACAGGATCACCGTCACTGATCAAACGCCGCTGGGCACAATGATGGGGCGGCCGACACATCTGCCGGTCGAACCCGGCATGACACGGCAGCAGTTCCAGACCGCGGTCAAGCCACTCGTCGAGCGGATTCAAACGCGCTTGCAGGACATCGGCTATTGCCCGACCGACGAGCAGATGCTGTCCTTCCGCATGACCTTCCTGCCCTTCGTCATGCTCCTGATCGGCACAGGTTTCATCAAGGCTGCTGTCGGCGAGGCGCGGCATCACCCGATCGGAATTCTGGTCATCCTCCTGATGCTCACGGCCTTTGCGGGGTTCCTGCTCGCGCAGCGTCCGACGCGGACGCGAGCCGGTGCGGACGTTCTGGAGAAGTATCAGTCCTCCCACGCACGGGCCTCGCGCGCGCCGCTCGATCACGAACTCGTCCTCGCCGTGGCGCTCTCCGGCGCCGTGGTGCTGTCGGGCACGCCCTACGCGTCGGTCTATGCCGCATCGAAAACGATGAGCGGCAGTGGCGACGGTGGCGGCGGATGCGGTGGTGGTGGCGGCGGCGGTGGCGGATGCGGCGGGTGTAGTTGAAGGGCGGCCGAAGAGAGCTGCCGTTCGCTCCGCGTCCAAGGGCCACGAACTCATATACGATTGAAATTTCTGGTGATTTTTTCTGCCCCCAATGGTTCGACAGACCGCCGACGCCGACCTCGGCCTCACCCGCTGTCGTCGGAAAAATTCAGCACGCCTCACGACAGCGTGCGCCTTTCGCTCCGGGATCGTAGTATTGTCGTCGAAAGCCGTCGAAGCTTCGAGGCTGCGCAGCACTCGATCGCGGCGCTCGAAGAGATGCACTCCAAAATCAAGCTGACGATTGCACCTGCGGTCGGACGGCACGGCAAATGGAGGACATTATGGCGTGGCGTGACGACAAGGCCCGGGCAACCCTGATCCGCGATGCAGCGGGTAGCGTGCCAGCGGGCAGGAGCCCCCGGGCCTTTGCCGAACCGTTGTTCGGCTACACCAATATCGAGGATCTCGCCAATTACGATGCCGCCTCGCTTGCCCTCCTTGCCGAGCAGGCCTGGGAGCACGTGCAGCGGCGCACGGCCGGCAGCGCCGATGTCCGCGTCGTCAATCCGACCTTGCCGAACGGGCGCGAGATTTCCGTGCTCGAGATCCTCAACGACAACATGCCCTTCCTGTTCGATTCCACCATGGCGGAGCTCGCCGAGCAGGGCATCGAAGTCACCCTGGTCGCTCACCCCATCATCGCCGTGGAGCGCGACGATGGGGGCAAGCTGCTGCGCTTCCACGGCGAAGCGCTGCCGGACGGGGCAAAGGGCGCGCGCGAAAGCCTGATTCATCTCCACATCACACGCCTCGATGCCGATGCCGACCGCCAGAAGCTGATCGACGGCCTGACCAGGACGTTGAACAATGTCCGCGCCTGCGTCGCCGACTGGCGCGTCATGCGCGATCGCGTCGAGGAAGCGATCAAGACGTTCTCTTCCAATCCGCCGCCGCTGCCGATCGACGAGGTCGCCGAAGCCAATCAGTTCCTGCAATGGCTCTGCGCGGACAATTTCACCTTCCTCGGCGTGCGCGAATATCGCTTCTCGCCCGACAGCGACGCCTCGGACGACATCACGACCGGCGAGGGCCTCGGCATCCTGCGCGATCCGGACGTGAAGGTGCTGCGCCGCGGCACTGAGATGGTGGTGATGACGTCGGAAATTCGCGAGTTCATGCACGAGCCGACCCTGCTGATCGTCATCAAGGCCAATGTCAGTAGCCGCGTGCATCGCCGCATCCGGATGGACTATGTGGGCATCAAGCTCTACTCGCCCGACGGCCGGCTCGAAGGCGAGCTCCGCGTCGTCGGCCTTTTCACCTCGGGCGCCTATACCCGCTCGGCACGGCAGATCCCTTATGTGCGCCTCAAGATTTCGCGGGTGCTGCAGCGGGCCGGCTTCGATCCGAACGGCCATTCCGGCAAGGCGCTCATGCATATTCTCGAAGATTATCCGCGTGACGAATTGTTCCAGATCGACGTCGACACGCTCTACAATTTCGTCATCGAGATCCTGATCCTCTACGAGCGCCCGCGCGTCCGGGCGCTGGCGCGGGTGGACAAGTTCGATCGCTTCGTCTCCATCCTCACCTTCATTCCCCGCGACAAATACGACACCGACGTCCGCACGCGCGTCGGAGCCTTCCTGGCGCAGGTCTACAAGGGGACCCTGTCCGCTTCCTACGTGTCATTCCCCGAAGGCGCGCTTGCGCGCGTCCATTTCATCATCGGGCGCTATGAAGGCAAGACTCCCGTCGTCGACCACGCCACGCTCGAAGCCGGGATCAGCGCCATTGCCGCGACCTGGGCCGACAAGCTGAAGACCGCGCTCACTGCGTCGACCGATGGTATGCGGGCGCGCATGCTCACCAACCGTTATGCCCGGGCTTTTACCGGTGGCTACACCGAAATTTTCAGCGCGGAGCAGGCAATTGCCGATATCGCCACCATCGAAAAGCTGACGCCAGCCCGCCCGGTCACGATTTCGGTTCACCGTTTCGCGGAGGACGATCCGAGGCGCCTCGGCCTGAAGGTCTTTTCGGACGCCGCACCGCTGTCGTTGTCATACCGCGTGCCGGTGATCGAGAATCACGGCCTGCGCGTGGTCAACGAGCGCACCTATCAGATCGTGCCCGGTAACCGGCCGGAGCCGGTCTGGCTGCACGACATGACGATCGAGACCGGTGACGGCCAGCCCATCGAGATCGACCCGGAATTCAGCCATCGCCTGGAAGCCTCGATCATGGCGGTGGTCACCGACCGTGCCGAATCCGACGGATATAACGGACTGATCCTGCGCACCGCCCTGGGCTGGCGGGAAGTCTCGACGATCCGGGCGCTGTCGCGCTATTTGCACCAGATCCGCGCTCCGTTCACCCAGGATTACATGTGGGAGACCTTGCGCAAGAACGCCGCGATCACGGCCAACCTGGTCGCGCTGTTCCAGGCCCGCCTCGATCAGCGCCTCGTCCTTACGGATCGGGAACGTTCGGCACGCGAGACGGCCCTTCTTGCCGAGATCGAGGAGCAGCTCAAATCCGTCGCCTCGCTCGATGAAGACCGCATCCTGCGCCGCTTCACCAATCTGGTGCAGGCAACCGTTCGCACCAATCTGTGGCAGATCGGCGAGGATGGACATCCGCGACCGGTGATCTCCTTCAAGTTCGAGGCGCGCCGGATCGACGACTTGCCCGCGCCACGACCGCTCTACGAGATCTTCGTCTATTCACCTCGCGTCGAAGGCATTCACCTGCGCTTCGGCAAGGTTGCGCGCGGCGGCCTGCGCTGGTCCGACCGGCCGCAGGATTTCCGCACCGAGATCCTGGGCCTGGTAAAGGCGCAGCAGGTCAAGAACGCCGTGATCGTGCCGGTCGGCGCCAAGGGCGGCTTCGTGCCCAAGCGCCTGCCGCCGCCTCTCAATCGCGACGCCTGGCTCGTGGAGGGCACCGAAGCCTATCGCATCTTCGTTCGCTCGCTGCTCGAACTCACCGACAATCTCGACGGCGACATCGTCGTGCCGCCCGAATCCACCTTGCGGCATGATAGCGACGACCCCTACCTCGTCGTCGCCGCCGACAAGGGCACCGCCACCTTCTCCGACGTCGCCAACGCGATCTCGGCCGAGAAGAACCATTGGCTCGGCGACGCCTTCGCCTCGGGCGGCAGCCTGGGCTACGACCACAAGAAGATGGGAATCACGGCGCGCGGCGCCTGGGAGGCGGTCAAGCGCCACTTCCGCGAACTCGGCACCGACATTCAGACCATGCCGTTCACCGCGGTCGGCGTCGGCGACATGTCCGGCGACGTTTTCGGCAACGGCATGCTGCTCTCGCCGACGACGAGGCTGGTGGCAGCTTTCGATCATCGCGACATCTTCATCGATCCCTCGCCCGATCCAACGACCAGCTTCGCCGAGCGCAAGCGGCTGTTCGATCTGCCGCGATCGAGCTGGCAGGACTACAACAAGTCGCTGATCTCGCAGGGCGGCGGCGTGTTCTCGCGCCAGCTCAAGGCGATCCCGCTCGCTCCGGAAGTGCGCACCCTGCTCGAGCTCGACAAGCCGCAAGCCACGCCTTTCGAGGTGATGACGGCGATCCTGAAGGCTCGCGCGGACCTCCTGTGGTTTGGTGGCATCGGCACCTATGTGCGCTCCTCCGGGGAGAGCGACGATCAGGTCGGTGACCGCGCCAACGATCCGATCCGCATCGCGGGCGGTGACGTGCGCGCCCGGGTGATCGGCGAAGGCGCCAATCTCGGCGTCACTCAACGCGGCCGCATCGAAGCGGCGCAGAAGGGCGTCAAGCTCAACACCGACGCGATCGACAATTCGGCCGGCGTGAACACGTCCGACGTCGAGGTCAATATCAAGATCGCGCTGGCGCGCCTCGAGCGCGAGGGACGCCTCAGTCCCGCTGAGCGCAACAGCCTGCTTGCCGCGATGACCGACGAGGTCGGCGTGCTGGTGCTGCGCAACAACTATCTGCAGACGCTGGCGCTCTCGCTCGCCGAGCGCAAGGGCGTGGCCGAGACCGGCTTCCTCACCCGCCTGATGCAATCGCTCGAGCAGCGTGGCCTGCTGAGCCGTGCGGTGGAGTTCCTGCCCGACGACGCAGCGCTCTCCGAGCGCACGAGGCGCGGCCAGTTCCTGACACGGCCGGAGCTTGCGGTGCTGCTCGCCTACGCCAAGCTGACCCTCTACGATGACCTGCTCGTCACCAGCGTGCCCGATGATCCCTATCTCGCCCGCGAACTGTCGCAGTATTTTCCGCGCGAGATTCAGGACAAATTCCCGACCGCGGTCGAATTCCACCGCCTGCGGCGAGAAATCATCGCGACCAGTCTCGCCAACGCGGTGATCAACCGCGGCGGCCCGGCCTGTGTCGTGCGTCTGATCGACGAAACCGACGCCGATATCCCGACCATCGTGATGGCCTATGTGGCGGTCGATGAATGCTACGGACTGAAGTTGCTCAATGACGCGATCGATGCACTCGACACCTGCATCGACGGGCAGTTGCAGCTGTCCCTCTATGCGTCTGTGCAGGACCTGCTGCTCTCCCGCATGGTCTGGTTCGTGCGCAATGTCGATTTCAAGGACGGACTGGAGGCCGTCGTCGCGCGCTTCGGCCCGGCGATCCGCCAGATCGTTTCCGGGCTCGACACCGCCCTGCCGTCGGACTTGCAGGCCGGGCGCAGCAAGCGGCGACAGGAACTCACTGAGGCCGGTGTCCCGGCCGGCCTCGCCGGCGAGCTCGCCGATCTCGACGCTCTGGTCTCCGCACCCGACATCGTGACGGTTGCCGAGCGCACCACCCGCCCGATCGGCGATGCCGCCGCGACCTTCTACGCCGCCGAGGCGAATTTCCGTCTCGACCGCATCATCGCCGCCGCGCGCGGCGTGCCCGCAAACGATTATTTCGAACGCATGGCCATCGATCGCGCCGTCGAGCAGATCGCCGGCGCCGAAAGGAGGCTGGCCGCGGACATGCTGGCGACCGGCCAGTCCGGCCAGCAGGCGGTCGGGACCTGGCTCGCGGCGCACCCCGAAGCGATCCGCATCCGCCGCTCGGTCGAGGAAATTGCTGCCAGCGGCCTGACGCTCGCCAAGCTGACGGTGGCGGCGAACCTATTGGGGGATTTGGTCAAAGCCTAAAGCATGATCCGGAAAAGTGCGAAGCGGTTTTCCGAAAAGATCATGCTCAAAAAAGAGCGCGTTGCGAGGCAGCGATGTGAGAAGCGCAACGCGAGCGCATGTTGCAGCCGGCGAACGGAGGAAGCCAATGATCCACGCCACTTGCCATACCGCCGACAATGTCCGCTGCATCGAGTTCGACGCCACCCCCTGGTTCAGCGAGGCTGACGCTCCGAGCATCATCGATTTGGCCCAACGCGGATGGACCAGCTCGGCGATTGCAGAGTCCCTCGAGCACCGACGGGGATACGAAGGCCTGCACGAACTCGTCGAGTATGCGGCGAAGCGACTGCAATTGGAATCCCTGGAGGACCCAACCTGGGAAACCTTCGAGTGTGTCGTCGATGGACCCGAGGCCGTCGCCTGGCTCGAGAAGAACCGGCCCAACGTCGTGGCAAGGATCCCGTAAGCCACGAAAAGCGGAGCAAAGGTCACAATCGATTGGCGCAAACGACGCGGAAATGGCGCGCCCGGAGCGATTCGAGCCTCCGACCCGATTGCGGCATTCGAGGGCAAGGCCTATGCTCAAGCCCGGCAATCACGCGGCCGCCCATCGTGCGGCGGGGGCAGCCTCACGGTGGATGGCTCGCATACCCATCCGGAGGCTACGCCATGTCCATTGCCCCCACACTGCACCGATATCTGGCTGCCGAGAACATCCAGTATGCCGAGATTCCGCACGATCTCACCATGTCATCCGCGCGCACGGCGCAGGCCTGCCACGTCTCGGGCGATCGTCTCGCCAAGGCCGTCGTGCTGCGGCATGACGGCGGCTATATGCTCGCGGTCGTGCCGGCATCGCACCATCTCAACCTGCCGGACTTGAAGGAGAGGCTTGGCGAGGATCTCGTCATGGCCAACGAAACCGAGATCAACCGCCTGTTCGCGGACTGCGCGCACGGAGCCGTTCCGGCGGTCGGCCGCTGCTACGGGCTCGATCTCATCGTCGATGACAGCATCCGCGCCCAGCCCGAGATCTATATCGAAGCCGGCGATCACGAGACGCTGCTCCAGCTCACCCATGCGCAGTTCGCGCGCCTGACGGCCAGTGCACCGCATGGGCGCTTCAGCATGCACGACTGATGCGGCATCACGGCGGGATGATCCCGGTACACCTTCGTCGCGGCGACGCGTGCGGTCGCGGCCGGTTCATTGTATAGTCACGTCACGGGGGCTGCGTTCGCAACGGAGGTCCTCCATGAAGGTCAAGGATGTGATGCACAAGGGTGTCGATTGGGTCAGCCCCGACACCCCAATCACCGAAATCGCGAAGCTGATGCAGGGGCACGACATCGGCTGCATTCCGATCGGCGAAGGCGACCATTTGATCGGGATGGTGACCGATCGCGACATCGTCTGCAAAGGCCTTGCGCGCAAGGACTTCAACGCCGCGCGCATGACAGCGCGGGAGGTCATGACCGAAGGCATCCATTGTTGCCGGGAAGACGACGATCTGGCGAAAGCCGTGCATCACATGGAGACGCTGAAGATCCGCAGGCTGCCCGTGATCAACAAGAGCAAGCGGATGGTCGGCATGATCAGCCTGGGTGATATCGGCCAATCCGCCACCGTTGATCTGTTGACCCAGTGCGTCAAGGGCGTGTCGGCCCACCATTGAGGCGATGCGGGCCCGTCTCCGGAACTTCGCCGGCTCGCTCGCAGACCCTGCGGCCGGCGAACGGGCAGCGGGTGATCCGCGGCTCGATTGATGAATGTGAGGAGCTGGTGCCATTGCGCGCGTGCTCCGTCGCACGCTTCCTGGCGGGATGCAGACATTGATCGGGTCGACGACGACCCCGCGAAACGTCAGGTCCTAGCGCTTCGTCTTGTGAAGGACCAACCTGCCCTGTGACGCAACACCACCCCATCTGGCGGACCAATTGACTTCCGCGGCGGAAGGTTGCTCGGCGCCCTTCTGATCCCAAGCTCCCTGCAGCGCAAACAGGGCACCTTGGGGATCGGCGCATCGCACGATCCAGCAACCATCGGGCAACTCGATCGGACCCTGGAGGACCCGGCCTCCGCCAGCATTGACGCGCTTGGCGGCCGCGCCGATGTCGTCGACATTGAAGTAGTAGAGCCAACAGGGCTGCGATACGCTCGGAAGCTTGGTGAGCATGCCGCCGATCGTCTGTCCGGCCGCCGAGATCAGCTCGTACATATCTGCCGGATCGGCTTCAGCGGAGGCCTTCTGCCAGCCAAGAAGCGCGCCGTAAAATGGAAAGATCCTGGTCCGGTCTTCAGCCAGCAGTTCGTGCCAGCCGACGCGCCCGGGCTCGTCCAACCCGCAGGCCTGCCGCTGGCCGTATGACAGTCCGGTGACCAGCGCAAACGTCGCTCCTTGCGGATCGGCGACCACCGAAATTCGGCCGATATTGCTGTCGGTCGGCGGCACCAGAATGGCGCCCCCAAGACGGCGGATCTGCGCGGCCTTCGCATCCATGTCATCGACGGCGACATAGCCGACCCATCTCGGCGTCGCACCCATTCGCAGCCCCTCTTCGGGGAGCCCCATGAACCCAACGACCGGAGCGTCGCCAGCGTTGAGCACCGTGTAGGCCAGTTCCGGCGTCGACGCATCTTTCGCAGCCCAGCCGACGACCTTGCCGTAAAACGCAGCTGCTCCCGAGATGTCCGTCGTCAGAAGCTCGTACCAGGCGAAGCGTCCGGGTTGATCGACCAAGCTAATGTCCCCATTCAAGCGGGTAGACGATTGCGCACTGCATCAAACCACATCCGTTGCTCTCCGCTCTACAAGCGCGGATACTCGATGCAATCGACGGATTTGCGCGATATCGTTCATGAAGATGAATGCAATCTGAACGAGCTCATTACATTTCGTGTATGCGTGATTCTTGCCTGCCTTGTTTGCTCGGCGTAGGATCATCTTCTCAATATCCTTCTGCCAACTGGAGGATGCGGCCATGCAGCGGGCGAAGCAAGCTTCGAAAAAGAAGCGAGTGACCAATGTCGCGGTACCGGCGCTGGGAGTAGCCGGTCTAACTTTTTCGCTGGCGGGAAGTGCACTGGCGTCGGCCCTGCCGACCAGCGACGTTCAACACAGGACGAACTTCGTGCCCAGCGGGGTGAGCCCGCTCAGCGAGGAAGAACTCGCTGACGTCAGCCTCGCCACCTTCCATCTCTTCGACAATGAAAGCGTCGGTGACCGCATACAGGTCGCACGGGGATGCGGCGGCTGTGGCTGCAGAGGTTGCGGAGGCTGCAGAGGTTGCGGAGGATGCAGGGCCTGCAGAGGCTGTGGTTGCGGCGTCGGCATCGGCTGCGGTGGATGTGGCGGCTGCGGCGTCGGCTGGATAGGCGTCGGCGTGCCGTGGGTGACGTGCGCAGGGTGCTGTGCATCGTGGGGCCGCTGCCGCTGGTGCTAGGAAGCAACGCTCGCTGACCATGTATCGACACGTCGCGATTTCGTCGGCTGGGCCCGCGAACGGCCCGGCCGATTTTTTGCTTTCGTTGCACGTTCGCCGCATCCGGCTGATCAGCTTGCCGATGGTGGGCGAGTGTGATCCAACTTATTCAGAAACAGGATCAGCGTGCTGACCCGATGACAGTCAATGGCAAGAGCCGCGCTGCGAGGCAGACCCGCAAGGGCATTTTGCGATTCGCGCCGAACTTCACCGCCTATCTAATTCCTCCCGATGCGGTCTGTCTCTATTCCGAGAACCGCAAGTTCTTCCTGCACGGCGATCTGTACTGCGCGGTGGCCGCAGCAATCGGAAAAAAGGGCAAGGCTGCGCCGGAGATCGTTCGCCAGCTTTCAAGGAATTTTCCCGCCGACAAGATCGAGGAAGCGATCAGGCGGCTGCTCGATCGCCGATACGTCGTCAGCGGAGCATCGCGCGCATTCGATGGCGCCGTCGATGGATATTGGGCGAGCCTCGGCCTGCCTGTCGAGGTCGCGGAGCAGAATCTCCGCGAATGTCCTGTGCGGGTGGAATCGATCGATGTCAAAGGCGCCAAAGAACTCGCCGCGGCCTTGAGCCAGCTCGGCGTTCGGATCACCAAGCGTTCGCCCAAGCTAACGATCACGCTGGTGAACGACTATCTCGATCGGCGGCTCGCTGAAGTGAACAAGGAGCGCGCCGGCGATGGGACGCCCTGGCTGCTGGTGCAGCCGTCCGGCGTGTTTCCGCTGGTCGGACCTGTGTTCAAGCCGGGCGAGAGCGGCTGCTGGACCTGCCTGTTCGATCGCATGATACGCAATCGGGAGATCAAGGGATTTCTCGACCGCGGACCGGCGCAAGCGGTCGCGATATCACCCCTGGTCAGTGACACCGTAGGGCAGATCGCCATCCACTTCGCTGCCGTTGAAATCGCGAAAGCGATCGCCTCGGGATTTCGCACCGATCTGCGCGATCACATCGCAAGCTTCGACCTGACTGGGGCGGTGATCGGCAAGCACTACGTCGCGCGGCGCCCGCAATGTCCGACCTGCGGCAGCAAGAAGCTGCAGAATCCGCGCCGGACGGCGGCGCCGATCGAGATTGCGGAGGGCAGAAAGCTCATCATGACGAGCGGCGGATACCGCACCGTGACGTCGCGAGCCACGGTCGCGCGGTTCCGCAAGCACGTAAGCCCGCTGACCGGCGTCGTTTCGCGGCTCGAGCGGATCGAGGTCGATCTGCCGATGAACACCAATTTTTTCGCCTACCACAATTTCTCTGCGCCAGCCTGGAACGTCGACCAGCTCAGATCCGGACTGAGCGGCGGCAGCTTCGGCAAGGGGTCCACGGCCGAGCAGGGCGAGGCCAGCGCACTGATGGAGGCGATCGAGCGCTACTCGGGCATTTTCCAGGGTGACGAGATCAGGACGAAGCGCCGCTTTGCCGATTTCGCTCCCGGCGACGCTCTCCTCCCCAACGACGTCCAGCTTTTCAGCGACACGCAGTTTCAGAACAGGCATGCCCCGCAGGGGGACGATTCGCATCCGGTGCCCGAGCCGTTCGATCCCTCGACCAAGACCGAATGGTCGCCGGTCTGGTCGTTACGCGACAAGCGTTTCAAATATCTTCCGACCGGCCTCCTGTACTTCTTCTACGGCGGCTTCCACACCGATTCCAACGGATGCGCGGCCGGCAACACCCGCGAGGAAGCCATCGTTCAAGGCTTCCTCGAACTGGTCGAACGTGATGCCTACGCCATCTGGTGGTACAACCGGCTGCAGCGCGCCGAACTCGACCTCACGCAATTCGACGATCCCTATGTGCGGGATCTGCAAGCCCAGTTTGCCGATGCGGGGCGCAGGCTTTGGGTGCTCGACATCACCAGCGATCTCGGCATTCCCTCCTACGTGGCGATCATGCACTGGATGCAGAACGGACACGAGAACATCGAGTTCGGCTCCGGCTCGCATTTCGATCGCCGCATCGCCCTGCTGCGTTCCCTCACCGAGCTGACCCAGTTCATGTCGATTGGCATGATGGGCGGCGGAAGTGGCGAGAAGCCGACGCTGGACGGCGTCACGCCGCTGCGCCTCGACGATTACCCGTTCCTGATCCCCAGCGACAATCCGCTTCTCCCGCCGGCGCCGAGCCTCAAGGTTCACGACAATACGCGCGACCAGGTCAATGCCTGCATCGAGATTGCGACCCGGGCGGGATATGATTTCCTCGTGCTCGACCAGACGCGGCCCGACGTCGAAGTCCCCGTCGTCAGAGTGCTCGTTCCGGGCTTGCGGCATTTCTATCGCCGCTTCGGGCCCGGCCGGCTCTACGACATTCCGGTGAAGCTTGGATTGTTGGATCGCCCGCGACTGGAAAGCGAACTCACTCCGTTCCTTCCCCACACCTGAAGGTTGGCCTCGTTGCGCAACGTCCGGAAAAAGCCGGTCAGGAAGAGCGCGCCAGTCATCGCAGCCCGGTTGAACGGTCGTTTTTCCTTTCATATGCAGGCCGACGGAAGCATCGCCGCGGCCGTAGGCGGCTATTCGGTCAATCTGGGACAATTCAGCGCGGCGGCGATCGAGCGCGCGGGACAACTCAGCACCGGCCTGCCGCTCGCCTCCTTTGCCGGCAAGAGCGTGCTCGCGCGGCAGGTTCATGCCCTGGTGCAGCGACTGGCGCGGCACGGGCTTCTCGAATACCGCCTGTCCTCTCCGCATGACGAGCAGGACCTCGTGGTCATCGAGCCGCAGGTCGCCGAATACTGGCCGCAAGCGGCAAAGCTGGGGAACGGCGATACCGTCGTGCTGTCGCGCTTCGCATATCTGCGCCGGCGCGGCAACGAGATGGTGCTGGAATCGCCGCGCGCCGGCGCGCTGTTCCGGATCTGCGATCCCGCCATCGCGGCCACCCTCGCGGCGCTGTCGCGGCCCCAGAAGATCAGCAAGCTTCGCCGCGACGCGGCCTCCTTGAGCCTCGATCTGCTCGGATTGCTGCTTCATAGCCGGATGCTGATCAAGCTCAGTGCGAAAGACGGCGACGGCCTTCGGGTGAATGAAGGCGACAGCAATCTCGTTCTCTGGGATTTCCACGATCTCGTGTTTCACACGCGGAGCACGGAGGGCCGGCATGCCAATCCGGTTGGCGGCGCATTCACCTATGCGGGCGTCGTTGCACCGCTGCCCGCGGTGCGTCCGCCCTGGCCCGGCAAGCCAATCGACCTCGGCAAATTCGCAACGCCTGAGCCGGTCTCGTCCTTCGCGAAGCTGCTCCGCGAACGCCATTCAATACGCGATTTCGACGACCAGCATCCGATCACGCTCGCCGAGCTCGCGCAGTTTCTCGGCACGACAGCCCGCGTGCTGTCGGAATGGAACGGCGCAGGTTTCGACGGCGGTCCGGAGCTCACCTACAGCGCAAGACCCTATCCGTCGGCAGGCAGCGCGTATGAGCTTGAATTGTACCTGGCGGTCTCGAACTGCGAGGGGCTTGCACGTGGCCTCTACCACTACGACGCAGGCGGCCACGCATTGGTCGCGATCGACGCCTCCGCCCAGCAACTCCAGGCGCTTGCGAAGGCGGCCGAATTCGCGATGGACGCATCCGGTCCGCCGCAGGTCCTGATCACGATCGCCGCGCGCTTCGGGCGGATCTCCTGGAAATACAGCTCAATTGCCTATTCGCTGATCCTCAAGGATGTCGGCAATCTGATCCAGACGTTCTATCTGGCGGCGACCGACATGAGCCTTGGTGGCTGCGCCATCGGCACCAACAACATCGATCTGTTCGCGAGAATGACGGGGCTCGAATTCCACGTCGAGGGACCGGTCGGCCAGTTCGCGCTCGGACGCGGATCGCGTCTCGTCCGGTGACCGGTATGAAACTGGCTTATCTAGCGCTTTTGGGCGCCCTCGGCGCCGGGTGGACATTCGCGACGGCTCCTGCCGCCGCAGGCCAAGCGTCGAGTCCGTTTCCTGATCCTCCCGGCTATCACCCAGCGGTCACACCACCGGCCCCCGGGAATTCCGACGCGAAGCCGCCGGTCCATGCGCCCTCACGCCCGTGGGTACGACAGCCGTCGCCGCAACTCGCAGCGCGGTTGCAGGGGTGGCGTGTGAACATCGGGCCCGACAAGTCTGCGCCAGATCCGGCAAAAGGCGTGTTTGCTTCCGATTGTTGCACCGACACGACGATCCGGTTGCTGAAGAGTGGCTCGTCAGCTTCGATCAAATTGACTCCCGTCGCATTGCGAGTGCGCTACGTTCCCAAATCGGAGAGTCGCACCGATCCGAAAGATCAGGTCATCACCCAGGATCTGGTCGACGTGCTTGCCGGCCGCGAGATTGCACGCTTCATTGCCTCGCAGCGGCTTGGCAGTCCGCGCCTGAATGCTGGACAGAATCTTGCTGTCGCACTGGTGCAGGAGTTCGATGCGGCGTTGAGCGCGCCCGGGCACAAGGAGCACATCTGGTCGATCAACTGGCGGGTCGAGACCAATCCCGGCAAGCCCGACGACTATGTCGGTTACGAGGCGTGGGGTCTGTTCACGCGGGTGAACGGCGCGTTGAAACCCTTCCACCTTGCCGCCCGTGAATCGTGGTCGAGCGGCGAGAATTCAAACTACTTCTATGTGCTCGCCACCGGCGATCTTGACGGCGATGGAATCGACGAAATGGTGGTGCGGGAGATGGTCTTCGAAGGGGAGGAAGACCTGGTCCAGCTGTGGGCGTGGGAGCGCGGCATGCCAGTCACGATCAGCAAGATTCCCTAGACGTGCGGGGCACAGCACAATGACCATGCAATAGTTCCCTGGCTGTCGGCGGCGCTCAGGGGTCCCAGTTGACGCTGACGACCTCCCGCGCGCTGAAGGCCCGCCATAGCCGAAAGGAGATTGGAACCCTGGAACTGGTGATGCGTTACGACGACGGCGCAGGTGAGAAGGCCGCGTGGAAGCTGACGAGCCCCAGCTTTCGCTGCCGGGATCATCGAGATAGCTCCGCTATCGTCCGCATCATTGACCGGCATTGGCCCACCTCGGTGGAGGTCTCCATGTCAAATGGCGTCGGTTCGAGATACAGCATCCAGGAAGCAGCCACCGGCCGGCACGACGAAAAACACGCCGGATGGAGCTGGTGGTACCTGCTCTTCATCATTCAATTCATCGCCGTGCTCTGGCCGCCATTCTACAACATGGCCGAACCCGATCTGATCGGCATGCCATTCTTCTACTGGTACCAGCTTCTCTGGGTCATCGTTGGAGCCATCCTGACCGCAATCGTCTATTTCGCAACTGAGGACTAGCCGGCCCGCGGGCACGATCACACAAGAGGGAGTCGATAACGAGGGAGGGCCAATCGGGAGGGAATGCCGTGCAGGACGTCAACTGGACTGCCTTGACCATCTTCCTGGTGCTATTTGCCCTGATCACGTGGCTCGGCTTCGCCGCGGCGCGGTGGCGCAAGGGCGACCTCGACCAGTTGCACGAATGGGGGCTTGGCGGACGTCGCTTCGGCACGATCGTCACCTGGTTCCTGATCGGCGGCGACCTCTACACGGCCTACACCTTCATTGCCGTTCCGGCGCTGGCTTTCGGGGCCGGCGCGATCGCCTTCTTCGCTGTCCCGTATACGATCATCGCTTATCCCATTCTCTTCCTGGTTTTTCCGCGGCTCTGGTACGTCTGCCACCGGCACAATTACATCACGGCCGCCGACTTCGTCCGCGGGCGCTTCGGCAATCGCTGGCTCGCATTGGCGGTGGCGGTCACCGGCATCGTCGCGACGTTGCCCTATATTGCGCTCCAGCTTGTCGGGCTTCAGGTCGTGATCGGAGGGATGGGCGTTTCCGGCGAGGGCTACAGCGGCGACCTGCCGTTGCTGCTCGCGTTCATCATCCTCGCCGCCTTCACCTATTCGAGCGGACTGCGAGCCCCAGCATCAATCGCCATCGTCAAGGACATCCTGATCTACATCACGGCGTTCGCCGCCATCATCGTCGTTCCCATACAGCTTGGCGGCTTCGGGAACATCTTCGCGGCCGTACCGGCCGAGAAACTCCTGCTGGCCACGCCCGGCGCCAATACGACCGGCGCGTACGGCGCCTACGCGACGCTGGCGCTCGGATCAGCGCTCGCGCTCTTCCTTTACCCCCATTCGATCACGGGTATTTTGAGCGCCAGCAGCGGACACGCCGTCAGGCGCAACGCGGCACTTCTGCCGGCCTATTCGTTCATGCTTGGCCTGCTTGCGCTCATCGGCTTCTTCGCCATTGCCGCAGGCGTCGGCAAGCTTCCCGAATACGCAACCGGCTTCAAACAGTTCGGCAACAATTTCGCGGTGCCGGCCCTGTTCCTCCACAGCTTCCCGTCATGGTTTGTCGGCATCGCCTTCGCCGCCATCGGCATCGGAGCGCTCGTGCCGGCTGCGATCATGTCGATCGCCGCCGCCAATCTCTACACGCGCAACATTCACCGCGAGTTCATCAACGGCGCGCCCACCGACAGGCAGGAAGCGCAGATGGCAAAGTGGGTGTCGCTGATCGTCAAGTTCGGCGCGCTCGCCTTCATCGTCTTCGTGCCGTCGAAATTTGCGATCTACCTGCAGCTCCTCGGCGGAATCTGGATCATCCAGACGCTGCCCGCCGTGATGCTTGGTGTCTACACCCGCTGGTTCAACGATTGGGCGCTCCTCGTCGGATGGGCCGCGGGCATTGTCGCCGGCAGCGCAATGTTCGTCGCCGCGAACCTCACTCCGACCTATGCTCTTGCGGTGGGCGACCTCACCTTTCCCGGCTATTCGGCGCTGTACGCCGTGGTGCTCAACCTCATCCTGACACTCGTCCTCACACCGCTGTTCAATCTCGTCAGCCGCACTTCGGCCGATGAGACTCTCGCGGCCGAATATCGGGCGCCGTTGCGAACCTGAGAAAGCATCGCAAGACAGAAAAGCGCGCTGTCGCAGGTTCAGTTGTGACCGGCAGAAGATGGCGCGCCCGGAACGGTTCAAACGTCTGTCCCTCGGGTTCGTAGTCTGGGGCGAGCCCTCTCCTCCAGCCGTCCACCCTCACCAATTCACCCTGAGCGTCCCTGTGCCGGCATAACTCCGGCCGGCGCTTGAAAACTCGCCGGTGAAACGCGCGGACAGTTCCGACCAGCGGTTCAGCACCAGGCGCGAGCCGAGTTCGACGCGGCCGGCGTCGCTCGCCGCACGTGCGCCCTCGACTGTGAAGGCCGGGACCGGCATCGAGATCAACGATGCCGTGACGTCGCGGTTCGGCGAGAATTCATGCACCCAGGCGAGACTTCCGAACGGCATCCACATCATGCCGTTGCCGAGCGTGAAGCGGGCATCGAACTTGCTGCCAAGGAAGGTCGGCAGCGAGGAGACGTTGCGCGAGGCGTAGCTCAGGCCGAGCACGCCCGGACCGGCACCCGTGACGCTGGTCTCGGTATAGCCCGCCTGCCACAGCCTTGCGGCCTGGAGCGCTGCGAACGGGGTCACCCTGACCGTGCCGAAATCGTAGCTGCGGCCGACCTCAAGGCGTCCGCCGAACTGATCGCTGCCGAACGATCCCTTGGCGATCTCGTCAGCGCCGATGCCGGTGATTGTGCGCGTCGTCGAGTTGTTGAAATGGCTGTAGCCGAGCTGACCCGAGACGTAGCTCGCGCCGAAGCGCTGCATCGCATAGCCGCCGACATGGGCGCCGTCGAGCCGGCCCGACGTGGCACGATCGTCGACATTGAAGGTTGCGCTGGAGCCGCCGGCGGCGATGCCGACGAGCAGATCGGGCCCGACGAGATGATCGACACCGACTGCGCCGCCCGCGACGCGGTCGCTGAAACCGGCGCTGCCAACCGTGGCGTCGCCCGACAGCGACTGCCCGGCGCCGAAGCCCGACGCCCAGGCGTGCCATTGCGGCTCGACCCGCGGCGGCGCCTTCAAGGCGTTGAAAGCTGAGGTGACTGGGCGTTCGGCGGCGTAACCGAGTGCGCCGCTGCCTGCGGCCTCGCCACGGTGGCCCGCGCGCCAGGCATCCATCTGGCTGTCGATGGTCTGGCCGAACAGGCTGCCGGCGGCAAAGGCGGTGTTTTGCGTGCCGCTGGTGCCCTCGCCGGAGAGCTGGTCGAGCACGCGCACCGAACCGGCCGCGAGGAGCTGCGAATAGAACGCCGCGGCCGCGCCGGTGAGCGACGGCGAATAGCCGGCTTCGAGCGCATTGCCGACCGCGCGCTGGTTCGCCGTTTCCCCCGCGACCGCGCCAAAGCCGGAGCGGGTCAAGGTCAGGTCGACGCTGGTGCTGTTGTAGGTGGCCACGGCGTTGTAGAACGTCGATGACGTGGTGACCTGATCGAACCGGCCATTGAGCGGATTTGTGGCTGAGAAGACGCCGCTGTAGGACGTCGTCGGCGCATAGGTCCCTGGCTGGAGCACCGCACGCAGCGTACCGCCGAGATTGGCGGTCGTGGTGGTGAACGTGTCCGCGGCACCCGCCGCATTCACCCGCAGCGCCAGGACGCCTGAGGCCGTCTGGCTGAACGTCCCCTGAAACAGGTGACCGGTGCCCACCGGCGTGTTGGGGTCAGTAATGGTGATGAGCCCCGCATTGGTGAATGTATTCGTGTTGAAGGGGTCATTCACAAACAGCTGGCCGTCGATCGTTCCGTTGTTGGTCAGTGAGCTCTGGACCATGAGGGCAACGATCGAGCCTCCGGCGGAGGAGGCGGCGATGGTGCCGTTATTGACGATCGACTCGTTCATGCCGACGATCGAGAGCCCCGAAGTGCCACGGATCACACCGTTGTTGACGAGGGTGTTGCCGTCGCCGGACACATCAACACCGATCGAATTGTTACCCAGAGCATTGATCGTGCCCGTGTTGGTAAACGTGTTGTTGTTGAACAGGAAGACGCCGGCGTCATTGGTCGAAGCGCTGTTCCCGACCGTAATCGTTCCGGAGTTGAAGACGGTGTTGTTGGCTCCAAAAATATTGATGCCATTGGACGACGATCCGGTTAGGGCAATCGTACCGGTATTTGTGACAACACTCCCCTGACTGGACAGGTCGAGACCGAAGGTATGCAAATAACTCGAGGAAATGGTGCCGTTGTTCGTCACCGTACTTCCAACACCGTTCACCAGAATGGCGCTTGATTGCGCCCCGAGAGAGATCAAGCCATTGTTGGTAAGAATATTGCCATCGCCCTCCGTCCGGATAGCGAAAGAGCCGTCGCCCGTCGTGATCGTGCCATTGTTCGTGACGGTGTTGCTCTGATTGAGCCAAATCCCGTTAACGCCCGCACCAAGCGCAATTGATGCGTCCGGCTGCACGGTCACGGTATAGCCATTCTGCGTGCCGTCGCCGAAACCGGCCGTGGCGGCGCCGCTGCAGATGACACTGGTGCCCAACTGATCGCACGCTGCATGAGCCGGAGCGGTCGCCCACATGAAAGCCGCGGGCGCCAGCGCCCAAGTCAATTTCCGAAACATCAACCCCTCAAGAGATTTTGCTCACCAGAACGAAACCCTAGAGGGAGGCAATTGCACCGTCGTCGCGGATTGCGAACCCTGCAGTGCGCTTTCGCGACCATCTGGCGCAGCGACATCGAAAAGCCGCCGGATGTGCCTCGGTTGCAACAGAAGCGCAGACCTCGCCGCTGGCAGGCGGCCTACTCGTCCCGGTTCAGCGCGGCAGACCGCAGACCACCCGGCGTCGTTCCGAACTCTCTCTGGAATAGGCGGTGGAAGTGCGAGACGCTGGAGAAGCCGCATTCCAGGGCTATCTCGGTGACATTGAGACGCCGATAACGCGGCGAGACGAGCATATCGCGCGCACGGCTGAGCCGGCGGCGCGTCACTTCCCGGGTGAAGGACGTTCCCATTTCGGACAGCAGGCGTTGCACGTAACGGGGGGTGACTCCGAGCCGGCGGCCGAGTGCGGGCAGCGAGAAATCGCCGTTCCCGGCGTGCTGCTCCAGCTCACGATAAATCGCGGCCACGCGTCCCGCTCGCAAACCATCCTGGCCCTCGCCGGCGTGCGCGTCCGCCAGCTCGACGGCTGCGGCAATGAAATCGGCAATGTGCCTTGACGCGTATCTGAGCGCCGAAGGTCCGTCTGCCGCCCGCGGAGACAACAGCACCGAGACATACGCGCTCATCAGCGCCATTGCCGTTGACCGCCCCGGCACGCGCAGCATGAAACGATCATTGAGCTCCGGCAGATGCGCGGCCACCCGCGCGCGCGGCGCCTGGATCGCAAGCAGGTTGCAGTTTGCGTGCTCGACCCTGATCCAGGACGGCGCACATTGCTCGATCAGGACCGAGTCGCCTGCATCCAGGTCAACGGCAACGCCCTTCTGCTCGACGCAAATCCGACGCGTGCCGGAATTGCAGAGCAGCACGACATTGTCGGTATTCTCCGCAGCGACCTCGCGCGCCGACCGCGCTATCGTCTTGACCGTGCCATAGATCGTACCGACCGACGTCTTGTCGACCACTGCGATCTTGAGCTGCCCCTGAAACGGCCGGTCGGCCACCGGATCGGCGTTCAACCGCACGTAACCCGAGGACAGGGTGGAAATCCAAAGATCCTTCCGTGACCTTTCCTCGCCCGCCAACGTGGAGGAGTCAAAAATGATCCTTTGCAAGGCTTATTCCCGGTCGTCTGGCTGATAATCCATGGCCAAGAGACACCCATATCCTCAATGACGATCAGACATGCCGATCGCCGGCCGACGGCGGCTGTCCGGCTGGTGCGCCGAGGAGCATCTCTCAAGAAGGAAAAGCCGCTCTGGGCGCCCCTCAATATTTTGCTACCGCGGCATTGCCAAAACGATAGTTTACGCCGACGCGCACGATGTCGTCGGTGAGGCGGCTGCTTGCTTGCAATGTGCCGACGAATGGCCAGATGGCTACCTGGGTGAGGCCGCTGCTGATCGAGCCAAAGTCGAGGTGAAGGTACTCGATCTTGCCGGTCCATCCGCCGACAAGCGCGGACTCGAATCCGGCGCCAACCACCCATCCTAACTTGGCTTGACCGAAATTGCTGGTGATCGAGCCACCCGGGTTAGGCGTACACGGAGCCAGACAGACTTGCGGTGCGACAGTCAAGGTCGTGCTAGCGTCGATCTCTCCATAAGCAAGTCCGCCCGTCACATAGAACAACGACCGATCCGATGGCATAAACCCGATTCGTCCGCGCAAGGTGCCGAACCAGGGCAGCGATTGTGAATGGTTGAGCGGCGCGTTGGTCACTGTCGGCGGCGGCTGCACGCAGGGTGCAAGACATTCATTCGGAGAGGTGAGGGAAGCAGTGGACTGCCCCTTACCCTGCTGGCCGGTAGCCTGGATGTCGGTCTCGACACCGAAGATCAGCCGATTGATCTGCATATTGTATCCGGCCTGCAGCCCGCCAAGCCCCCCACTGATGCGTCCCGACGTGGAGTTTGCGACGGCCGTGTCGAAACGGCTGCGCGGATCGAAGCTGGCGTCAACGCTTGAACGTCCCCAGCCTCCGCCAACATTTACACCGGCATAGAAGCCCGTCCAGTTGTAGACTGCCTCATACGCAGTCGCCTTGACTGGGAAATCCGCGGCGGAAGCCACCTGCGTCAACGCGAGTCCAAGTGTAACTGCCCAAGCAAGTCTTCCGGTGATAGTCATCGCCCCTCTGCAACCGATGCACGCGTCCGAAAAAGCCAAGGAGCTTTACCGAGGGCGGGGCATGCTGGCTTGGAATATGCGCTACACCGACTTGGACTGGTCGCTACAATCCTCGCGATTGCAAATCACTGTGGTCGCCTTGCCACATGAGCAGGCGCGTTGGTCCGGTGGCATGGTCGCGTCCGGCCGTGTTTGAAACGCCAGGCGCTTCCGACTGGAAGTCACCATCAAAGGCCTTTGCAAAGGCCTTTGAACGCCGCGCAATTTCTTGCGACAAATGGGGGCGGGGATATCTCACTCTCAATGGAGCGATCGTTGGTTATTGGCGACGAACTGATTGCGTTGGAGCTTTCCAGCTCGGCGTTTGCCGAACGAGACAGGACCGAAGCCTTTCACGAGGTCTATGGCCGCGAAATTCTGAAGCTGGATATCGAACCTCTGCCCGAGACGACGCTCCAGGTCGATATGAACCTGCGCGCTTTGCCCGGAATGTCCGTGGCCATGGCGACCGTTTCTCCGATCGTCTGTCGCCATACCACGTCGATGATCGACAACGATGATCCGGTGATCGTGCTTAATCTCGAGGGGACTGCGACCTACAGGCAGAACGGCCATGAGGCGAGTCTCGGTCCCGGCGATGCGATTCTCACCACCAATGGCCTACCGGGGACATCGATTAGTCACGACGCGAACCGTGTGATCAACTGGCGGATCAGCCGCACGCTGATCGCGCCGCTGGTAAAGAATTTTGATCAAGCCGTGGGAAAACCTCTCGACAGGCACAATCCAGCACTTGCTTTCTTCCTGGATTACCTCGGCATCGTCAATGAGAGGCAGACGCTCGCTAAACCGGGAATGCGACGGGCCGTGGTGACCCATATGCTCGATCTCGGCGCCCTCTTGCTGGGCGCGACTCCCGATGCGGCTGAAATGGCTGACTTGCGCGGCGTTGCAGCGGCCCGCATGCGGAGCATAAAGGCGCATATCCGCGCCCAGGCAGGTGCCCCTGATTTCAGCCTGGCTGCCGTCGCCGCGAAGCAGGGCATCTCCAAGTCCTACGTCCGCAGGCTCTTCGAGATCGAAGGCACGAGCTTTACGGAATTCGTTCTGAATCATCGACTCGCCGTGACTTACAAGATGCTGACAGATCCCAGCCTTGCAGGCCGATCAATCAGTGAGATCGCACATCAATCCGGCTTCAACGACATCTCGTACTTCAATCGCACCTTTCGCCGCGTCTACGGCATGCCACCATCGGAGGTCCGCGTTCGCAAGTGACCAACCGGACCTATCGGTTTGCCCGTTTCGTGACCGCCCTGGCGCCTTGCGATGTTCAATCCCGTTTGGCTTGGCGTGCACTCACGAGAAGGTTTGGATTTCGCTATCGCAAACCACCAGACGTTCGATGAAGCTGGCCATATAGGCCTTCATTTCCTGGTGGGCCGAGCTGACCTGATAGCGATCGTGTGCGGCTGAATCGGCAAATGCGCCTATGACAGCATGGTCCAGCCCATCAGAGCGACTTGCCAGGTTGGGCTGAAAATCATAGCCGGCGACGCCGTCGCATTCCGACTTGATGCGCGCGCAATAGTGCTGCACGCGCTGGCGGAATTGCGCATCGGCGTCGCGATTGAACTGCATCATCACCACGTGCAGGAACATCGGAATTGCAAGCGCGCCAGGCGCGCCTCCCCCTTTACATGCGCGCCAGGAGGCCGCCGTCGATCGCCAGCACATGCCCGTTGACGAACGAGGCGGCCGCGGAAGCCAGGAACACCACGGCCGGAGCGACATCCTGCGGGGTCGCCCAGCGGCCGGCCGGCACGGCCGAGGACAGGAAAGCCTGGAATTGGGGATTGTCCTGCAGGCCTTGCGTGAAGTCGGTTCGGACAAAGCCCGGTGCCAGCGCATTGCACGTGACCCCGCTTGCGCCATATTCGACCGCCAGCGCCCGCGTGAAAGCAGCGATAGCTCCTTTGGCGGTGGCGTAGGCGGCGATGTTCGGCATGGCGGCCTGTCCTGCCACCGAAGACATCAGCACGATGCGCCCGAAGCCGCGCTGCGTCATGCCGGGCAGCGCTGCGCGCGCGCAATTGAACGCGCCATTGACATGGACATTGTGTAGCGCCTGCCACTCGTCCGGCGACATCTCCACGACGGGCTTGCGGTTCTGATTCCCGGCATTGCTGACCAGCACATCGATGGGCAGGCCCTCGGCCTCGAGTTGCGTCAGCGCCTTGGCGACGCCCGAACCGTCGGCCACGTCGAAGGCCAGGCCGCGAGCCGCGATGCCCTCTTGAGCCAACCGCGCCGCCGACTCCTCGCAAGCCTGCGCACTCAGGTCGTTGATGACCACGCGCGCACCAGCCAGGCCGAGACCGCGCGCAATGGCGAACCCCAATCCGCGTGCTGCGCCCGTCACGAGCGCTACTCTCCCCCCGAGACCGAAGGTCTCGCTCAGGTAGTCATGCTTCAACTTTTGTCCCCTCGGTCATCGACGTCGACGGTTTGCCCCCGCGTTTCCGCTTCGGAGCAAGCCTGCACTGTGGCCATCCGCCCTTTAAGTAAGTCGCAATATATAAGACTATTTACAAACTCTCAATAGAGAGAATATTGTTGGATCTCCAACAAGAACCTGGAGGAGACACCATGGCTTTGGAAACACCCGGCTGCCCTGCCCTCGACGCGCTGCCTCCGCTGGCCTCGCGCTTCCTGAAAGTGGGCGAATTGCCCTGGAAACCCACGCAAGTGCCCGGCATCGACATGAAGGTGCTGATGCAGGACAAGGAGACGGGCCTGCTGACCGCATTGTTCCGCTGGCAGCCGGGGACCGAATTGCCGCTGCACGAACACGTGGAAGTGGAGCAGACCTTCGTACTCGAAGGCTCGATCGTCGACGCCGAGGGCGAGGTTTGTGCCGGCGACTATGTCTGGCGCCCCCGCGGTAACCGGCATGTCGCGCGTGCGCCGAATGGCGCCCTGGTGCTGAGCTTCTTCCTGAAGCCGAACCTGTTCATCGACGCATTCGCCGGCCAGACGCTGGAATAGGCACCCACGCGACCGGTCAGCATAGGCCGGCGCTCAAGCCAATCCCCGAGGAAACATGCCCATGCAATTCAAATACAAGAACGTCGTTGCCGCCTGCCTGCTCAGCACTCTGCCAATGGCGGCACACGCGCAAGTGTCCGACAATGTCGTCAAGATCGGCGTGCTCGGCGACCAGTCCGGCATGATGGCCGATCTATCCGGTCAGTTGGGCGTGGAAGCGGTCAAGATGGCGATCGAAGACTTCGGCGGCACCGTGCTCGGCGAGCCGATCGAAGTCGTCTCGGCCGATCACCAGAACAAGGTGGACGCCGGCTTGTCCATCGCGCGTCGCTGGTACGAGAACGAAAGCGTCGACATGATCCTGGACGTGCCGAACTCGGCCATCGCGCTGGCCGTTCAGGATCTGACGCGGCAGAAGAAACGCGTGGTGATATACACCAGCGCTGGCTCTGGTGAGTTGACGGGAAAAGCCTGTTCACCAAACGGCATCCACTGGACCTACGACACCTATGCCTATGCGACCGGTGTGGCCAGCGGCGTCACGGATGACGGCGGCAAGAGCTGGTTCTTCGTCACCTCGGACTACGCATTCGGTCATTCGCTCGAGCGCGACGCCTCGGCGGTGGTGAAGGCCAGGGGCGGCGAAGTGCTGGGCAGCGTCCGGCACCCGATCTCAACCTCCGACTTTTCGTCCTTCCTGCTGCAGGCTCAAGCCTCGAAAGCGCAGGTCATTGGTCTCGCCAATGGCAGCGGCGACACCATCAACAGCATCAAGCAAGCGTTTGAGTTCGGCATCATGGGCAGCAAGCAGCGGGTGGCCGCGCTGTTCATGAGCATCGTTGACGTGCGAAGCCTGGGCCTGGAGTATGCGCAAGGGCTGAATTTGGTGGAGCCGTTCTACTGGGACCAGGACGACAAGGCACGCCAATGGTCCGAACGTTTCTTCAAGCGCACCGGCCGCATGCCCTCGATGGTACAGGCCAGCAATTACGGCGCGACCATGCACTACCTGAACGCCATCAAGGCGGCCGGCACCGATGCATCCGAACCCGTATTGAAGAAGATGCATGAAACTCCTATCAATGATTTCATGACCGACAACGGCAGCATCCGCGCAGACGGCCGCGTCATGCGCGATCTTTATCTGTTCCAGGTCAAGAAGCCGGCCGAATCGAAACGCGACTGGGACTACTACAAGCTGGTACGCAAGATTCCCGCTGAGCAGGCATTTCGACCGCTCAACCAGGGCGGATGCCCGTTGGTGCAGCAATGAGCGGGGGTGCCACTGGCTTGCTGGCCGGCAAGCGCGCGGTGGTGACGGGCGGGGCCAACCCGCGCGGCATCGGCGCGGCGATCGTGGAGTTGTTCCTGGCGCAAGGCGCCAGCGTCGCCGCGTTGGACAGCGCCTACCCCGCTGCCCCGCAACCGGTCGCATTGGACCGGCGCGTCAACCTGCATTGCGATGTCGCGAGCATCGCGTCCTGCGATCAAGCCGTAGAGGCGGCGGCCTCCGCACTCGGCGGCATCGATGTCCTCGTGAACAATGCCGGCATCGTGGCCGCCACGCGCATCTGGGACATGCGCGACGATGAATTCCGCCGCATGATCGAGGTCAACCTCACCGGCACCTACAACATCACGCAAGCGGCGTTGCCGACATTGATGCAAAGCGAGCGCAGGCCCGCTATCGTCAATCTGGGATCCACTGCAGCCCTGCGGGGCGGCGGCCTGCTGGGCGGCTCGCATTACGCGGCTTCCAAGGGTGGCGTCATCAGCTTCACCAAAGCCCTGGCGCGAGAATTGGGACCACGCGGCATTCGCGCAAATTGTGTAGCGCCCGGCATCATCGAAACTGATATGACCCTCGGAAAATTCGGCGAGGATTGGGAGCGGGATCTGAAACAAGGCATTCCGCTGCAACGCTTCGGCTCGCCAACCGAAGTGGCGCAGGCCATCCTGTTCCTCGCATCCGATCTTTCTTCCTATTCAACCGGCATTGTGGTCGACGTCAACGGCGGCTTCCACATTCACTAGGCACGCCAACACACAATGAGCTCTCCAGATCGCATGCTGTCCATTCTGGACCTCTTCCGCGACGACACGACCGCCGTGTTTCAGGAAGATGTCATGGCGCATCTGGAGTGCTCCCGCGCGACTGCATACCGTTACCTGAAATCGCTGACCGAAAGCGGGCTGTTGACCCCGACTGCCGGCGGCGCCTACGTGCTGGGCTCGCGCATCATCGAACTTGACCGACATCTTCGTCAGCACGATCCCTTGATGCGCGCGGCACGCGATGTGATGCGCGCCATCGGCGACGAACTGCATGCCAACCTGATGCTTTGCAGCTATTACGGCGACAAGGTCATGTGCGTAGACCGCTACTGGCCCGACGCGTCCATCGAATCGAGTTACGCGCGTGGACGACCCTTTCCGATGTTTCGCGGAGCAACGGCGAAACCCATCCTGGCAAATCTGCCGCCCTATCAGTTGCGCAACCTGATGCTGTGGCATGCGGACGAGATCCGCAGTGCGGGGCTGGGCGAAAACTGGGATCAGTTCCGCGCCAACCTCAAGCGCCTGCGTGCCGCCGGCGCCTACGTCTCGCACGGCGAGGTCGATCGTGGGCTGCTGGGTATCGGAACAGCCATCTTCAGCCCCGAGCAGAAGGTTGTCGGCAGCCTGGTCTTCATCACGTCGGAGGCCCGCACACCGCCCGAGCGCTTGGCCCTGTTGCAGGCGCGTATCCAGAGCGCAGCCAAGCAGGTCTCTCAGAACCTGCACGCCCCGCGCGCGAATGCGCCTGCAATCGGCATCTTGCCGTCGCGGCCGCGCCGACTGAAATCGCCCACGAGCACAGCTGCTGCCGATGCGGCCGTCGCAAGGCTCTCGAAACGGCCATCAAGTCGGCGGCGTTAAAACGCTCCGCAAGCTCGGACGCTGTTCCGCCCCGACATGCCGATGCAGGTCCCCAATAAAACAGGGAGCGCAACTAATTTAGCGCCAAATCGGGTTCACAGCTTTGTTCTGGATGGTGGAGAAATGGCGCGCCCGGAACGATTCGAACGTCCGACCCTCAGATTCGTAGTCTGATGCTCTATCCAGCTGAGCTACGGGCGCGTGTTTCGCAAACAGCGAATGCGGGCGGGGCCCGCACGCATCTTCCGGGCGGAGCCGGAAGGGGTGCGAAAGAGCGCTTTGACTAACCGCTCTTGCCCCGGTTGGCAAGGTCTGCCTGGGCGGTATTTTGGAGCATTTCCGCCTCTGGCTCGTCATTCCGGGGCGCGACGAAGTCGCGAGCCCGGAATCCATAACCACGGGCCGGGGTTATGGATTTCGGGCCTGGCCCTTTGGGCCATCCCCATTGCGCAATGGGGAATGACGGGTTCACTCGGCCTCTGGCCGAGTCTTACGCCCTCGCCCGCTCGTTGCGGATCGAGAGGAGTTCCACGGGACGGTCGGGGATGACGATCCGGAAGGTGGCGCCGATGGTGCCTTCGACCAGGTGGATGTTGCCGCCATGGGCGCGGACGAGCTCTGCGGCGATCGCAAGGCCAAGGCCGCTGCCGCCGGGGCGCCCCGAGGTCTGGAACGCCTCGAACAGGTGCTCCCGGGTCCTTTCGGGAACGCCCGGACCGGTGTCGGAGACTTCCAGGATAGTGACTGCGCCTTCGCGCTTGCCGGTGATCCGGATCTGCTGCACGCCGCCGTCGCCGGACGAATGCGTCTCCAGCGCCTGGGCGGCGTTGCGCACGAGGTTGAGCAGCACCCGGAACAGCTGGTCGGGATCGGCATCGATCGCGAGCCCGCGCTCGATCGCGGCGACCCAGGCGATCGAGGCGTCATTGGCGAGACCTGCGGTCTCGCGCACCTCAAGCACCACCGGCTCGATCAGGATCATGCGGCGATCGGGCGCGGCCTCCTGGGCGCGGCCATAGGACAGCGTCGACTGGCAGAAGGCGATGGCGCGCTCGAGCGAGCGCACGAGCTTTGGCGCAAAGCGCTGCACCCGCGGATCGGGCACGCTGGCGAGCTGATCGGACAGGAGCTGCGCCGAGGCGAGCAGATTGCGCAGATCGTGGTTGATCTTGGAGACGGCAAGGCCGAGCGCCGCGAGCCGGCTCTTCTGATGCAGCATCGACATCAGGTCGCGCTGCATGTCCGACAGCTCGCGCTCGGCCACCCCGATCTCGTCGCCGCGCTGGCTCGGCACGATGATTCGCGCCGAACTCTCGGGATTCTCGTGGAAGCCGACAAGACTGGCCGTCAGCCGCCGCATCGGCCGCACGAACAGATAATGCAGCGCGAGATAGACGAGGCCCGCGGTCAGGACCGCGATGATCAGCGCCACCACCACGACATTGCGGGAGAAGCGGTACATCGACTGCCGCAGCGGCTGCTCGTCGGTGACGATTTCGATGAACTGGGCATTGCCGACGCCCGGGCCGACGATGCGGATGGCCTGGTTGCCGGTCTCCAGCATCATCTCGAAGGAGCCGGTGATCGCCTGCCACGCCGTCATGTCGCGCAGGTCGATGTCGTGCTCGATCGCCGCCGGCAGGTTGTCGCTGGCGAGCAGCCGGCGCTGCTGGCCCATCTTGATCGCGACCGCGCGCGCATTGATGCTTTTCAGGATCTGCCGCGACAGCGAATCGGGGACCATGCCGAGCGGCGCGGCGTCGAGCACGAGGGCAGCGGTATTGGCCGCGGCGACGCGGTCGTTCAGGCGGTTGACCCAGAAGTTGGCGATGGCCGGCACGTAGAGCAGGACGGCGGCGATCATCACCAGGGGAACGGTCAGCAGCAGCAGCTTGCCGGACAGGCCGAGCCGGCGCGGCTCACGCGGCCGCGGCGCCGGCTGGTCCGGCTGATCCATAGATCTATCTAAGCCTTGGGTCGGCTGGAGCTCTGTCGCTGCCACGAAATTCGCCCTCACTGCCTCGGCTGGTGAAGAATGCGGCCCGCTACCACCCCCGGTCAAATTACGGATCGCTAATCTCCCAAGGTGGGATGTAAGCCTGGAAGCCGCGAGTCGCTACCCACCGGTTAAAAACACCGTCGAAACAGCGATATTCACCTGATCTACGCCCTCCTGCGGCGTTGACGAAAACGGGACGCTCGCTTATAAGCCGCGCCGAATTGTCCGCGTTGACCCGGCTTGGTCGGGAGCGGCTCTTTTGGGGCCGAAAAGGGCCCATTCTGGGCCGCATCTTCCGGACTTTACCTTCAATTCTACAGGCAAATTGCCCGGTCAGCGGAGAACAACCCGTGAAGCGGACTTATCAACCCAGCAAACTGGTGCGCAAGCGCCGTCACGGCTTTCGTGCCCGCCTCGCCACCGCCGGCGGCCGCAAGGTTCTCGCCGCCCGCCGCGCCCGCGGCCGCAAGCGTCTGAGCGCCTGAGCCGGACCCTTTTGGGATTTCATCATGGAACGGCTAAGGCAGCGGGCGGATTTCCTCGCCGTTGCCAATGGCGCGCGGGCGAATGCCAGCGCGTTCGTCCTGCAAAGCCGTCGCCGTGATGACACCGGCCCGATCCGGGTCGGGTTTACCGTTACCAAAAAGAACGGCACCGCCACCGAGCGCAATCGCATCCGGCGCCGGCTTCGCGAATTGGTGAAGCGGCTCGATCCGGTGTCAATGCTCCCCCATCATGATTATGTGCTAGTCGGCCGAAGGGAGGCGCTCACGCGCGACTTCGCGACGATGCTCGACGACCTCCGCGCCGCGTTCAGGAAGCCCGCACGGCAGGCGCCCAAAGGACCGTCGAAGGGACGCGGCCCGAAGGTGGGCCCATCCCCCGCGACCATCCGCAAACCGGATTGATGACGAGACACAAGAGATGACCGACAACCGCAATACCATTCTCGCCGTCATTCTGTCCGGCTTGGTGCTGATCGCCTGGCAGTACTTCTACAATGTGCCGCAGATGGAGAAGCAGCGCGCCCAGCAGCAGACGCAGGCCGAGCTCCAGAAGAACGCGCCGCAGCCGACGGCCTCTCCGACGCCGGGTGCTACGCCGCAGTCCGGCAACGCACCGCAGCCCTCCACGGCACCGGGCGCGAGCCAGCAGGCGCAGCCGGTCGTCAGCCGCGACACCGCGCTTGCCGCGGCTCCCCGCGTGAAGATCGACACCCCGCGGCTTGCCGGCAGTATCTCGCTGAAGGGCGGCCGCATCGACGACCTTGCGCTGGTTCAATACCGCGAAACGGTCAATCCGAGCTCGCCGCCGATCATCCTCTATTCGCCCTCGGGCACGGCGGAGCCCTATTATGCCGAGTTCGGCTGGGTGGCCGCGACAGGCGTGACGGCGAAGATGCCGGACTCGACCACGACCTGGCAGCAGGACGGCAGCGGCAACCTCACGCCGTCGACGCCGGTGGTGCTGAAATGGGACAATGGCGAGGGCCTGACTTTCCGCCGCACCATCTCGGTCGACGACCACTATCTCTTCACGGTCAAGGACGAAGTGAGCAACGTCGGCAACGCGCCGGTCACGCTCTATCCGTTCGCGCTGATCTCGCGCCACGGCACGCCACAGGTCTCCGGCTACTACATCCTGCATGAAGGCCTGATCGGCTATCTCGGCGAGCACGGCCTGCAGGAATATGCCTACAAGAAGATCGACGAAGCCAAGCAGGTGAACTTCAAGGCGACCAACGGCTGGCTCGGCATGACCGACAAGTACTGGGCCTCCGCGCTGCTGCCGGACACCAATGCCCAGCTTCAGGCGCGCTTCTCGTCGAACCTCTCCGGCAATGTGCACACCTACCAGACCGACTATCTGCTCGATCCCGTCACCATCGCGATCGGCGGTACCGCGACGGCGAACGCACGGCTGTTTGCCGGCGCCAAGGAAGCCGGCGTGGTCGGCATCAACTTCCCGTTCGCCGGCCTCGGCGGCTACAACAAGGAGCTCGGCCTCAACCACTTCGATCTCCTGATCGACTGGGGCTGGTTCTACTTCATCACCAAGCCGATGTTCCTGGGGCTGGACTTCTTCTATCGCTTCTTCGGCAATTTCGGCATCTCGATCCTGCTCGTCACCGTGATCGTGAAGCTCCTGTTCTTCCCGCTGGCGAACAAGTCCTACGCCTCGATGGCGAAGATGAAGTCGATCCAGCCGCAGCTTCAGGCGCTCAAGGAACGCTTCCCCGACGACAAGGTGAAGCAGCAGCAGGAGATGATGGAGATCTACCGCAAGGAGAAGATCAATCCGGTCGCCGGCTGTCTTCCCGTGGTGATCCAGATCCCCGTGTTCTTCTCGCTCTACAAGGTGCTGTTCGTCACCATCGAGATGCGACACGCGCCGTTCTACGGCTGGATCAAGGACCTCTCGGCGCCCGATCCGACCAATCTGTTCACCCTGTTCGGGCTGATCCCGTTCGATCCGACCACGATCCCGGTGTTCGGCCATTATCTCGCACTCGGCATCTGGCCGATCATCATGGGCATCACGATGTGGTTCCAGATGAAGCTGAACCCGACGCCGCCGGATCCGACGCAGCAGATCATCTTCAACTGGATGCCGCTGATCTTCACCTTCATGCTGGCGGGCTTCCCGGCGGGCCTCGTGATCTACTGGGCCTGGAACAACACCCTCTCGGTGCTCCAGCAGAGCTTCATCATGCGCCGCAACGGCGTGAAGGTGGAGCTGTTCGACAATCTCAAGGCGACGTTCGCAAGGAAGGCGACGTAGGTTAGGGGTACTTCGAACCTCATCCTGAGGAGCGGCCGCAAGGCCGCGTCTCGAAGGATGGCCACGGGCACCGGGGCCTTCATGGTTCGAGACGGCGCTTGACGCGCCTCCTCACCATGAAGGACTGACACGGAGCCGTGGGCTTGAACGACAATACCGACGATAAGCTGATCGAAGCCGGGCGAAAGCTGTTCGCCCGCGACTGGCAGTTCATCTGGGCTTCGCCCTCGATTGCGACGCTGCCGCCGATGGCGGGACTGGAGATCGCCTTTGCCGGCCGCTCCAATGTCGGCAAGTCGAGCCTGATCAACGCGCTGACCGGCCGCAACAACCTTGCGCGCACCTCGCACACGCCGGGCCGGACGCAGGAGCTGATCTTCTTCGAAGTCCCCGGAAAGTCCGACCTGCGGCTGGTCGACATGCCCGGCTATGGCTATGCCAAGGCGCCCAAGACGCAGGTCGCGTCCTGGACCGACCTGATCCACAAATTCCTGCTGGGACGCGCCAGCCTCGCGCGCGTCTACGTGCTGATCGATGCGCGGCATGGCCTCAAGGAGGTCGACCTCGAGGTTCTGAAGACGCTCGACCGCTCGGCGGTCAGCTATCAGATCGTGCTGACCAAGGCCGACCAGGTGAAGGCCGCCGAGTTGCAATCGCGCATCGCCGAGACCGAAGCCGCCCTGACAAAACACCCGGCCGCTTTCCCCAACGTGCTTGCGACCTCCTCGCGCTCATCGACCGGTATGGCCGAGCTGCGTGCCGCAATGGCGCGGCTGCTGGACGAGCGGGGATCATGATGGCTGCATTCCGCCTGCTGATTGGGCTTGCCGGTTTGATGGGCGCCGCCGGCGTGGCGCTGGCGGCCGCCTCCAGTCACGGCACAGACGCGAGCCGGCTCGCCACCGCGAGCGCGATGCTGCTGTTTCATGCAACCGCCGTCCTCGCCGCCGTCGCCTTGCTCGCGCGCGGCCTTCTGCACGGCGGAATTGGCCTCATCGCCGCGTTCGGCTTCGTGATTGCGGCGACGCTGTTCGCGGGCGACCTGACGCTGCGCCAATATGCCGGCCATTCGCTGTTTCCCTACGCCGCGCCGACCGGCGGAACGCTGCTGATCTTGAGCTGGCTGGCCGTGAGCGTGGCGGCGGTGTGGCCGGGGAAATGACGCTCGTGCCCCGGACGCGGTGCGGCACCTGAAGCGCGTTTACGCGCGTCTTCGACGCGCTATGGTGACGCGCCGCGTCCGGGGCGCGAAGACCACTTTGCGCCCGCCCCGCCAATCGGATAGAACGCGGCCCGACAGTCCCGCCAGCGAGATCCGCCCCATGACCGACATCTCCCCGCTCGACCAGGCCCGCATCCTGTCCGAAGCGCTGCCGCACATGCAGCAGTACGACGAAGAAACCATCGTCATCAAATATGGCGGCCATGCCATGGGCGACGAGGAGACCGCGAAGAACTTTGCCCGCGACATCGTGCTGCTCGAGCAGACCGCGATCAATCCGGTGGTGGTGCATGGCGGCGGGCCGCAGATCGCGACCATGCTGAAGCGCCTCGGCATCGTCTCGGAATTCGCCGCGGGCCTGCGCATCACCGATGCCGCGACCATCGAGGTCGTCGAGATGGTGCTCGCCGGCTCGGTCAACAAGCAGATCGTCGGCTACATCAATGATGCCGGCGGCAAGGCGGTGGGACTCTCCGGCAAGGACGGCAACATGGTGAAGGCGTCCAAGACGACGCGCACCATGGTCGATCCGGACTCGCACATCGAGAAGGCGGTCGATCTCGGCTTCGTCGGCGACCCCGAGAAGGTCGACCTCACGCTGCTCAACCAGCTCATCGGCTACGAGCTGATCCCGGTGCTGGCGCCGCTTGCGACATCGCATGACGGCCAAACGCTGAACATCAACGGCGACACCTTCGCGGGTGCAATCGCCGGCGCGCTGAAGGCAAAGCGCCTCCTGCTGCTCACCGACGTGCCGGGCGTGCTCGACAAGTCGAAGAAGCTGATCCCGCAGCTCTCGGTGAAGGACGCGCGCAAACTGATCGCCGACGGCACCATTTCCGGCGGCATGATCCCGAAGGTCGAGACCTGCATCTACGCGCTCGAACAGGGCGTGGAGGGCGTCGTCATCATCGACGGCAAGATGCAGCACGCCGTGCTGCTCGAGCTCTTCACCAACCAGGGCACGGGCACGCTGATCCATAAGTGATGGAAGAGCGGACAAAGAAAGGCGTCATGGCCAGGCAAGAGCGCGAAGCGCGTCTTCGCTCAAATGTCCCGGCCATCCACGACCTTTCTCGCGGCACTGACGAGCGGAGAGCAAGGCCACGCCGCCGTTCCGCCCTGACCCGCTTCCTGATGACGCTGCCGGCGGCCGTCGTCTCGTTCGTCTTCTCCTCCGCACCGGCCATCGCCGACCTCAAGATCTGCAACCGCATGTCCTATGTGGTGGAGGCCGCGATCGGCATCGACGACAAGGCGGCGACCGCGACGCGAGGCTGGTTCCGGATCGATCCCGCCACCTGCCGTGTGGTGGTGCAGGGCACGCTCTCCGCCGATCGCATCCTGCTCAATGCCCGCGCGCTCGGCGTCTATGGCGCCTCGCCGATCCCACAGAACGGCAGCGACATGCTCTGCGTGGCGCAGGACAATTTCGTCATCGCCGCAGCGCGGCAATGCCGCAGCGGCCAGACCCAGGCCGCCTTTACCCAGATCACGCCGACCCAAGGCGATGACGGCAATTTCGTCGCTTATCTCGCCGAGGATTCCGAATATGACGACGAGCAGGCGCGGCTCGCCGGCATCCAGCGGCTGCTGGTGATCGCAGGCTATGATGCGGCGCCGATCGACGGCGTCGACGGGCCGAAGACGCAGGGAGCGCTTGCCGCCTTCCTGAAGAGCCGCGGGCTCTCGTCCGACATCGTGTCCTCGCCGAATCTGTTCAAGACCATGGTGGATGCCGTGCAGACGCCCTCGGCGAGCGGGCTGACCTGGTGCAACGACACGCCGCACAAGGTGATGGCGGCGGTTGCCACCGACGACGGCAAGGCAGTGACGAGCCGCGGCTGGTATCGCATCGATCCCGGCAAATGCCTGCACCCGGATGTGACCGGCCAGCCGAAGCAGATCTTCAGCTTCGCGGAAGCCGTCGATGGCGACAACCGCACCATCAAGCTGAAGGACCGGCCGCTGAACTGGGGTGGCGACAGGCAGCTCTGCACGCGCGAGAGCAAGTTCGAAACCAGCGAGCAGAACGATTGTCCGGCGCGCGGTTTTGCGGCGACGGGCTTTGGCCCCGTGGATATGTCGAGCGGCGGCAAGACGCTGCGCTTTGCGATGCCGTGATGTGATGGTGGTGACGCCACACATCCCATCGTCGTTGTGGCGAAAGCCAGGACGACGATCGAGGGCGGGGTCGCGGCCACGGTCAACGGATAGAGATTTGAGATGAAATCCCCCCGCACCTTCACCCACGTCAACACCTGGGTGTTCGACCTCGACAACACGCTGTATCCGCATCACGTCAACCTGTGGCAGCAGGTCGATGCGCGGATCGGGGAGTTCGTTTGCAGCTGGCTGAACGTCACGCCGGAAGAAGCGCGAAAACTTCAGAAGGACTATTACCGGCGCTTCGGCACCACGATGCGCGGCATGATGACCCTGCATGGCGTGCGTGCCGACGACTACCTCGCCTATGTCCACAAGATCGACCATTCGCCACTGGAGCCGAACCCCGCGCTCGGCGAAGCCATCGCGAAACTTCCCGGACGCAAGCTGATCCTGACCAACGGTTCTGTCGACCACGTCGATGCGGTGCTGGCGCGGCTCGGTCTGGCCACGCATTTCGACGCGGTGTTCGACATCATCGCGGCCGGGTTCGAGCCCAAGCCGGCGCCGCAGACCTACGAAAAATTCCTCGCCGACCATGCGGTCGATCCGACCCGCGCCGCGATGTTCGAGGACCTCGCCCGCAACCTCACCGTCCCGCACGAACTCGGCATGACCACCGTCCTGGTGGTGCCGGACGGCACGCAGGAGGTGGTGCGCGAGGACTGGGAACTGGAAGGGCGGGATGCCGCCCATGTCGACCACGTCACGGATGATCTGGCTGGGTTTTTGGCGAAGCTGTCGCGTTGACGCCGTAGCGGCGGTGAAGCCCCAATGAGGCGTCATACCCCGCGACCCGGCTTCGCCGGGGCTTACGCTCTTGGGACGCCGAAGCTTTAGCGTAGGCGGCAAGCGGGGTATCCAGTAATCACTGCTATCTCGATTCATCACAACCGCCGCGGCGTACTGGATCACCCGCTTTCGCGGGTGATGACGGCGAACCCAAGCTTGACTCCTCTCCTCCAAATCCCGAAAAAGCCCCCCAATCCATCACAAATCCTGCCCTTCTGAGAGGAAATTCCGATGTCCCTCCAAGCCCTCGAATCCACCATCAACAGCGCTTTCGACGCGCGCGACGGCATCTCGACCTCGACCAAGGGCGAGGTCCGTGAGGCCGTGGATCAGGCGCTGGAGATCCTGGACAAGGGCGAGGCGCGCGTCGCCGAGCGCGGGGCTGACGGCAAGTGGAAGGTCAATCAATGGCTGAAGAAGGCCGTGCTGCTCTCCTTCCGCCTCAACGACATGGGCGTCATTCCCGGCGGTCCGAGCAAGGCCAATTGGTGGGACAAGGTGCCCTCGAAGTTCGAGGGCTGGGGCGAGAACCGTTTTCGCGACGCCGGTTTTCGCGCGGTGCCGGGAGCGGTCGTCCGCCGCTCGGCCTTCATCGCCAAGAACGTCGTGCTGATGCCTTCCTTCGTCAATCTCGGTGCTTATGTCGATGAGAGCACCATGGTCGACACCTGGGCCACGGTCGGCTCCTGCGCCCAGATCGGCAAGCGCGTGCATATCTCCGGCGGCGCCGGCATCGGCGGCGTGCTCGAGCCGCTGCAGGCCGAGCCTGTCATCGTCGAGGACGATTGCTTCATCGGCGCGCGCTCGGAGGTCGCCGAAGGCGTGATCGTGCGCAAGGGCGCGGTGCTGGCGATGGGCGTGTTCCTGGGCGCCTCGACCAAGATCGTCGACCGCGAGACCGGCGAAACATTCATCGGCGAAGTGCCGGAATATTCGGTGGTCGTGCCCGGCGCCTTGCCCGGCAAGCCCATGAAGAACGGCCAGATCGGTCCCAGCACTGCCTGCGCGGTCATCGTCAAACGCGTCGACGAGCGCACCCGCGCCAAGACCAGCATCAACGAGCTGCTGCGGGATTAAGACTCTCTCCTCTCCCTCTCCGCGCCCTTCGCGGGGAGAGGGTTGGGGTGAGGCGCTGCTTCCGCAAAGACGGTGACTATTGCCCTCGCGGAGAGCCCCCTCACCCGGTCGCTTCGCGACCGACCTCTCCCCGCAAGCGGGGCGAGGTGACCCGCGGCCCCAGCCCGCTCAATCGAACCCTCCCTCCTTCCATCGCGACCAATCACCGGGCGGCCTCGACCGCCCGGAGCCTTTGGTATGGACTGGACCTGGTACCTCTTCCGCTTCGACGGCCGCATCAACCGCGCGCTGCTGTGGCAGGCGCTGCTGACCGTCGCGCTGCTGGCGGCCCTGCTGGAGATCATCAGTCAGGCCATCGGGGTCCTTGAAGGGACCAGATCCTTCTCCACCAGCTTCGAGTTCGACTTCGACTTCGGCCTCGACGATCTCTTCAAGATGGTCGATCCCCGGGCCTATCGTCATCTGGCATCCGCCAACCGCGCGCCCCTCATCCTGAGAGCGTTCGGCACCTCGCTATTCCTGTGGATCTACCTTGCGACCGCGATCAAGCGGCTGCACGACCGCGACAGGACCGGCTGGTGGATCATTCCGTTCTTCGTCGTGCCCGGCCTGTTCAGCCAGTTCTCGGACTTGCTGCCCAAGTCGAACTGGATGCTTCCCTTCAGCCTGGCAGCCTCCATCCTGTGGCTGTGGGGCACCATCGAGATGTTCTTCGTACCCGGCAGCGCCGGCGACAACAGGTTCGGTCTCGATCCGCTGGCCGAATTCGAGGACGGCTCCGCCTCGTCCTCTGCGAAAAGCTGGGACCAGCAGAGCGAGGTCGAATTTGTCCCGCCCAACGCTAGCCCGCCCGGCGGCATGCATGTTAAGCGGAGCACATGACCGATGCTCTCTCGATTGCCCGCGATCTCATCCGCTGCCCCTCGGTAACCCCGGCCGACGCCGGTGCGCTGGGAGTG
Source organism: Bradyrhizobium sp. Cp5.3 (assembly GCF_000426265.1). NCBI lineage: Bacteria > Pseudomonadati > Pseudomonadota > Alphaproteobacteria > Hyphomicrobiales > Nitrobacteraceae > Bradyrhizobium > Bradyrhizobium sp. Cp5.3. The sequence goes on along the minus strand of NZ_AUFA01000009.1, from coordinate 51,667 downwards.
CTTGAAAAAGCGCTTAACCTGGCCGGCTTCACCTGCCACCGTGTCACCTTCTCAGAGCCCGGCACGGCCGACGTCGACAATCTCTACGCACGGATCGGCACTGAAGCGCCGCACATCACCTTCGCCGGCCACACCGACGTGGTGCCGCCCGGCGACGAAAGCGCCTGGAGCGTCGGCGCGTTCTCCGGCGAGGTGAAGGACGGTTTCCTGCACGGCCGCGGCGCGGTCGACATGAAGGGCGGTATCGCCTGCTCCGTCGCCGCTGTGCTGGAGCATCTCGCCGCGCAGGGCGGCAAGCCGCGCGCCGACGGAAAAGGTTCGATCTCGTTCCTGATCACCGGCGACGAGGAAGACGTCTCCATCAACGGCACGATCAAGCTTTTGAAGTGGGCAGCCGAGCGCGGCGAGACATTCGATCACTGCGTGCTCGGCGAACCCTCCAATGTCGAGGTGCTCGGCGACACCATCAAGGTCGGCCGCCGCGGCTCGCAATCCGGCACGCTTTACGTCGACGGAGTGCAGGGCCACGTCGCCTATCCGCATCGCGCAGCCAATCCGGTGCCGGATATCTCGCGGCTGATCGTTGCGATCTCCGACGAGCCGCTGGACCATGGCAGCGCGCAGTTCCAGGCTTCCAATCTCGAATTCACCTCGGTCGATGTTGGCAACAGCGCCTACAACGTCATCCCCGGCCAGGCCCGCGCAAAATTCAACATCCGCTACAACGACAACCACACGCAGGCGAGCCTGCGCGAGCTGGTCGAGTCGCGCTTGGCAAAAGCCTGCGGCAACCGCATCCGCGCCCGCATCGTCTGGGAGCCATCAAACTCCAACGTGTTCGTGACCAAGCCCGGTCCGTTCACCGATCTCGCGGTTTCCGCGATCGAGGAGGTGACGGGCCGCAAGCCGGAGCTGTCGACCAGCGGCGGCACATCGGATGCGCGATTCATCTCGAGCCATTGCCCGGTCATCGAGTTCGGCCTGGTCGGCCAGACCATGCACCAGGTCGACGAGCGCGTGCCGGTGGTGGATCTGGAGAAGCTGACCAAGGTGTATCGCGGGATTCTTGCGCGGTATTTTGGATGACGCTCCTCCCTCTCCCCGTTCTTACGGGGAGAGGGTTGGGGTGAGGGGCTGCTTCCGCAAACACGGTACGAGTTGGACTCGTGGAGAGTCCCCCTCACCCGCCGCGCTCCGACGATGCTTCGCATCGCTCGAAGCGCGTCGGCCTCTCCCCGCAAGCGAGGAGAGGCGAAGGGTCAATAATCCACCCGCACCAGATACAGCCCCTCCGGCGGGGCGACGATGCCGCAGGCGGCGCGGTTGCGCGCGGCAAGCGCTGCGGAGAGATCGTCGGCGGTCCAGCGGCCTTCGCCAACCCAAACGAGCGAACCGACCATCGAACGCACCTGGCTGTGCAGGAAGGAGCGTGCGGAAGTGAGGATCGTCACCTCGCGGCCGTCGCGCAGCACATCGAGCTGATCGAGCGTCTTCTCCGGCGATTTGGCCTGACATTCGGTGTCGCGGAATGTCGTGAAATCGTGCTTGCCGATCAGGCGCTGTGCGGCCACATGCATCGCAGCGGTGTCGAGCCGGCGCGGCACGCGCCAGGCGTGGCCGACGTCGAGCGCGAGATTGGCGCGGGTATTGACGATGCGGTAGCGGTAGTGGCGCTTGATGGCGGAGAAGCGCGCCTCGAAGGTTTCGCCGACGATCTCGGCATCGAGCACCGCCACCGGATCCGGGCGCAGATGCGCGTTGAGCCCATCGCGGAAGCGATCCGGCGCGAACTGCTTCTCGATATCGACATGCGCGACCTGGCCGAGCGCGTGCACGCCGGCATCGGTGCGGCCGGCGCCGTGCACCCGCACATCCGCGCCGGTCATCGCCTTCACGGCTCTCTCGAGCGCGCCCTGCACCGAGGGCAGCGTCTCCTGCACCTGCCAGCCGCAGAACGGCGCGCCGTCATATTCGATGGTGAGCTTGTAGCGGGGCATCTTGTCCCAATTTCGGAGTCATCGCCCGCCTTCGCCGGGTATGACAGTGTTACGTAAGTCTACCGCCTATCCCTAAAGGCACGCCGCGCAAGAAGTCTGCAGCCTGCATCCGCGCCTTGCCTTCGCGCTGCAGCTCGATGATGCGGATGGCGCCCTCGCCACAGGCGATGGTGAGCTGGTCGTCGAGGACGTCGCCGGGGGCGCCCGAGCCTTTCGCGAGTTCGCAGCGCAGGATCTTCACGCGTGCGTTCTCGCTCACGTCCGCAAGCTCGCTCCAGGCGCCGGGAAACGGCGACAGGCCGTGAATGTGGCGCAGCACGTCGCGTGCAGGCTTGCTCCAGTCGATCCGCGCCTCGGCCTTGTCGATCTTGGCGGCGTAGGTAACGCCGTCCTCGCTCTGCTTCTTGAGCTGGAGTCCGCCGCGTGCGAGCGCGGCCATGGCGCGCACCATCAGATCGGCGCCGAGCCGGGAAAGGCGATCGTGCAGGTCCACTGCGGTCATGTTGTCGGTGATCGCAAGACGCTCCGCCATCGCGACGTCGCCAGTGTCGAGGCCGACGTCCATCTTCATCACCATCACGCCGCTCTCGGCATCGCCGGCCATGATCGCGCGGTTGATGGGCGCCGCACCGCGCCAGCGCGGCAGCAGCGAGGCATGCAGATTGTAGCAGCCGAGCCTTGGCGCATCGAGGATCGCCTGCGGCAGGATCATGCCATAGGCGACGACGACGGCGGCCTCGGCGCCAAAGGCGCGGAATTCGTCGAGCGCTTCCTGCGTCTTCAATGTCTTCGGCGTCAGCACGGGCACGCCGAGCTTTCGCGCCGCCTCCTCGACCGGCGTCGGCTGCAATTGCAGGCCGCGCCGCCCGCCCGGCTTCGGCGCGCGGGTGTAGACGGCCGCGACCTCGTGGCCATGCGCGACGAGCTCGAGCAGCGTCGGCACGGAGAAATCTGGCGTACCCATGAAGATCAGGCGAAGGGGCATGTGGCGGCGTTTCGGTGAGAGTTCCGGTTCTCCGTCATGCCCGGGCTTGTCCCGGGCATCCACGTTCTTCGGCAAAGCAAGCAAGGCGTGGATGGCCGGGTCAAGCCCGGCCCTGACGGCGTGAGAGGACCGAGCCCTACTCACTCCGCGCGCTTGGCGGCTTTCTCGAATTTCTTGAACACGCGGTCGCGCTTGAGTTTCGACAGATAGTCGACGAACAGCACGCCGTTGAGATGGTCGATCTCGTGCTGGATGCAGGTGGCGTAGAGGCCCTCGGCGTCCTCCTCATGCACCTTGCCGTCGAGATCGATGAAACGCACACGCACCTTCGCAGGCCGCTCGACCTCCTCGTAATATTCGGGGATCGACAGGCAGCCTTCCTCGTAGACCGACAGCTCCTCGGACGAGGCGATGATCTCGGGATTGATGAAGACGCGCGGCTCGTGCTTGGTCTCGCCGTTCTCGTCGCGCTTGGCGAGGTCCATGGTGATCAGGCGCAGCGGCTGCGCGACCTGGATCGCCGCGAGGCCAATGCCGGGCGCGTCGTACATGGTCTCGAACATGTCGCCGGCAAGCTTGCGGATCTCCGGCGTGACCTTCTCGATCGGCTTGGAGACCAGACGCAACTGCTTGTCGGGCAGGATGATGATTTCTCTTAAGGCCATGGCGGCGATTTAAGCCCCGCGCGAGATGCGGTCAATGCAGCGGGGAACGCCGTTAACGCTCCGCTAACCATAAAACTTAGGGCTTCGTTAACCATAAAAATTAGGGAGGTATTAACCATAAGCGTTCCCTCTTCGTTCGCACGTCCCCGCGAATCGGCTAGAAGGGCTGGCATGAACGAGATCATTTTCATGGCTGGCGACTGGCCGGTGCGCACCATCGATGCGCTGATCGGCTTCGGCGTCCTGGTCCTCCTCCTGCTGGTGGTGATTGCCGTCGTGATCGCGCGGTCGGGGCGGCGCGGCGCGGAACTCGCGATGGCGCACGCGATCCGGGCCGACGAGCTCGAGGAGCGCCTGAGCCAGGTCCTGCACGCCCAGAGCGAGGCGTCGGGCCGAGTCGATGCCATGACTCAGGCACTGGCCGGCCGTCAGGCCGAGATGGCGCGCGCGGTCAACGAGCGGCTGGATTCGGTGACCCACCGCGTCGGCCAGTCGATGGAGCACTCGACTCGCAACACCATGGAGAGCCTGCGCGCGCTGCACGAGCGGCTCGGCATCATCGACAACGCGCACAAGAACCTCACCGACCTCACCACGCAGGTGACGACCTTGCGCGACGTGCTCGCCAATAAGCAGTCGCGCGGCGCCTTCGGCCAGGCGCGGATGGAGGCGATCGTCCAGGACGGCTTGCCGAAGGGCTCCTACGAGTTCCAGTTCACGCTCTCGACGGGAAAACGGCCGGACTGCGTGGTGTTTCTCCCGGATCAGCGGCCGCTCTGCATCGACGCCAAATTTCCGCTGGAAGCGATGACCGCGCTGCACGACGCTCGCACCGACGAGGAGCGGCGGATTGCTTCGCAGCGGCTGCGCGGCGACGTGATGAAGCATGTCAGCGACATCGCAGAAAAATATCTCGTCACCGGCGAGACCCAGGAGATGGCGCTGATGTTCGTGCCGTCGGAATCGGTCTACGCCGAGATCCATGACGGCTTCGACGACGTGATCCAGAAGGCTTATCGGGCTCGTGTCGTACTCGTGTCGCCCTCGCTTCTGATGCTGGCGATCCAGGTGATGCAGCAGATCATGAAGGATGCGCGCATGCGCGATGCCGCCGACCAGATCCGCACCGAGGTGATCAAGCTCGGCGACGATCTCGGCCGCCTGCGCGACCGCGTGCTGAAACTGCAGAAGCATTTTTCCGACGTGAACGAGGACGTGCGCCAGGTCCTGATCTCCGCCGACAAGATCGAGAAGCGGGCGGGTCGGATCGAAGAGCTCGATTTCAGCAAGACCGACACGCCGGAAGCCCCGCGCCTCGTGGCGACGGGCGCGCCCGAGCTGTTCCCGCGCAAGCTCCAGGCGGGGGAGTGATTCTCCTCTCAGATCCGGTACGCGGTCGCCCCAATTTCACTGTCGTCGCCCGGCTTGACCGGGCGAAGGCGGGGCATCCAGTACGCGGCGGCGGTCGTGATTGAGCCGAAGCGCTGGTGGGTACTGGATCGTCCGCCCCAGTGCGCAATTGCGCACAAGCCGGACGATGACACCGAGAGGGTGTTGAGAGCTTCCGCCTCACTGACTGCGTCGGGAGTCTTTTAGGCCAGAATCTGCTAACACCTCCCCATGACCGCACCCGACGCGACTTCCGGAACCGCCCCGGCAACCGCCGGCGCCGATGCCCCCGCCGCCTCCTGGCGCGACAGCCTTGCCGTGTACATGCAGCCGCGGGTGCTGATCGTGCTGTTTCTGGGCTTCTCCTCCGGTCTGCCGCTGGCGCTGTCGGGATCGACGCTGCTGGTGTGGATGCGGGAATCCGGCGTCGATCTCGGAACCATCGGGCTGTTCGCGCTGGTCGGGACGCCCTACACGCTGAAATTTTTGTGGGCGCCGCTGGTGGATGCGCTGCATGTGCCGCTGTTCACCCGCGCCTTCGGTCGCCGCCGCGGCTGGCTGTTGTTCTCGCAACTGCTGCTGATCGTCTCGATCGTCCTGCTGGCGCTGACCGATCCGGCGCGCTCGCCGTTCTACGTCGCGCTCGGCGCGCTACTGGTCGCAACGACATCGTCGACGCAGGACATCGTGGTCGATGCCTTCCGCGTCGAGAGCCTGCCCGAGAGCGAGCAGGCCGCCGGCATGGCATCCTATGTCGCAGCCTACCGCATCGGCATGCTGGTCTCGACTGCCGGAGCGCTGTTCATCGTCTCCGGCTTCGAGGGCACCGGCATTCCGAAGTCGTCCGCCTGGATGTGGGGCTATGTGGTGATGGCGGCCATGGTGCTGATCGGCACGATCACGGCGCTGGCTGCGACCGAGCCTGAGCAATCAGTGCGGGCCGAAGCGGCGACGCAGACCGAGACGGCGTTCGCGCGCGTGCTGCACGCGGCGATCGGCGCCTTCTCGGAGTTCCTGTCGCGGAAAGATGCGCTCGCCGCGCTCGCCTTCGTGGTGCTGTTCAAGTTCACCGACGCGTTCTCCGGCACCATGACCGCGCCGTTCGTGATCGACCTCGGCTTTTCCCGCAACGATTACGCGGCGATCGTGAAGGGCGTGGGCCTTGCCGCAACACTGATCGGCGGCTTTGCCGGCGGTTTCGTCGCGCGGCGCTATTCTCTGGCGACGAGCTTGTGGATCGGCGGCATGGTGCAGGCGATTGCGAACCTGTCGTTCTCCTGGCTCGCGCTGGTCGGCACCAACCAGTGGGCGCTCGCATTCGCCATCACCTGCGAGAACTTCACCAGCGCCATCGGCACGGTGATCTTCGTCGCCTACCTCTCAGCGCTGTGCCAGAACCCGCTGCACACCGCCACACAATATGCGCTGCTCACCGCGCTCGCGGCGGTGGGACGCACCTATCTCTCGTCCGGCGCGGGATTCGTCGCGAAACTGACGGGCTGGCCGCTGTTCTTCATGATCTGCGTCGTGGTCGCAGTGCCCAGCCTGATCCTGCTCGCGTATTTGCAGAAGCGCAGGCATTTCGAAACGCTGGGCCCGGTGCGGGTTTAAACTCCGCGGCCGGAGGGGTGGGCAAGGGTGCAATGCGCCGTGCCCACCATCGCACCGAGAAGTCGAAGAAGCGGTGGGCACGCTTCGCTTTGCCCACCCTACGGCAGTTCGAACCTACTGCTTCTTGATCAAGCTCCACTTCGTGATCACGGCCTCGCTCATCTGGCCGGCATCGCTGGCGCAGGCGATTTCGTCGACCTTGACCGAGATCTCCTTGCCGACGAACGACTTCAACTGCGTCGCCTGCGCATCGCTGGAGGTGACGAGCTGGAAGGTCTCGGGTCCGGTCTCGAGATTGCACAGCCCGTTCGGCGGCGGCAGACGGCGCGGCTCGGAGGTGATCTGGTACATCGCAATCCGCTTGCCGGCATTCTTGACGTCGCGCACCTTCATCGCGTTCAGCTCGCCCGAGAGCACGTCGCCGGTGTTGATCGGCTTGCCGGGCTTCGACGGCGGCGGCGCCTCGTCGTCCTGCTGCGCCGAAATGGCCGGGGTCACCAGCATCATCATCGTCGCGGCCAAAGCCAAGCGTGTGGCGAATCGTTTCGTCATGTCGTCCGTTCCGTAAAGTCTGGATTGCTAGAACAGGGTCCGCTGCCGCATCGCGGCCGATAACGTCCCCTCATCGAGATAATCAAGCTCGCCGCCAACCGGCACACCATGGGCCAGCCTGGTTACTTTTACGTTGGCGTCCTGCAAGAGGTCGGTGATGTAATGCGCGGTGGTCTGGCCGTCGACCGTCGCGTTCAGGGCAAGGATGATCTCCTGCACCTGCGCATCATGCGCACGCGCGACCAGCGCATCAATGGTGAGATCCTGCGGGCCGACGCCGTCCAGCGGCGACAATGTCGCGCCAAGCACATGATAGCGGCCCTGCGTCGCGTTGGCCCGCTCCAGTGCCCAGAGATCGGCGACATCGGCAACGACGACGATGATGGAGGGATCGCGCCGCGGATCGGTGCAGACCGTGCAGGGATTTTGCGTATCGATGTTGCCGCAGGTCTTGCAGACCTGAACCTTGTCGAGCGCGACCTGCAAGGCGCCCGACAGCGGCATCATCAGCGCTTCGCGCTTCTTGATCAGATGCAGCGCCGCGCGCCGCGCCGAGCGCGGACCGAGGCCCGGCAGCCGCGCGAGAAGCTGAACCAGCCGCTCGATTTCAGGACCTGCAACCGCGCCCATGTTATTGGCCGAACAGCCCCGGTGGCAGGCCGAGCCCGCCGGTCAAGGACTGCATCTTTTCCTGCATCGCCGTTTCCGCCTTGCGGCGGGCATCGCTCAATGCGGTGACCAGGAGGTCCTCCAGCACCTCGCGCTCTTCCGGCTTCATCAGCGAGGGATCGATCCTGACGCCCTTCACGTCCATCTTCGCGGTCATGCGCACCGCAACCAAGCCGCCGCCGGAGATGCCCTCGACCTCGACATTGCCGAGCTCCTCCTGCATCGCCTGCATCTTGGATTGCAGCTGCGCCGCCTGCTTCATCATGCCGAGAAAATCAGCCATCGGTTTCGTCCTTGGAAAGCTGGCTCAGAGATCGTCGCTGTCGGAACCGTCGACCGGATCATCACTGCCATAGTCTGAGTTAATATTGGATTCCGGCGCCTCGGGGGCAAGCCTGCGGACCTCGACGACCTTTGCACCGGGAAAGCGCGACAGCACCTCCTGCACGCGCGGATCGGCCTCGGCGGTGCGCGCATGTTCCTGCTTGGCGGCCTGGTTCACCGACCGCAGCGTCGGCTGGCCCTGCTCGTTGGAGACGATCACGGTCCAGCGGCGGCCGGTCCAAAGCTCGAACTTGCGCGCAAGCTCGGTGATCGTGGTCTTGGACGCGTTGGGCTCGAGCGCGACCTCCAGCCGGCCCTCCTCGAAACGGACGAGGCGCATGTCGCCTTCCAGCGCCCCCTTGGTCATGAGATCGCGCTTCTGGCCGGCAAGCGCGACGAGCTGGGTGAAGCTCGTGATGCGCAGCGCAGGTGCGGCACCTTGCGGATCCGGCGTGGGCGCGGCCATCTGCGGCCGGGCGCCGCCGCCGAAAGATGACGGCGACGAGGTCGGCATGCGGGCCGGCGCCGCGGAAGCAACCGGTGCAGAGGCAATCGGTGCGGCCGGCGCGCTGCGCGCGGCACTTCCGCCGCCCGCGGCCTGTGAGCCGCCGCCGTTCTGCTCCAGCATTTTGATCGCTTCGTCCGGCGTCGGCAGGTCGGCGACATAGGCGATGCGCACCAGCACCATTTCGGCGGCAGCGGCGGGCCGCGTCGCGGCCTGCACCTCGGTGATGCCCTTGAGCAGCATCTGCCACATCCGCGACAGCACGCGCATCGAGATCTTCGATGCGAAATCGCGTGCCCTCAGCCGCTCGGTCTCGCCATAGGCGACGTTGTCGGCCGTCGCCGGCACGATCTTCACGCGGGTGACGAAGTTGACGAATTCGGCAAGGTCCGAGAGCACGACGATCGGATCGGCGCCGACATCGTACTGGTCGCGGAACTCCTTGAACGCGGCCGCGATGTCACCACGCACCAGCGAATCGAAGAGGTCTATGACGCGGGTCCGGTCGGCAAGCCCCAGCATCTGCCTGACGGCATCGGCCTTCACCTGGCCGGCCGCATGCGCGATCGCCTGGTCGAGCAGCGATAGCGAATCGCGCACGGAACCTTCCGCCGCGCGGGCGATGATGCCGAGCGCCTCCGGCTCGATCTCGACGCTCTCCTTCGCCGCGATATTGGCAAGGTGCTTCATCAGCACGTCGGCCTCGACCCGGCGCAAATCGAAGCGCTGGCAGCGCGACAGAACGGTCACCGGAACCTTGCGGATCTCGGTGGTCGCGAACACGAATTTGGCGTGCTCCGGCGGCTCCTCCAGCGTCTTCAGAAACGCGTTGAAGGCCGCCGTCGACAGCATGTGGACTTCGTCGATGATGTAGACCTTGTAGCGGGCGCTGGCCGGTGCATAACGCACGCTGTCATTGATCTGGCGGACGTCGTCGACGCCGGTATGCGAGGCGGCGTCCATCTCCAGGACGTCCATGTGCCGGCTTTCCATGATCGCCTGGCAGTGCACGCCCAAGGTCGGCATGTGGATGGTCGGGCCCTTCACCGAGCCGTCCGGCATCTCGTAGTTGAGCGCCCGGGCGAGGATGCGCGCAGTGGTGGTCTTGCCGACACCGCGGACGCCGGTGAGGATCCAGGCCTGCGGGATGCGCCCGGTTTCGAACGCGTTGGAGACGGTGCGGACCACCGCCTCCTGGCCGATCAGGTCGTCGAAGCTGGAGGGACGGTATTTGCGCGCCAGCACCCGGTAGGGCGTGCCAGCCTGGCCGGCGCTGTCGGTATTGGGGGGAGCGCCAGCGTCGGTCATCGATCGATCCGCAATGAAATGTCTCTCGGCTGGCTTTTGCGGACAGAAGCGCGCGGGCGGCCACTGCCGCCAGCGCAATTCGCTCGAAAAAACAGGTAGGAGACTGACGAGCGACCCGATCCGGACCTCGTTAGGGCTGCTTCCTTCCGGACCTGACCCGGTTGGCGAGTGGCTCGTCCACCGCCAATCTCCCGATCCCTATTTGGGGCCAAAAGGACTGGAAAGCAAGCGGGTATCACCTGACAAGGGCTTGGACTTGCCCAGCATCCGGGCAATTTCCGATCTGCTCAGCCGACAGGCTGTGCTTTCGCTGCCGGTAGCGCCTTGATATGAACGATGCCGGAACTCCACCCAACCAGAAAAGCGATTGATCCCAATGGTTACACGTCGTGATGTTGCATCGATTGTCGGACTTGGTGCCGTCGGCGCGGCGGTGACCGCGGGCGCGCTGGTGTCGCCGGCTGTGGCCCAGACTGCGGCTGATCCCAATGAATCGACCTTTGCCCGCATCCGCCGCACCAAGAAGATGCGGATCGGCGCGGTCGGCGGCGGCGCGCCCTACTACATGAAGGATCTCTCCACCGGCCAGTGGAAGGGCTTTTACATCGACATCGCCAAAGCGCTCGCCGACGACATGGAGGCCGAGCTCGAGATCACCGAGACCACCTGGGGCAATTCGGTGCTCGATCTTCAGTCCAACAAGATCGACATCTTCTTCGGTCTCAACCCGACGCCGAAGCGCGCGCTGGTGGTCGACTTCTCGGTGCCGGTGTTCAACAACGCCTTCGGCATCCTCTGCAAGAAGGACTTCAAGCCGAAGACCTGGGCCGAGCTGAACTCGCCCGACATCAAGATCGCCGTCGACCAGGGCTCCTCGCACGACCAGGTCGTCAGCCGCCTGACGCCGAAGGCGCAGATCTCGCGGCTCAAGACTGCGGACGACGCCACCGCCGCGCTGCAGACCGGCCGCGTCGACGCGCAGTGCCTGATCACCATGCTGTCGCTGACCGTTCTGAAGAAGAACCCCTCGCTCGGCCAGTTCGTGCTGCCGACGCCGATCTTCGCCACCACCTCGAACGCCGGCTTCCGGCGCGAGAACGACAAGACCTGGCGCGACTACGTCAACACCTGGATCGATTTCAACAAGGGCCTCGGCTTCATCCGCAGCGCGATCCTGACCAACATGGAGCTGGTGGGCGTGACGGAGGCGGATATTCCGCCGGGCGTTTCCCTGTAAGGTGCGATGAGCGCCGCTGCCTCAACATCCTTGCTGCGCTCCCTCTGCCGCTTGCGGGAGGGGGTTGGAGTGAGGGGTGCCTCCGCAGAGAGGCTCGCAATGAGGAAAGAGCCCTCACCCGGCGATTCGCGCCGACCTCTCCCGCAAGCGGGCGAGGTGCAGCGAATGCGCGGCGCCAGTGTCCCAAGCTTTCGAGCGGTTGAGTAAAGTACGCATGTATCAGTGGGACTTCGGCATCCTCTGGAGCTATCGCTGGCTCTTCCTCAATGGGCTCGGCGTCACCGTCGGCTTCACCATCGTCATCGTCGTCTGCGGACTTCTGTTCGGCCTGCTTGGCGCCTTCGGCAGCCTGTCGCGCCTCAAAGGCGTGCGCCTGATCGCGCTCGCTTTCATCGAAGCGTTCCGCTGCACGCCGATCCTGGTGCAACTGATCTGGTTCTATTACGCGCTGCCGATCCTGGCCGGCGTCGAGATGACGCCGATCACGGCCTCGGCACTCGCGCTCTCGCTCTATGGCGGCTCGTTCTATTCAGAGATCATCCGCGGCGGCATCGTCTCGATCGACAGCGGCCAGTCGGAAGCCGGCGCCGCGCTCGGCATGACGCCGGGCCAGACCATGCGGCGCATCGTGCTGCCGCAGGCGATCAAGCGCATGATCCCGGCGCTGATGAACCAGTCGATCATCCAGTTCAAGAACACATCGCTGGTGTCCGTGCTGGCGGTGCCCGACCTCGTCTACCAGAGCCAGGTCGCCGCCCATGACAGCTACCGGCCGCTGGAGACCTATACGGCGGTCGCGGTCGCCTATGCGGCGATCCTGATTCCCCTGACCATCATCGTCCGGCGCGGCGAGAAGCGACTGGCAGTCAGCGAATGAGCGAGACGTCCAAAGATATTTGCAAGGATACTTGCAAGATCGAGATCCGCGGCTTGCGCAAGAGCTTTGGCAGCAACGAGGTCCTCAAAAGCATCAGCCTCGACGTCGCCAAGGGCGGCGTCGTGGCGCTGATCGGCCCGTCCGGCTCGGGCAAGTCGACGCTGCTCCGCTGCATCAATCTGCTGGTCGTACCCGACGGCGGCAGCGTCCGCGTCGGCGACACCCACTTCCAGTTCGGCCAGGGCACCAAGCCGCCGGACGTGAAGACACTGGCGAAATTCCGCGCCACCACCGGCATGGTGTTCCAGCACTTCAACCTGTTCCCGCACATGACGACACTCCAGAACGTGATGGAGGGACCGGTCACGGTGCGCCGCATGGCCAAGGCGGACGCCGAGAAGCTGGCGCGTGCGCAGCTCGCAAAAGTCGGACTCGCGGAGAAGGCGGACCAATATCCGGCAACACTCTCCGGCGGACAGAAGCAGCGCGTTGCGATTGCGCGCGCGCTCGCCATGGAGCCGGACGTAATGCTGTTCGACGAGGCAACCTCCGCGCTCGATCCCGAGCTGGTCGGCGAGGTGCTGAACGTCATGCAGCGGTTGGCATCCGAGGGCATGACCATGGTGATCGTGACCCACGAAATCGCCTTCGCCCGCGAGGTTGCCGAGCGCGTCGTGTTCATGCGCGACGGCGTCGTGGTCGAGGAAGGCCCGTCGCGGCAGGTGATCGATACGCCGCGCGAGGCCGCGACACGCGCGTTCCTCAGCCATTTTCACCGCACCGGCGCGCTGCCGCCGGCCAACGCGACACCATGATGCCTGATATCAATCGCGTCTATCTCGTCACCGGCGCCGCCAGCGGCATCGGCCGCGCCACGGCAAAGTTGCTGGCGGCACCCGGCACAGGCCTCCTCCTGCACACGCGCTCGAACGCGGCCGGCCTCGATGCCACCGCCGCGGACACCGAAGCGCGGGGTGTGAGTGTCGCAAAGTGCCTCGGCGACTTCGCCGAGGAGGCTGCGGCAACCGATGCCATCGCCGCCGCGCAATCCGCCTTCGGCCGGCTCGATGCGCTGATCCTGGTCGGCGGCCATGCCCGCCGCGGCAGCGCCATCGGCACGCCGCCGGACGAATTCCGCCGGGCGATGGACGAGTCCGCGCTGGCCTTCACGCGGCTGGTCGAAGCCGCGCTGCCGCTGCTGCGCGCCGGGAACGACGCGCGCATCATCGCGGTGTCCTCGTTCGTGGCGCACGCGATCCGGCCCGACTTCGCGCCGTTCGCGGCGACCGCCGCGAGCCGCTCCGCACTGGAGGCTCTGGTGCGCCTCACCGCGGTCGAGCTCGCCAAGGACGGCATCACCGTCAATGCGGTTGCGCCCGGCCTCATCCTCAAGGACAAGCCGAGCGAGAGCAGGCTGTCGCCCGAGCAGATCGCCGCGACGGAAGCGCTGATCCCGATGCGCCGCCGCGGGCGGCCGGAGGAAGTGGCCGAAATCATCGCCTTCCTGGCTTCGCCAAAAGCATCCTACGTCACCGGCCAGGTCTGGCACGTCAATGGAGGCCTGACATGACCGAAGCGATCATCGAACGGATCAGGCTGTTCCTGATCGAGAGCCCGATCAAGATGGCGCGCCTGCAGGGCGTCGGCAACGTCAAGGGCACGGTCAAGCGCGTGCTGATCGAGCTGACCGCGAGCGACGGAATTGCCGGCTGGGGCGAAGCGGCGCCATGGGAAGTGTTCACTGGCACGCCCGAGGCGGCATTTTCCGCGCTCGACATCTATTTGCGGCCGATCGTGCTGGGCAAGCCGGTCCGCCGCATCCGCGCGCTGATGGCGGAGCTCGACCGCGCGCTGGTCGGACATGCCGAGGCGAAAGTCGCGATCGAGATGGCGCTGCTCGACATCGTCGGCAAGTCGTCAGGGCTTTCGGTCGCCGATCTGCTCGGCGGCCGCGTGCGCGACACGATCCCCCTCTCCTTCTCGATCGCAGATCCGAATTTCGCCGCCGATCTCGAGCGCATGCGAAAGATGGTCCCGGACGGCAATGTCATCTACAAGGTCAAGACCGGCGTGAAGCCGCACCGCGAGGACCTCGATCATCTCGAGGCGATCCGGAAAGAATTCGGTGACCGCATCGATCTGCGCGTGGACTACAACCAGGCACTGGCGCCATTCGGCGCCATCAAGATTTTGCGCGATGTCGAGCAGTTCGCGCCGACCTTCATCGAGCAGCCGGTGCCGCGCAAATATCTCGACGTCATGGCGCAGCTCACCGCGGCGCTGGAAACGCCGGTGCTCGCCGACGAAAGCTGTTTCGATCGCCGCGACATGATGGAGGTGGCGCGCCGCGAGGCCGCCGATGCCGTCTCGATCAAGCTGATGAAGGCCGGCGGCCTGTTCGAGGCACAGGCGATCATGGCGGTCGCCGACATCGCGGGCCTGCCCGGCTATGGCGGCACGCTCTGGGAGGGCGGCATTGGGCTAGCCGCCGGGACGCAACTGATCGCGGCAACGCCCGGCATCTCGCTCGGCTGCGAATTCTACATGCCGCATCACGTGCTGACCGAGGATGTGCTCGAAGAACGTGTTGCAAACCGCGCCGGCCATGTCGTGGTGCCCGATGGCCCCGGCCTCGGCATCCGCGTCAGCGAAGCCTCGGTCCGCGCCAACGCGCGCGTGCTGGCGGAAGCGTAATTCCGTCATTCCGGGGCGCGCGCAGCGCGAGCCCGGAATCCATAACCACAGGATTGAGTTTGGCGAAGACTCGGGGTTGCCAGCTCGCGCGGTAGCAATTCCCTGGGGTTATGGATCCCCGCCTTCGCGGGGACGACGATCGAGTATGCGGTACCCGCGGAGCACCCATCCTTCCCCTGACAAACTCGGTATCGTATGGTCGGAGCCAACAAGCCCGTCCCTGTCGGGCAGTCCGGAACCCCCTTCATGCCTGAACCCGCCTGGTCGCTGCACTCCCGCCTGAAAGAAGACACCATCGACATCGGCGACCTGCCGCTGTCGAAGGTACTCGTCATCAAGGACGCCAATTACCCCTGGCTGCTGCTGGTGCCGCGGCGCCCCGACACAGTCGAGATCATCGACCTCGACGAGGTGCAGCAGGCGCAGCTGATGACGGAGATCTCCCGCGTCTCGCGCGCGCTGAAGGAGATCACCAAATGCGACAAGCTCAATGTCGCAGCGCTCGGCAACCTCGTGCCGCAGCTCCACGTCCACATCATCGCGCGCCGGACCGGCGATGCCGCCTGGCCGCGGCCGGTGTGGGGCGTGATGCCGCCCTTGGCGCATGACGCCGCAGAGGTGCAGAATTTCATCAGCGCGCTTCGCCGCAAGATCTGGTTGGGTTGAAAGAACAACAAATGTCAGCATTCGACTCGTTTCCGCTGGGGCAACCGGCGTTCGTCACCAACGTCCTCGATCGCGCCGCGCATCTGCGCCGCGATGACGAAAAGCTGTTCGCGATGGAGCAGAAGCCGTCGTCGCGCGCCTACGTCATCTACCGCGACTCCCTGCTGGTGAAGCGCGACGGCGAGCGCGTGCGCGCGCTGCTGTCGATCGACGAGGCGCTGAACTGCGGCGCCAATCCCGGCACGATCTTCCTCGGCCTGCGCGACGGCGCGGCGGTGTTCGGCATGGGCCTGTCGCAGGCGGCGGCCGAGAAGCTGGTCGGCCGCGAGGACTATACCGTCACCGAGCTGCGCGGCATGGCGATGCAGGGCGCGATCCTCCCCGACGAGCTCTCGGCGGTCGCGATGGCGAAATCGATGGTGAGCTGGCATCAGCGCCATGGCTATTGCGCCAATTGCGGCACGCGCAGCGCGATGAAGGAAGGCGGCTGGAAGCGCGAGTGCCCTGCTTGCAAGGCGGAGCATTTCCCGCGCACCGACCCGGTCGTGATCATGCTGGTCGCCTCCGGCGGCAAGTGCCTGCTCGGCCGCCAGAAGCAGTTTCCGCCGGGAATGTATTCCTGCCTCGCCGGCTTCGTCGAAGCGGCCGAGACCATCGAGGACGCCGTGCGCCGCGAAATTTTCGAGGAGTCCGGCATCCGCTGCACCGACGTCGAGTACTACATGACCCAGCCCTGGCCCTATCCGTCGTCGCTGATGATCGGCTGCAGCGCGCGGGCGCTGAACGAGGACATCGTCGTCGACCATTCGGAGCTGGAGGACGCACGCTGGGTCACGCGCGACGAGGCAGCCCTGATGCTGACGCGGACCCATCCCGATGGGCTCGCCGGCCCGCATCCCTTTGCCATCGCGCATCATCTGCTCGGGCGCTGGTTGCGCGACAAGAGCGGTGCTTGAGCGGCGACGGCCGATGGCTTCGACGGAGATCGCGCCGCGCATCCTCTGCATCGGCATTCCCGTGCGCGACCTCACCTTTCGCGTCAAGAGCATGCCCGCGCGCGGCAGCAAGGCCAACGCCAGCCACCTCACGGAAATCTGCGGCGGCAACGCGCTCAATGCCGCGATCGCGATTGCGCGGCTAGGCGGCCGCGTCGCGTTCGCAGGCCCCATGGGCGATGCACGGGAGACGTCGAGCGGCTTCATTCTCGATAGGATGGCTCAGGACGGGATCGACACCAGACACATCGTGCGCATGCCGGGCCTGACGACGCCGGTCTCGGCCATCATGATCGAGCCCTCCGGAGAGCGGACGCTCACCATCTATCGCGACCCGGCGCTGTGGACCGTGAAGCTGCCCGACGCCGATGAACTGCTCGCCGACTGCCGGGCGGTCCTGGTCGAAAGCCGCTGCGCGGCGTTCTGCAGCGATCTCTGCGCCGAGGCGCGCCGGCGCGGCATTGCCGTCATCGTCGGCGTCGACCGCGCGATGGCGCTGACCGACAGCCTGCTGACGGCCGCCTCGCATCTCCTGTTCGCCAGCGAGCAGGTGCAGGAGACCGCCGGCGTTGCCGACGACGGCGAAGCACTGAGGAGCTTGGCGAAATTGACACCGGCCTTCCTGGCCGCTACGCGCGGCCCGCGCGGCACGATCTGGCTGAACGAGGCTGGCGAGTTGGAGGAGACGCCGGCCTTCCCGGTCGAGGCCGTGGACACGCTCGGCGCCGGTGATGCCTTCCATGGCGCCTTCACGCTTCGCCTCGCCGAGCGCGGCGGTGTGCGGGAGGCGCTGCGATTCGCCGCGGCGGCGGCGGCGCTGAAATGCACCCGCTTCGGTGGTGGCCAGGCCGCCCCGCAACGTGTTGAAGTTGAAGAGCTTTTGCGTGAATGACGGGTACCAGGTTCCAGCCGGCCCGAGATTAGGGGCTTGCTAGAGAAAGATTTTCTCTATATCAGGGAAATCAGCCCCTTAAATGGAACAAAGTTCTTCAAATGACTGACCTCGCCGTCCAGATCCCTGAAACCAGCCGCCGCCTCGACGCCATCGATCGCAAGATCCTGATGGTGCTCCAGGAAGACGCCTCCCTGTCGGTTGCCGAGATCGGCGACCGGGTCGGACTATCCTCCACCCCCTGCTGGAAACGCATCCAGCGCCTGGAGGCCGACGGCGTGATCCTGAAACGGGTGGCTCTCGTCGATCAGAACAAGATCGGCCTCGGCATCTCCGTGTTCGTCTCGGTCGAGAGTTCCGATCACTCCGACGCCTGGCTGAAGAAGTTCGCCGAAGCCGTCAGCGCCATGCCCGAGGTGATGGAGTTCTACCGGATGGCCGGCGATGTCGACTACATGCTGCGCGTCGTCGTCGCGGACATGCAGAGCTATGACGTCTTCTACAAGAAGCTGATCAGCGCCGTGCCGCTGAAGAACGTCACCTCGCGCTTTGCGATGGAGAAGATCAAGTCGGTGACTGCGCTGCCGATTCCGGCGGTGGTGGCGGCTTAGGGCTCGCGCCTCACCACGCCGAAGAAGCCAGCTTTGATGCTGTCATCGTCCGCGAAGGCGGACGATCCAGTATCCCAGAGACAGCGATGGGATACGGAAAGGCCGCGGCGTACTGGATGCCCCGCCTGCGCGGGGCATGACGCAGTGTATGTGGTGACGCCGGCGCGCCTCAGATCTTCTGATTATACTCACCGACCTCGGGATGCGTGCGCAGCACGCTGTCGACCATCTCGAACATGTCACGCATGCGCTGCTCGGAGACCGGGCTCTCGACGACGACCACGAGCTCGGGCTTGTTCGAGGAAGCGCGCACCAGACCCCAGCTTCCGTCCTCGACGGTGACGCGAACGCCGTTGACGGTGACGAGATCGCGGATCGACTGCCCGCCGATCTTCGCGCCCTTCGCCTGCAAGCCTTCAAAGTGCTTCACCACGGCGTCGATGACGCCGTATTTGACCTCATCGGCGCAATGCGGCGACATCGTCGGCGACGACCACGTCTTCGGCAGCGCATCCTTCAGATCAGCCATCGACTTGCCGGGCGCGCGATCGAGCATGTCGCAGATCGCGATCGCGGAGACGAGGCCGTCGTCATAACCGCGACCGAACGGCTTGTTGAAGAAGAAGTGGCCGGATTTCTCGAAGCCTGCGAGCGCACCCATCTCGTTGGTGCGGCGCTTCATGTAGGAATGGCCGGTCTTCCAATAGGCAGTCTTCGCGCCCTGCTTCTGCAGCACCGGATCGCTGATGAAGAGCCCGGTCGACTTCACGTCGACCACGAACTGCGCATCCTTGTGGATCGCCGACATGTCGCGCGCCAGCATCACGCCGACCTTGTCGGCAAAGATCTCCTCGCCGGTGTTGTCGACGACCCCGCAGCGGTCGCCGTCACCGTCGAAGCCGAGGCCGACATCGGCCTTGTGATGCAGCACCGCATCGCGGATCGCGTGCAGCATCTCGAGATCTTCCGGGTTCGGATTGTATTTCGGGAAGGTGTGGTCGAGCTCGGTGTCGAGCGGGATCACCTCGCAGCCGATCGCCTCCAGCACCTGTGGCGCGAAGGCGCCGGCGGTGCCGTTGCCGCAGGCCGCAACCACCTTGAGCTTGCGCTTCAGCTTCGGGCGGCTGGTGAGATCGGCGATGTAGCGCGCCGGATAGTTTTCGTGGAACTGGTAGGAGCCGCCGGCCCTGTTCTTGAACTCGGCGTTGAGCACGATCTGCTTCAGCCGCGTCATCTCGTCGGGACCGAAGGTCAGCGGACGGTTCGCGCCCATCTTGACGCCGGTCCAGCCATTGTCGTTGTGGGAAGCCGTGACCATGGCGACGCAGGGCACGTCGAGATCGAACTGCGCGAAATACGCCATCGGCGTCACCGCGAGCCCGATGTCGTGCACCTTGCACCCCGCCGCCATCAGGCCCGAGATCAGCGCATATTTGATCGAGGCCGAATAGCCGCGGAAATCATGGCCGGTGACGATCTCTTGGCTGACCCCGAGCTCGGCGATCAACGCACCCAGCCCCATGCCGAGCGCCTGCACGCCCATCAGGTTGATTTCCTTGTTGAACAACCAGCGGGCGTCATACTCGCGGAAGCCCGTGGCCTTCACCATCGGCTCGGATTCGAAGGCATAGGTGTTGGGCAGCAGTGCGGGCTTCGGCTTGGGAAACATTGAGTCTATCTCGTGAAACAGAGCGAAAAATCGCTGCAGCCTTAGCGAATGCCGGGCCGCAGCGAAAGGCGGGATGGGCAGCTTATGGCCCATAATTGCGGCAGTTTGGTAACGCGCGAAGACATTACCCGCAACCGGCTGCGCCGCCCGGACACGATTAGAGGCAGGAAGTCCACATCGCCGATTGGACCTGTACGCGCGCGCTACGGCAGGCGCTCAAAGCCGCCTACTGCTCCAGCACCATCTGCCCGTTGGCGTATTCGAAACGCTTCAGGCGGGACAGGAAGGAGAGGCCGAGCAGGTTTTCCGACAGCGCCTCGTCCGGCAGCACCATGGCGTCGACGTCGCGCACGATGAGGCCGCCGACCTCTAACATGGCGATGCGGGTGCGGGCGGCCTTGATGGTGCCGTTGGCGGTAGAGACGGTCGCGTTGTAGTCGCCGCGCGAAGGCCGCAGACCGAAGCGGGCGGCCGAGGTCTCGTTCAGCGCGACCACGGAGGCGCCGGTGTCGATCATGAAGCCGATACGCTGGCCATCGATCCGGCCTTCCGTCTGGAAATGGCCGCGGGCGTCGCGGGGGATGCTGAAGCTGCGATTGCCGGCCTGCGGCGTGGATGCGAGGGCGACCGTCGTGCGCGGCGCTGACGTCGCGGACGCGGAGCTCATCTTGTCCGCCATCTGCGCCATGAATGTGCCGAGGCCGATCATGATGGCCGCGAAGATCATTATGTTACGCATCACACCACTCGGGACCGAAAGTTCGATTTCACCACGCTACGCGCCGGCCCGCGAGCACGGGCGCGGCCGAAACGGTGCCATTTTGGCGAAAAGGATGAGCGATCGGTTAATGCGGCGCCTGAATTTCACGTGCCGCGCGGCTTCGCCCGCCGCGTCGGCAGCGCGCTTGCGGGATCGTCCGGCCAGGGATGGCGCGGGTAGCGACCGCGCAGGTCCGAGCGCACCGCGCTGTAGCTGCCGCGCCAGAAGCCGGGAAGATCGCGCGTCACCTGCACCGGACGCTGTGCCGGCGACAGCAATTCCAGCACCAGCGGTACCTTGCCGGCCGCGATCGACGGATGGGTGTTGAGGCCGAACAATTCCTGCAGACGCACCGCGATGGTCGGCCCCTGCTCGGCTTCATAATCGATCGCGAGCATGGAGCCGGTCGGCGCCTCGAAATGGGTCGGCGCCTCGCGATCGAGCCGCGCGCGCAGCCCCCAGGGCAGCAGCGCCATCAACGCATCGGAGAGATCGCCGGCGGAAACATCCCTCAAGGCGATCTTGTCGTAGAGCGCCGGCACCAGCCAGTCGTCGCGCCGCGCGATCAGCCCGTCGTCAGAGAGATCGGGCCAGCTCTCGCCTTCGGCCTTGCGCAAGAACATCACGCGGTCGCGCCATTGCTTGGCGGCCTTCGACCAGGGCAGCCGGTCGAGGCCGGCGGCGATCAGCCCGTCGGCGAAAACCCGCGCGGTCGCTTCCGACGGCGAGATCGCGAGCGGCGCCTCCGACAGCGTGATCGCATGCAAGGCGCGCTTGCGCCGCGCCCGCAGCGCCATCGCGCCGCGATCGAAGGAGATCTCGTCGGCCGTCTCGATATGCTCGGCGAAATGCCGCTCGACGTCGTCCTGCGTGATCGGCGCCGCGAGCAGGATACGCCCGCTCGCCGCCGTCCCCGTCATTTCCCCGACGGCGATGTAGGGCGCGCGGGCGAGCGAAGTGGTTTGCTCGACCGCGGCGCCGCGGCCGTTGGCGAGCACGAAGCTGCCATTGCCACGGTTGCGCGCGACGCGGTCGGGGAAGGCATAGGCGAGCATCAGGCCGGTCGAGAGATCATCCTGCCCGGGCGCGGCCTTCTCTGCACCCGCCACCTGCGACGCCCAGCGTCGGGCCAGATCGCGGGCGCTCGAGGCGCGCGGCGAACGGTCACGGCGAAACTGATCGAGCCTGTGCTCGAGATCGACGCTGTCGCCGCCGAGCCCGCGCTCGGTGAGGATGGCGGCGATCTCGGCCGCCGCCTCGCCGGCGCCGGCGCGATGCGAATCCACGATCATGCGCGCGAGCCGCGGCGGCAGCGCCAGCGCGCGCAGGCTCTTGCCTTCCGCTGTGATGCGGCCGTCGCCATCGAGCGCGTTGAGCTCGGCGAGCAGGCCCTTCGCTTCCTTCCAGGCCGGCTGCGGCGGCGGATCGAGAAACGACAGCGCCGCGGGATCGGCAACGCCCCATTGCGCGAGATCGAGCACCAACGACGACAGGTCGGCGCTGAGGATTTCCGGCTGGGTGTAGGGCGCGAGCGAGGCCGTCTGCGGCTCATCCCAGAGCCGGTAGCAGACGCCGGGTTCGGTGCGGCCGGCGCGGCCGCGGCGCTGGTCCACCGCCGCGCGCGAGGCCCGCACGGTCTCGAGCCGGGTCAGGCCGATGTCGGGCTCGTAGCGCGGCACGCGGGCGAGGCCGGAATCGACGACGATGCGCACGCCTTCGATGGTGAGCGAGGTCTCCGCGATCGAGGTTGCCAGCACCACCTTGCGCGCCCCCTTGGGCGCCGGCGCAATCGCGCGGTCCTGCACGGCGGCATCGAGCGCACCGAACAGCGGCACGATCTCGGTGCTCTCATCCTGCACGCGCTCGGCGAGAAAATTCTGGGTGCGGCGGATTTCGGCCGCGCCCGGCAGGAACGCCAGCACCGAGCCGCTATCCGCGCGCAGGGCGGACGCGATCGCATCCGCCATCTGCCGCTCCACCGGCGCATCCGCCTTACGGCCGAGATAGCGCGTCTCGACGGGATAAGCGCGGCCCTCGCTCTCGACGACGGGCGCTTCCCCGAGGAGCTTTGCGACACGCGCGCCGTCGAGCGTCGCCGACATCACGAGAATGCGCAGATCCTCGCGCAGGCCGAGTTGCGCATCGCGCGCCAGTGCGAGGCCGAGATCGGCGTCGAGCGAGCGCTCGTGGAATTCGTCGAACAGGACGGCGGCCACGCCCGAGAGCTCGGGATCATCGAGGATCTGTCGGGTGAAGATGCCCTCGGTCACCACCTCGATGCGCGTTGCTCGCGAAATCTTCGAGCCGAATCGGACGCGATAACCGACGGTGTCGCCGGCGCGCTGGCCGAGCGATTTTGCCATGCGATCGGCGCTGGCGCGCGCAGCGATGCGCCGCGGCTCCAGCACGATGATCTTCTTGCCCGCGGCCCAGGGCGCATCCAGCAGCGCCAGCGGCACCCGCGTGGTCTTGCCGGCGCCTGGCGGGGCCACCAGCACGGCGGCGTTGTGCCGATCCAGCGTGCGCGACAGATCGTCGAGCACGGCGTCGATCGGGAGGGGCGTGTCGAAAGTGCGGGGCAAACGTCTCGGTCCGTCATCGTCCGCGCCTTGTGCGCCATCGCGCACTGGGCGGACGATCCAGTCAGCTCAGATCCCGGCCATTCCGAAGATCTCTTCGCACTGGATACCCTGCCTTCGCGGGGTATGACAACATTGTGTCGCTATCAGCCCTGCACCGGCGGCCGTCCGACGCTCTCATAGACGAAGCCGGCGGCGGCCATGTCCTCCGGGCGGAAGATGTTGCGGAGGTCGACGACGACGGGCTGCGCCAGGACGCTCTTCAGCCGGTCGAGGTCCAGGCCGCGGAACTGCACCCATTCGGTGACGACGACGAGCGCATCGGCACCTTGCGCGCAGGAATAAGCATCTTCGCAATAGGTGATGTTCGGCAGTTCCTGCTTGGCCTGCTCCATGCCGACGGGATCGAAGGCGCGCACCTTGGCACCCATGTCGAGCAGACCCGTCACGAGCGGGATCGACGGCGCATCGCGCATGTCGTCGGTGTCGGGCTTGAAGGTCAGGCCGAGCACGGCGATGGTCTTGCCGCGCAGCGCACCACCGAGCGCGTGGCTCACCTTGCGCGCCATCGCGCGCTTGCGGTTCTCGTTCACCGCAAGCACCGATTCGACGATGCGCAAGCTCACGTCATAGTCCTGCGCGATCTTGATCAGCGCCTTGGTGTCCTTCGGGAAGCAGGAGCCACCGAAGCCCGGACCGGCATGCAGGAATTTGGTGCCGATGCGGTTGTCAAGGCCAATGCCGCGCGCGACCTCCTGCACGTTGGCGCCGACTTTTTCGGAAAGGTCGGCGATCTCGTTGATGAAGGTGATCTTGGTCGCGAGGAACGCATTCGCCGCGTATTTGATCATCTCCGCGGTGCGGCGCGCCGTGAACATCAGCGGCGCCTGGTTCAGCGACAGCGGACGATAGATATCGCCCATCACCTTGCGGCCACGCTCGTCGGAGGTGCCGACGACGACGCGATCGGGGAATTTGAAATCGCGGATCGCCGCGCCCTCGCGCAGGAATTCGGGGTTGGAAGCGACGACGACATCGGCTTCCGGGTTGGTCTCGCGGATGATGCGCTCGACCTCGTCGCCGGTGCCGACCGGAACGGTCGATTTCGTCACCACGACGGTGAAGCCGGAGAGCGACTGCGCGATCTCGCTGGCAGCGGCGTAGACGTAGGATAGATCGGCATGGCCGTCGCCGCGGCGCGAGGGCGTACCGACCGCGATGAAGACCGCGTCGGCTTCCGCCACCGGCTTGGACAGGTCGGTGGTGAAGCTCAGGCGCTTGGCCTTGACGTTGGTCGCGACCAGCTCGTCGAGCCCGGGTTCGTAGATCGGGATCTCGCCGCGGTGGAGCGCTGTGATCTTGCCCTGATCCTTATCGACGCAGGTGACGTCGTGGCCGAAATCCGCAAAGCAGGCCCCGGATACCAGTCCGACGTAACCCGTGCCGATCATCGCGATTCGCATAGAAGACCCTGTCTGCCTTGGTTAACGGAACCCCAACTCAAGGCGGTTTTAGCATTTTCCTGATGGGAGGGACCAGAGCCCGCGTTCGGAAGCCGGCACGCGATTTGTACCGGTAAAGAAGTCGGAAACCACCAGGCCCCACACTGCCCCGGGCCCGGACAGGACCGAACCCGCGTGCGCTTCGAAAAGGGACACCATGGCACGATCAGGCACAATGGACGCGAACGGAGGCTCCAAGCACCCGGCTACCCCGCGCGTCGACTGGGTCGACTATGCCAAGGGCATCTGCATCGTCATGGTGGTGATGATGCATTCCGTGCTGGGGGTCGAGCTCGCCGCCGGCGAGACCGGGTTCATGCATGTGCTGGTGGCCTTCGCAAAGCCGTTCCGGATGCCGGATTTCTTCCTGATTTCGGGCCTGTTCCTTCCACTGGTGATCGGCCGGGACTGGCGAATCTATCTCGACCGCAAGGTCGTGCATTTCGCTTATTTTTATGTCGTCTGGGTGACAATCCAGTTCGCCTTCAAGGCGCCGGCCTTCGCCGCGGAATCGAGCTGGCGCGACGTCGGCCTGCTCTATCTGGAATCCTTCATCGAGCCCTTTGGCACGCTCTGGTTCATCTATCTGCTGCCGATCTTCTTCGTCGTCACAAAACTGACACGGCGAATCTCGCCGCTCGCGATCTGGCTCGTTGCAGCCGCGCTGGAAACGGCGCGAATCGCGACCGGCTGGACCGTGATCGACGAGTTCTGCGCGCGCTTCGTGTATTTCTATTCGGGCTATCTGTTCGCCGATTACGTCTTCGCGCTGTCCGACCGCGCACGGAAGCATCCCGCGCTAGCGCTTGCCGCGCTCGCGGCATGGGCGATCATCAACGCCGGGCTCGTCGCGCTCGGCGCGAGCGAGTGGAAGATCGTGTCGCTCATGCTCGGTTTCGCCGGCGCGTGCGCCATCATCACGATCGGCACGCTGCTCGCACGCGCCCATTGGCTGAACTTCTTGCGCTTCTGCGGCGAGCATTCGATCGTGATCTATCTCGCCTTCTTCCTGCCGATGGCCGCGACCCGAACGCTGCTGCTCCGCACCGGCGTCATTCCCGACATCGGCACGGTGTCGCTGATCGTGACCGTCGCCGGCGTGGTCGGATCGCTTGTGATCTGGCAGGTCGCACTGCGGCTCAATGCCAAATTCCTGTTCGAGCGGCCGGAAGCCTTCTGGATCGCGCCGAAGAAGGCCGGGGCAATGTTGCAGGCAGCGGAGTAGCTGCTAGCGGTCGTCGCCCGGCTTTCCGTCTTCGCTTAAGCTTCGCCGGCCCAACACCGAAAAGCCCGGCGAAGCCTTGGCGTAGCCGGGACCGGGCGACCGAGTATTCCAGAGACAGCAGTTATCGACCGACCGGCCGCGCCGTACTGGATTCCCCGGTCAAGCCGGAGAATGACAGTGGGGATAGTGGCACTAGCAGCCCAAAAATCCCCCCTCCAAGGCTGTCAAAGGCTGCAAAAATTCATACATTGCGGCCATGCCCAAAACCTCCCCGAAGACCACCGCCAAAGCTGACACCAAGCCTGCTGCGCCCAACGCGGCCTCCGAGACCAAGCCCGCTGCTGACAAGTCTGCTGCCAAACCGGTCGCAGCCAAGGCAGCCGGAAAAGGCGACCATGTCTTCCTGGTCGACGGTTCCTCCTACATTTTCCGCGCCTATCACGCGCTGCCGCCGCTGAACCGCAAGTCCGACGGCTTGCAGGTCAATGCCGTGCTCGGCTTCTGCAACATGCTGTGGAAGCTCTTGCGCGACATGCCTGCGGACAATCGGCCGACCCATCTGGCGATCGTGTTCGACAAGTCGGAAGTCACCTTCCGCAATACCATCTACCCCGACTACAAGGCGCACCGGCCGCCGGCGCCCGACGATCTGATCCCGCAATTCGCGCTGATCCGCGAAGCGGTGCGCGCCTTCGACCTGCCCTGCCTGGAACAGGCTGGCTTCGAGGCCGACGACCTGATCGCCACCTACGTGCGCGAGGCCCGCGAGCGCGGCGCGAGCGCGACCATCGTGTCCTCGGACAAGGACCTGATGCAGCTCGTGACCGATTGCGTCACCATGTACGACACCATGAAGGATCGCCGCATCGGCATCCCCGAGGTGATCGAGAAGTTCGGCGTGCCGCCGGAGAAGGTGGTCGAGGTGCAGGCCCTCGCCGGCGACTCCACGGACAACGTGCCGGGCGTGCCCGGCATCGGCATCAAGACCGCCGCGCAATTGATCGTCGAGTATGGCGACCTCGAGCAACTCTTGTTCCGCGCCGGCGAGATCAAGCAGCCCAAGCGCCGCGAGGCG
Organism: Bradyrhizobium sp. Cp5.3; assembly: GCF_000426265.1. Lineage (NCBI taxonomy): Bacteria > Pseudomonadati > Pseudomonadota > Alphaproteobacteria > Hyphomicrobiales > Nitrobacteraceae > Bradyrhizobium > Bradyrhizobium sp. Cp5.3. Next base: position 24,880 of record NZ_AUFA01000009.1, on the reverse strand, counting down.
CTGCTCGAGAACGCGGAGAAGGCGCGGATCTCGCGCCAGCTCGTGCTGCTCGACGACAAGGTGAAGCTGGACGTGCCGCTGGACGACCTCGCCGTCCACGAGCCCGACGCGCGCAAGCTGATCGCCTTCCTGAAGGCGATGGAGTTCTCCACGCTGACGCGCCGCGTCGCCGACTATTCGCAGATCGACCCTGCCGGCGTCGACGCCGATGCGGCGAACAGCAGCGGAGCAACCAAGGCCGAAGGTGCGGCCAAGGCAAAATCGACTGAGGCCTCCGGCGATCTCTTCGCCGCCCCTGCGCCAACAGCAAAGCCCGGCGACAAGGGCGACAAGGCCGCGAGCCTCAAGGGTGCGCCGATCTCGCTCGCCGCCGCGCGCGAGGAGGCGCTGAAGAAGCTTCCGGTCGACCGCAGCAAATACCAGACGATCAAGACCCGCGCCGAGCTCGACACCTTCGTCGCGCGCATTCATGAGGTCGGCCACGTCGCGATCGAGACCAGGGCTGATACGATCGACCCGATGCAGGCGGATCTCTGCGGCATCGCGCTGGCGCTGGCGCCGAACGATGCCTGTTACGTGCCGCTGGCGCACAAGCAGTCCGGCGGCGGCGCGGGCCTGTTCGACGCCGGCCTCGCGCCCGATCAGGTCAAGCATGGCGACGCCATCGATGCTCTGCGGCCGGTGTTGGAATCGACCGGAATCCTCAAGATCGGCTTCGACGTGAAATTCACCGCCGTTGCGCTGGCGCAGCACGGCATCACGCTGCGCAACTACGACGATGCGCAGCTGATCTCCTATGTGCTCGACGCCGGCCGTGGCTCACATGCGCTGGAATCGCTTGCCGAGCGCTGGTTCGGCCATGCGATGCTGAAGGAGAGCGAGCTGCTCGGCAGCGGCAAGAACAAGCTCACCTTCGACCAGGTTCCCATCGAGAAGGCCACACCACTGTCGGCCGAGACCGCCGACATGATCCTGCGGGTGTGGCGCGTCCTGAAGCCGCGCCTGATCGCCGAGCACATGACCGCCGCTTACGAAACACTGGAGCGGCCGCTGGTCTCGGTGCTCGCCCGCATGGAGCGGCGCGGCATCTCGATCGACCGCCAGGTGCTGTCGCGGCTGTCGGGCGAATTCGCCCAGACTGCGGCGCGGGTCGAGGCCGAGATCCAGGAGATCGCGGGCGAGCCCGTCAATGTCGGCAGCCCCAAGCAGATCGGCGACATTCTGTTCGGCAAGATGGGATTGCCCGGCGGCAGCAAGACCAAGACGGGCGCATGGTCGACCACCGCGCAGGTGCTCGATGATCTCGCCGAGCAGGGCTACGACTTCCCGAAGAAGATTCTGGAGTGGCGTCAGGTTTCCAAGCTGAAATCGACCTACACGGATGCACTGCCGACTTACGTCAACCCGCAGACCCATCGCGTGCACACGACCTACGCGCTGGCTGCGACCACGACGGGCCGCTTATCGTCGAACGAACCGAACCTGCAGAACATTCCGGTGCGCACCGAGGACGGCCGAAAGATCCGCCGCGCCTTCATCGCCACGCCCGGCCACAAGCTGGTGTCCGCCGACTATTCGCAGATCGAGCTCAGGCTGCTCGCCGAGATCGCCGACATCCCCGTCCTGAAGCAGGCGTTCCGCGACGGCCTCGACATTCACGCGATGACGGCGTCGGAAATGTTCGGCGTGCCGATCCAGGGCATGCCGAGCGAAATCCGTCGCCGCGCCAAGGCCATCAATTTCGGCATCATTTACGGCATCTCGGCGTTCGGCCTCGCCAACCAGCTCGGCATCGCCCGCGAGGAAGCGTCCGCCTACATCAAGAAATATTTCGAGCGCTTCCCCGGCATCCGCGCCTATATGGACGAGACCAAGGAGTTCTGCCGGCAGCATGGCTATGTCACCACGCTGTTCGGCCGCAAGTGCCACTATCCCGACATCAAGGCCTCGAACGCCTCGGTGCGCGCGTTCAACGAACGCGCCGCGATCAACGCACGGCTGCAGGGCACCGCCGCCGACATCATCCGCCGCGCCATGACGCGCGTCGAGGACGCGCTCGCCGCGAAGAAGCTGTCGGCGCAGATGCTGCTCCAGGTGCATGACGAATTGATCTTCGAGGTGCCCGACGCGGAGGTCGAGGCGACGCTGCCGGTCGTGCAGCACGTCATGCAGGACGCGCCGTTCCCCGCCGTGCTGCTCTCGGTGCCGCTGCATGTCGACGCACGCGCGGCGACGAACTGGGACGAGGCGCACTGATCTCGCTTCACCTCGCCCCGCTTGTGGGGAGAGGTCGGATCGCTCTTGCGATCCGGGTGAGGGGGTACAGGTCCCTCGACGATCTCACGTGGGGAGAGAGGCCCCTCACCCCAGCCCTCTCCCCGTAAGAACGGGGAGAGCGAGAGCGCCGTCACGAGAGCCGAATTGTCCTCCGTGCAATTGCGCGATGGTCTGGCCCCGTCGCGCATACTAGAACCATGCGGTCTCCCGCACAGATTCACCCATGCCCCACACCTCCGCTTTGCTCGGCTTTGCCCTCGTCTGCCTCGGTCTCGTGCTGACGCCGGGGCCGAACATGATCTATCTGATCTCGCGCTCGATCACGCAGGGACCTGCGGCGGGCATCGTCTCGCTCGGAGGCGTGGCACTCGGCTTCGTGTTCTACATGCTGTGTGCGGCGTTCGGCATCACGGCACTGCTGCTCGCCATTCCCTTTGCCTATGACGCGCTGCGCTTCGCGGGCGCGGGTTATCTGTTATGGCTCGCCTGGCAGGCAGTGAAGCCGGGCGGCCGTTCGCCGTTCCAGTTAAAGAAGCTCGCCATCGACAGCCCGCGCAAATTGTTCGCGATGGGGTTCGTCACCAACCTGCTCAATCCGAAGATCGCGATGCTCTACCTGGCGCTGCTGCCGCAGTTCATCGATCCCACCGCCGGGAGCGTGCTGGCGCAGTCGATCGTGCTGGGCGCGATCCAGATCGCGATCAGCGTCAGCGTCAACGCCATGATCGCGCTCGCCGCAGGATCGATCGCGATGTTTCTGGCGAGCCGGCCGAGCTGGATGCTGGTGCAGCGCTGGCTGATGGGCACCGTGCTGGCGGGCCTCGCGGTGCGGATGGCGGTCGAGGCGCGACGCGTGTGATGGCCACCCTCCCCTGGAGGGGGAGGGTAAGAAGAAGCTCAATCCAGCTTCGCTTCCATCCCCCGCTTCACCGCCGGGCGCGCCATCAGTGCCTCGTACCAGCGCTTGACGTTGGGAAAGTCCGCCAGCTCCACCTTGTGGCGGGGATGGCGCCAGGCCCAGCCGAGGATGGCGAAATCGGCAACGGAGAGGTCGCCGGCGACGAAGTCACGGCCCTCGAGCCGGCGATCCAGCACGCCATAGAGCCGGCGTGTCTCCGCCATGAAGCGCTTCAGTCCATAGGCGCGGTCCTGCTCGTTCTCGAGCGCGATGAAGTGGTGCACCTGGCCGGGCATCGGCCCGAAACCGCCCATCTGCCACATCAGCCATTCATAGACCGGGATGCGGCCGGCCAGCGATTTCGGCAGGAATTTTCCGGTCTTCTCACCGAGATAGAGCAGGATCGCACCGGACTCGAAGATGCTGACGGGCTTGCCGTCCGGCCCCTCGGGGTCGACGATCGCGGGGATCTTGTTGTTGGGGCTGAGCTTGAGGAACCCCGGCACCATCTGCTCGCCCTTGGTGATGTTCACCGGGATCACCTTGTAGGGCAGCCCCATTTCCTCCAGCGCGACCGAGATTTTCCGGCCGTTCGGCGTGTTCCAGGTGTGGAGCTCGATAGTCATTCTCTGTTTCCTTCCCCAAGAGATGGCCCTCACCTACTCCAGAAGGTTGCACCCCCACAACCGGCGGCGCCGGAATGGCCGACCGGCCGCTCGCGCGGCCGATCTTTGTTGACGGGCCGCGCCCCCTCTGGAATGTCGCCGCGGCGGGGGATAAATTCCGCCTCCTCCAAAATGCTCCCGAGGGACCGACGTGTCGAAATCTGCCTCCCGCGCCCGCCTGTTCGAAATCATCCGCCGGCGCTCCTTCGGCCGCGGCGAGGTGACGCTCGCGTCGGGCCGCAAGAGCGATTTCTACTTCAACCTCAAGCCGACCATGCTCGACCCGGAAGGCGCGACCCTGCTCGCCGAGCTGACCTATGAAGCACTGAAGGACGATCAGCTCGATTTCATCGGAGGCCTCGAGATGGGCGCGGTGCCGCTTGCCGGCGCGCTGGCACAGATCTCCTGGATCAAGGGCCATCCGATCGCGGCCTTCTTCGTGCGCAAGAAGCCGAAGGAGCACGGCGCCAAGCTTGCGGTCGAAGGCCTCGCCAAGGGCGAGACGCTCGAGGGCAAGCGCGTCGTGATTGTCGAGGACGTCACCACCACCGGCGGCTCGGCGATGAAGGCGGTGGAATCCGTGCGCGAGGCCGGCGCCCATGTGGTGCTGGTGCTCACCATGGTCGACCGCGAGGAAGGCGCCACCGATACGTTCGGCCAGGCCGGCCTGCCGTTCCGCTCGCTCTACAAGGCTTCGGAGTTCCTGAAGGCCTGAGGCGACGAAACTCTCTGCGCTCGTCATGCCCGGGCGTGACCCGGAAGCAACGATCCGTCGGAAGCTGTGCCCGGCCTTAAAGAGGTCACCGCCTCGTCTTGAAACGGCCTCCGCGCAACTGCTCATTTACCATCGCGCATTATGGTGAATCAGGTGCTGCGACCTCGAAAAGGTCCCGGCCCGGTTCAGTAGCGTGGTGGAGTGAGCCTTGCGTACAGAGTTGTCCCAATCGCGGCGGCAGCGTCGCGCGATGTGTGTGGCCGCCCTCCTCGCGGTTCCCATGCTTGCGGCTCCGGCTCCGGTTTCGGCCGAGGGCCTGTTCGACTTCTTCTTCGGCGGACTGCAGCAGCAACGCCCGCAGCAGTCGGGCTCCTACTCCGATCCCTTCACCGGCCAGCAGAATTCGCCCGTCCAGCAGCAGAACATGCCGCCGGCGCGGACGGCAGCGGCAGGCGGCTCAGGCCCGGCCTTCTGCGTGCGCACGTGCGACGGCAAATATTTTCCGCTGATGCGCGGCGTCGCCTCGCCCGCGCAGATGTGTCAGGCCTTCTGTCCCGCCACCGCGACAAAGGTCTATTTCGGCTCCAGCATCGACGGCGCCTATGCGCAGACCGGTGAGCGTTACGCCGACAGCGAGAACGCGTTCGCCTACCGCAAGGCGCTGCGATCCGACTGCACCTGCAACGGCCGTGAGCCGGTCGGCCTCGCCCCGGTCGATCTTGCGCTCGACTCTTCGCTGAAGGCCGGCGACGTGATCGCGACCACCGACGGCCTCGTCGCCTATACCGGCGTGCGCCTCGGCATCGACCAGACCGCCGAATTCACGCCGGTCGCCTCCTTTCCCGGCCTCACTGCCCAGGTCCGCGCCCGTCTCGGTGAAATGAAGGTCGCCCCGGTCCGCGCCGAGACAGTGGCCGCAGATGCGCCCGCCACGGAGATCGTGCGCGAGACGCCGCCCGGCGTGACGGTGCCGAAGACGCAGGCGCAGAAGCCGGCGAAGCGCGCGGGGCTGGATTAGCCCCAACTGTAACCACGCCGTCATTGCGAGCGTAGCGAGGCAATCCAGAAACGCCGGCGCGGTGACAGTCTGGATTGCTTCGTCGCTACGGAGGATGTTGCGCTACCGCCCGATGATCACCCCGATCACGTTCGGCGCGGCCAGGTATTTCTCCTCGATCGCGGCGCGCGCAGCGGCGCGGTTGTCCGGCGTCAGCAGTCCGCGCTTCTCGGCCAGGATCATCCAACAGAAACCCCACCAGTCGGTCAGCATGCCCTGGTCGTCGACGAGATCGTAACCCTGCTCGGCCGCGAAGATGCGCGCATGCGCTTCATCGAGCGTGTCGAGGAACAGATGATCGTCGGCCGAGAACAGGTCATCGCTGACGTCGTCGATGGTGTAGCCCCAGATCGACTGGCAGACCGCGTTGAACTCGCGGTCGAACTGGTCGTCATCGACTGCGTAACGCCGCGCCGCCTGATGCAGCCGCGACAGCGACCGCGCGAAATCGGCAATCCGGGTAAGGGCGAATTGATCGAAGGCAATGGTGGACATGTAGTCCTCGCGAAGTCGGACAGACCCTAGATATTGTGTCGGCAACGTGCCGAATCACAATGATATATCAAAGGCTTGCTAAATTGTTCTTAATTTGTTCCGACACTCCCACGATGTCGTTACGGCGAACGCCGCGACGACGATGCAGGGACAATTAGTGCTTCGCCGTTACCCTCAATTCACCGCCGACATCAGCCTGTCCACGCACGCGCTCGCGTAGAACTTGCCGCCGCATTGGCGCTTGATGGCGGCGCAGCGCACGGCGGGGGACGCATTTTGCGGAACAGTAAAGCCGCAGCTTGAGGCATCGGCGCTGCGGTTCGATTTGGCGGCGGCGAAGGCGGCGCTGGACGCGGTGATGCAGACGACGAGCAAGGCTGCAGCGGCGATTTCGATCAGCAATCTCATGGGCGCCTCCTCCACACTGATGGCTGAATTGGCCCGCAATCTAGCACCGAATTCGGGTTTCTCCGTGGGCTTCCGGGTTCCCAAACCGGCCCATTCCTTGCATAAAATTACGCCAGCGCGGTGCACCGGCGCGCCAGCAATGGTTCCGGTCCCGGAGCAGGACGCGTAAACTCTGAGTTCAGTAGTCGACCAGGAAGTGACGGCTTTGCAAGATTCATCGTTCCAGCCCAATTATCCCGCTCCCGGCCAGCCGATCGACGAGCTCGCGCTGACGGAGATCAAGGGCGCGATCCTGGCGAAGCTGCGCCTTGCGATCGGCAAGGACGCGGGCATGGCGACCAAGCATGACTGGTACCAGGCCGCCGCGCTCGCGCTGCGCGACCGCATCGTGCATCGCTGGCTCACCGCCGAGAAGCACAGCTACGATGCGGGCCGCAAGCGCGTCTATTATCTCTCGCTCGAATTCCTGATCGGCCGCCTCTTCACCGATGCGCTGAACAATATGGGGCTGCTCAAGATCTTCGAGGTCGCGCTCGGCGATCTCGGCGTGTCGCTGCCCGATTTGCGCAAATGCGAGCCGGATGCCGCGCTCGGCAATGGCGGCCTCGGCCGCCTCGCCGCCTGCTTCATGGAGAGCATGGCGACGCTGTCGATCCCCGCGATCGGCTATGGCATCCGCTACGATTACGGCCTGTTCCGCCAGATCATCAATCAGGGCTGGCAGCAGGAATATCCAGACGAGTGGCTGAGCTTCGGCAATCCCTGGGAATTGCAGCGGCCGGAGGTGATCTATCACGTCCATTTCGGCGGCGGCGTCGAGCATGTCGACGACAAGGGCCGCGACCGCGCGATCTGGCATCCGGCCGAAACGGTGCAGGCGATCGCCTATGACACGCCGATCGTCGGCTGGCGCGGCCAGCACGTCAATGCGCTGCGGCTGTGGTCGGCACGTTCGCCCGATCCGCTGAAGCTCGACGTCTTCAACTCCGGCGACTATGTCAGCGCGAGCTCGGAGCAGGCGCGCGCGGAGGCGATCTGCAAATTCCTCTATCCGAACGACGAGAGCCCCGCGGGCCGCGAGCTGCGGCTGCGCCAGGAATATTTCTTCGTCTCCGCCTCGCTGCAGGATCTCGTCAGGCGGCATCTCGCATCCGACGGACAATTGCGCAGCCTGTCGACGAAGGTCGCGGTCCAGCTCAACGATACCCATCCGAGCCTCGCCGTCACCGAGCTGATGAGGATCCTGGTCGACGACCACAATTTCCGCTGGGACGAGGCCTGGAAGATCACCGTCGCAACGCTGTCCTACACCAACCACACGCTGCTGCCCGAGGCGCTGGAGACCTGGCCGGTCGAGCTGTTCGAGCGACTGCTGCCGCGGCATCTCGAGATCATCTACCGCATCAACGTGCAGCATCTGGCGCTTGCGGAAGCGCGCTGCCCCGGCGACATCGATTTCCGTGCATCGGTCTCGCTGATCGACGAGAAGAGCGGACGCCGCGTGCGGATGGGCCAGCTCGCCTTCGTCGGTTCGCACCGCATCAACGGAGTCTCGGCGATGCATTCGGACCTGATGCGCGAGACCGTGTTCCACGATCTCAACCATCTCTATCCCGGCCGCATCACCAACAAGACCAACGGCATCACCTTCCGCCGCTGGCTGATGCTGGCGAACCCGAAGCTGACCGACCTGTTGCGCGAGACCTGCGGCGAGGCCGTGCTTGACGATCCGACGCAGCTCAGCCTGATCGAGGCCCGCGCCAGCGACGTCGAATTCCAGCGGAAATTCCGCGCCGTCAAGCATCACAACAAGACGGCGCTGGCGCGCCTGATCGGCGAGCGGCTCGGCATCAAGGTCGATCCGAGCGCGCTGTTCGACGTGCAGATCAAGCGCATCCACGAATACAAGCGCCAGCTGCTCAACATCATCGAGACGGTCGCGCTGTACCAGTCGATCAAGGACGATCCGACCGGCAACTGGGTGCCGCGGGTCAAGATCTTCGCCGGCAAGGCGGCGGCGAGCTATCGCTACGCCAAACTGATCATCAAGCTGATCAACGATGTCGCCGACATCGTCAATAACGACCCCATGATCGAGGGAAGACTGAAGGTCGCCTTCCTTCCGGACTACAATGTCAGCCTCGCCGAAGTGATCATTCCTGCGGCCGACCTGTCCGAGCAGATCTCGACCGCCGGCATGGAGGCCTCCGGCACCGGCAACATGAAGCTGGCGCTGAACGGCGCCATCACCATCGGCACGCTCGACGGCGCCAATATCGAGATCCGCGACCATGTCGGGCCTGAGAATATCGCGATCTTCGGCATGGAGGCCGGCGACGTGATGATCCGCCGCAAGCAGGGGCTGGATGCCGCCGACGTGATCCGGCGGTCGCCAAAGCTGTTGCGCGCGATCAATTCGATCGCGACCGGCGAATTCTCGCCCGGCGATCCCGGACGTTTCGAATCCATCGCGCACGCCTTGCGCCATCTCGACCATTACATGGTCAGCGCCGATTTCGATTCCTATTACGAGGCGCAGCGCGGCATCGACGCGCGCTGGCAGGTGGTGCCGGCGTGGACGCGTGCCAGTATCCTCAATGTCGCGCGCATGGCCTGGTTCTCCTCGGACCGCACCATCCGCGAATATGCCGAGGAGATCTGGAACGTGCCGGTGAATCCGACCACGCCTTTGCTGCCGGATCTTCGCGACGCGACCGGCTGATTTTTCCGCGAGACGAAATCTCGCATGACCCGCGAGGTTATTGCATCCGGCGCGGAGGATGATGATATGATTGTCATCATCCCCAAGAGGCGCTGTCAGCGATGCTGACGCCGTGACCTCAAACAACGTGATTGCGAGCGCAGCGAAGCAATCCAGACTGCCTCCGTGGAAAGATTCTGGATTGCTTCGCTGCGCTCGCAATGACGATCGGGCAGGCATCGAGGAATGAAATGCACGCCAAACTCTCGCACCCCTTCGACGAAGCGACGCGCATCACTGCCGGCGACAGCAGTTGGCAGGGGCACACCAGCGACGACTACTGGGCCTTCGTCGGCCCCTTTGGCGGTGCGACCGCTGCGACCATTCTGCGCGCTCTGATCGATCATCCGGAACGCGCCGGCGATCCGTTGGCGCTGACCGTCAATTACTGCGCGCCGATCGCGAAGGGGCCGTTCGATCTGGACGTGCGGCTGGTCAAGGCCAACCGCTCCAGCCAGCACTGGAGCGTCGAACTGTCGCAGGGCGGCGGCGAGGTCGCGACGCTTGCCACCGCGGTGTTCGCCGATCGTAGGCAGTCCTGGTCGCACGAGGTCGCGAAACGCCCGGACGCAAAATCATTCGAAGAGACGCTGCCCTTTCCGAAGATCGCCGCGTCCTGGGCCAACCAGTACGAATTCCGCTTCGTCGAGGGCGAGATGCGGATCGGCCCGCCGCAGGCGGAGCTTGCAAGCACCTATTCCAAGGTCTGGATCAGCGACCGCACGCCGCGCAAGCTCGACATGCTGTCGCTGATGTCGATGTCGGACGCCTTCTTCGGCCGCATCTTCCACGCGCGGCGCGAGCTGGTGCCGTTCGGCACGGTGTCGCTGACGACTTATTTCCATACCGATGCCGAGAGCCTAGCGGCCGAAGACATCACCCGCGTGCTCGCGACGGCGGATGCAAAGATATTTCATCGCAGCTACGGCGATCAGAACGGCGAGCTGTGGTCTCCGAGCGGCCGCCTGCTCGCGACCACGACGCAGATCGCGTATTTCAAGGCGTGAGCTCTCTCCTCTCCATCTCACCGTTCTTACGGGGAGAGGGTTGGGGTGAGGGGCCTGCTTCCACAATCACGGTCATAGACGGACTCGCGGAGAGCCCCCTCACCCGCCGCGCTACGCGCGTCGGCCTCTCCCCGCACGCGGGGAGAGGCGATAGAGTCCCGCTCGCTCAAACAAAAAGGGCGGCCGCGCGGCCGCCCCTTTGCATTCAACTGAACGAAGTTACTCCGCCGCGAGCTTCACGTCCGGCGCGGCCGCACGCACCTCGGCGTCGACCTGGGCTTCGAACTTGGCAAAGTTCTTCTGGAACATGCCGACGAGGGCCCGGGCGGTCTTGTCGAACTCGTCCTTGTCCTTCCAGGTGTTGACCGGATTGAGGATCTCGCTCGGCACGCCCGGCAGCGCGGTGGGGACCGCGAAGCCGAAATACTTGTCGGTGCGGAATCCGACGTTGCGCAAGGACCCGTCGAGCGCCGCGGTGAGCAGCGCGCGCGTCACCTTGATCGGCATGCGCGAGCCGACGCCGTACTTGCCGCCGGTCCAGCCGGTGTTGACCAGCCAGCAGTCGACATTGTGCTGGGCGATCAGGTCGCGCAGCATGTTGCCGTAGACGGACGGGTCGAGCGGCAGGAAGGGCGAGCCGAAGCAGGTCGAGAATTCCGGCTGCGGCTCGTTGCCGAGACCGCGCTCGGTGCCGGCGACCTTGGCGGTGTAGCCGGAGAGGAAGTGATACATCGCCTGCGCCGGCGAGAGCTTTGCGATCGGCGGCAGCACGCCGAAGGCGTCGGCGGCGAGCATCACCACGTTCTTCGGCTGCGGCGCGCGGCCGGTCCGCGAGGCGTTCGGGATGAATTCGAGCGGATAGGCCGAGCGCGTGTTCTCGGTCTTGGAGCCGTCGTCGAAGTCCACCACACGGGTGTCTTCATCGAGCACGCAGTTCTCGAGCACTGCGCCGAAGCGCGTCGAGGCCGCATAGATCTGAGGCTCGGCTTCCTGCGACAGCTTGATGCACTTGGCGTAGCAGCCGCCCTCGAAATTGAAGACGCCGTTCGGGCCCCAGCCGTGCTCGTCGTCGCCGATCAGCGTGCGGTTGGGATCGGCCGACAGCGTGGTCTTGCCGGTGCCGGACAGGCCGAAAAAGATCGCGGCATCGCCATTGGCGCCGACATTGGCCGAGCAGTGCATCGGCATCACGCCTCGCTCCGGGAGGTAATAGTTCAGCGTGGTGAAGACCGACTTCTTCATCTCGCCGGCATAGTAGGAGCCGCCGATCAGCACGATCTTGCGGGCGAAATCGATCGCGACGACGTTCTCCGAGCGCACGCCGTGACGCTTCGGATCGGCGCGGAAGCTCGGCATGTCGATGATGGTGAGCTCGGGCGTGAAGCTCGACAGCTCGACCGCCTCGGGACGGATCAGCAGCGTGCGGATGAACAGCGAGTGCCAGGCGAGCTCGGTGAACACGCGGGTCTTGATCCGGTAGACCGGATCCGCACCGCCATAGAGATCCTGCGCGAACAGCGTCTTGCCTTCGGCGTGCTTCAGGAAGTCCTGATAGAGCGCCTCGAACTGTTCTGCGGTGATCGACTGATTGCCGCCCCACCACATCTTCTTGTCGGTGGTGGCATCGCGCACCGTGAACTTGTCTTTCGGGCTACGGCCCGTGAATTCGCCGGTGTCGGCGCACAGCGCACCGTCCGCAGACAGAACCGCCTCGCCCGCAGAAAGCGAATATTGATAAAGCTGCGGCGCGCCGAGGTTCCAGTGAATTTGTTTGAGCTTCTTTAAGCCGAATTTGTCGGCGCCGAAGGCACCGTTGCGCACGCCCGTCTCTTGCACGAAAGATCCTCCTAGAACCCGCGACATTCAGCGCGACCAAGCTTTGGCGCCATCGCGGTTACCGTGAATAATAGGCCATCCGGCCTCGGTTGGGCGACCTAATAATGATGAACGCTGGCGTTGCCAAGCCGATCCCGCAGGAATTGGTTTATTCAAGGACCGCGCCAAACGTCGCGCATGTCAGCTCTGTGCAGACGTCTCGAAGAATCGCAAATGGTCGCGCAACCAAAGGCGTGATTCAGCGTTATCCCGGGTTTTTGCGACGCACAATCGCCGAGCGATCTATTGCACCGCGCCTTCGCCGATGAGTGCGAACGGTGCCCAGATAGCGGGATAGGCATTGCGCGGTGACGATGCGTCGTCGAGATAGGCCAGCATCGCGCGTCGCAAGGCTTCAGCGCGCCCCATTCCGGGCTCGCTCTTGAGCAGATCGAAGGTCGAAATGGTCAAGCGGGTGGCAGCTTCGGAATCGACTGCCCAATGCGAGACCAGAAGCGCGCGGGCGCCGGCGTAGAAGAATGAGCGCGCCAATCCCGACAGCGCCTCGGCGCCCGGCTTGTCGCCGGCAATCGTGTTGCACGCCGACAGCACCACCCAATCCGCATTGAGCTTGAGCTGCGCGACTTCGCTCGCGGTGAGCAGACCGTCGTCGAGCTCGGAGGGCTGGTCGGGAATTGAGAGCGCGAGCGACGGCTCGCCCAGTCCCTTGACGTCGCCGGCGACGAGGCCATGGGTCGCGAAATAAATGATGCTGTATTGAGCAAGCGCTGCACGCTTGAGCGTTGTTTCGCTGGCGTCGCGACCGAGATGGATGTCGGCCGCGGCGGCGCCGACATCCTTCGCCACCGCGTTGAGCTCGTCCGCGGTGTCGGGCAGTTGCGGCAGCGCTTGCGAAAGCCGCGCGCGATCGACGCCCGCGCCGCGCCAGAAATCGGTATAGGCGCCAGCCGCCAGGCTGCGCGCAGCGATCTTCCCACTTGTCGCGCGCCGGTCGGCCGGCCCCGCCTCGGCAGGGTTGAACACGGGATCGCCAAAGCCGGTCATCGGCTTTGCGCCCTGATCCTTGCGCGCAAAGGCGCGCAGCGATTTCAGGCTGACCACCGACGGCAGCACCGCCACTGCCTGACGCCGCAACAGCCAGGCGGCGTTGCGATAGCCCTCGATCTTGTCGGGAATGGCAGCCTGCGGCTTCTCGGTGACAAGCAGATGAAACGGCAATGCGGTCAGTGCGCCCGATGGCACCACCAAAAGGCTGCGCTTGTCCTTCGTCAGCGCCTCGACCGGGCCGAGCAGCGCGACATAGAGCTCGTTGGCGAGCGCCAGATCGAACAATCCGGACTTGCCCGATGCATCGCTCGCCTTGCCGACATCGAGCCCTTTGCGGAAGTCGGACAATTTCCGCGCCAGCGCGTCCGCGCCAAGCGGAATTTCCTTCCAGTCGACGCTCTCGCGCGTGATCGCGATGACATAGCTTCGCTTGTCGACGACCGAATAGATCACCATAGCCTCATCGGCCGACAGCAGCGCCTGAATGTCCCTGGCCGCGAGCGGCAGCGGGTTGGAGAGCGAGGCGTAGTCGGGGAATTCGACGGCGAGCGTCTTCTGCAAGCCTGAACGCTCGCTCGCGATCGCCACGAGCCGCGCGCGGCTGCGCTGCTCGGCGGCGACGTCGCGCTGGGCGGACGGCTTCGACACCGCGGCAATGATGGCCTTGTCGAGCGTCTCGTCTTCAGTCGCGAGGTCCTGATCCCGGCGCACGAGTTCGGCAAGCCGGTCATTGCCGGCGGCAAGGCGCACCGCGAGCTTGTTCACGGCGGAAGCGGCAGAGGATTGCGTCCCGCGCTGGATTGTGGCGAGCGCGTCGTCGAGGGCCTTGTCCGAAGGCAGCAGAGATTGCTGTCGCGCGGCGAACAGGACCGGCAGCACGACGCGCAGCTGCGCACGGTTGCCGGCGAGCGTCCTTTCCGCGAGCGGCAACGCGTCCGCGGTGCGTCCTGATGCCTGGAGGAAATAGGCGAGATTGCTGGTCGAGGTCGCAACATCAGGATGATCGGGCCCGAGCGCGCGCTCGCGGATCGCCAGCGCGCGGCGATAGAGCGGCTCGGCCTCGGTATAGTGCTGCTGGTGCTCATAGAGGCCGGCGAGATTATTGAGGGAGCGCGCGACATCGGGATGATCCGCCCCCAGCACTTTTTCGCGGATCGCAAGCGAGCGCTTGATGGGCGCTTCGGCGTCGGCGTCGCGGTTGAGATCGCGATCGAGCTGGCCGATGTTGTTCAGGATGGTGGCGACTGCCGGATGCTCGGGTCCAGCGACCTTCTGATAGATGGCAAGCGCCCGCTGGAACAAAGGTTCGGCGTCGGCATAGCGCTCCTGCTTGACATAGAGCGTGGCGAGATTGTTGAGGGCCTGGCCGACATCGGGATGCTCGCGCGACAACGCCTTTTCGCGAACGGCGAGCGCGCGTTTGAACAGCGGCTCGGCCTCGGCAAAGCGGCCCTGCCGCTGATAAAGCGCGGCGAGATTGGTCAGTTCGGCCGCGACAAGCGGGGTTTCGAGGCCAAGCGATTTTTCCATCAGCGCGATCGAGCGCTTGTAGATCGGCTCGGCCAGATCGTCGCGGCCCTGACCGGCATAGACCTGACCGAGGTTGTTCAGCGCGGCGGCGAGCTCGCGACCGTTATCGCTCTTCTCCAGACTTGCGACCATGGCCTGCGCCAAAGGAAGCGCTTCCGAGTATTTGCCGGCCTGATTGAGCTGGTTGATCCTGGCACTCTGCGCGGCGAGACCGCCGTTCTGCGCGAAGGCGGTCGTGGAAAGGAGTGCACCAGCCGCGAGCGTCAAGCCCGCCACCAGCGCCAATCGATTACGTCTTGCCATGAAGCACTCTCGCTGCCGACCCTGGCCTTCCGGGCCCGAGCATGGGTCGCAGCGATCCGCGCCGCCGTTCAAGCGCGAGCGCGGCTATCCGCGCTCGACTATTTGGTATTACCCCGCGCCTCGCCCGCCAGCCTGACCAGCATCTTGCGCAGTTCGGTGCCGCTGGTGACCCGTTCGGGGAACTCGAGCCGCAACGCGGTCTGCTCGGCCTGCATATCGAGCCCCTCGGGATCGCACCCCGTGCAGCGCCAGTCGCCCTCCGCGGCATCAAGCAGCTTCGTCGCATAGAGCTTCATGGTGTCGCGATGGTCGGCGTTCATGTGCTCGACCGCCCCCTCTTCCGCAGCCAATAGGTCCTCGGCACTGGTGAGGTCCGTGAGGAACTGCTCAGGCTTGAGGTCGACAATCCGGCCAAAGCCGGCGACCAGATGGGTTCCCGTGGGATGGATCCGGAAAAACGAGAAATCCTTAAAGGAAGCAAAGCCTTCCGCCGAGGGATGTGCATTGAGATACCGGCGCTGGAGCAATTCCTTCTCGGCATCGGCCTGTTCGGCGCGGCCGGACAGCATGATCCGGGCGCCTTCCAGGGGATCGCCGGGGGCGCGCTCGTCCAGCATCAGGGAGACCCTCGCATCGGTGAGGATGTTCCTGGTGTGAACGGCGAGGCGCGAGATCAGCAGGATGGGCGAGCCGTCGGGATGGCTCGCCAGATTGACCAGCGAGCAATAGGGATCGCCGCTGCTGACCATCAGGGTTGCCAGGGCGCCCTGGCGGGAACGCCGCAACAGCGATTTGGCGAGCTTTCCGGGGTCGAAATCGGGGGTCGGCTGCATTGGCTTTCTCGGCTCAGGTGGTTGCAAGGGGGGCCTTTTTTCGGGTAAACGGGGGTCCGGTTATGGGTCGAAACGCGGCGAATCTGCCGTGTTTCGTGGAACTTGGTCACACTTCAGCCTAGCTTGCATTGCTCGGTGACCTTGTCGAACCCCGAGTTCGGGACCCATGTATGCGGCGCATCACTGGATTGCTCGCCGTTTCAAGCCACGACCCAAAACGGAAAGCAGAAAGCAGAGGCTCATGCCCACAATCGCTTTGGTCGACGACGACCGCAACATTCTCACATCCGTCTCGATCGCGCTGGAAGCCGAAGGCTATCGCATCATGACTTACACCGACGGCGCCTCGGCGCTCGACGGTTTCCGCACGACCCAGCCCGATCTTGCCATCCTCGACATCAAGATGCCGCGCATGGACGGCATGGAGACGCTGCGTCGGCTGCGGCAGAAATCCGACCTGCCGGTGATCTTCCTCACCTCCAAGGATGAAGAGATCGACGAGCTGTTCGGCCTCAAGATGGGCGCCGACGATTTCATCCGCAAACCGTTCTCGCAACGGCTGCTGGTCGAGCGCGTCAAGGCGGTGCTGCGCCGCTCGGCGCCGAAGGATCCGACCGCCGTGCCGAAGGAGAACGACGCCAAGGCGCTCGATCGCGGCCTGTTGCGCATGGATCCCGAACGGCACACCTGCACCTGGAA
The DNA here is from genome assembly GCF_000426265.1 of Bradyrhizobium sp. Cp5.3. NCBI lineage: Bacteria > Pseudomonadati > Pseudomonadota > Alphaproteobacteria > Hyphomicrobiales > Nitrobacteraceae > Bradyrhizobium > Bradyrhizobium sp. Cp5.3. The sequence goes on along the minus strand of NZ_AUFA01000009.1, from coordinate 8,349 downwards.
GAACGAGCCGGTGACGCTGACGGTCACCGAATTCCTCATCCTCCAGGCGCTGGCGACCCGTCCCGGCGTGGTGAAGAGCCGCAACGCACTGATGGACGCCGCCTATGACGATCAGGTCTATGTCGACGACCGCACCATCGACAGCCACATCAAGCGGCTGCGCAAGAAGTTCAAGGTGGTCGACAACGAGTTCGAGATGATCGAGACGCTGTATGGCGTCGGCTACCGTTTCAAGGAAGCCTGAAGCGCACCGCGGCTTCACCAAAGCGAAAGGGGCCCGGTCGGTTCTGATTCCATCGGGACCGATGTGGCTTTAGGATGCGAAGGACCCATCGCGCGAGCTGTCAAAACCGGGCGTAAGCATTGCTTGACCGAACGCAGCCTGATTCGAGCCTGACTACCGAGGACGCCGCCCGCGGCGTCCCGGATCATGCTGCCGGGGACACGCCGGCCGCACAGGGCTGGCGGCCGCTGAGCTGGCTCAAGCGCGCCGGACAGTTCTTTTTTGCGCTCTCCTTCTCGAGCCTGACCCGCCGCATCGTCTCGCTCAATCTCGCCGGCCTCGTCGCGCTGGTCGCGAGCATCCTGTACCTGTCGCAATTCCGCGCCGGCCTGATCGACGCCCGCGCGCAGAGCCTGCTCGTGCAGGCCGAGATCATTGCCGGCGCGATCGCGGCCTCCGCGACCGTGCAGACCAACGCGATCACCATCGATCCAGACCGGCTGCTCGACCTCAAGCCGGGCGAGACCTATGGCGGCTCGGACGAGTATTCGCCGCTGGATTTCCCGATCAATCCGGAGCGCGTGGCGCCGGTGCTGCGCACGCTGATCTCGCCGACCAAGACGCGCGCCCGCATCTACGATCCGAACGGCAGCCTGCTGCTCGACAGCCGCAACCTCGAGAACGTGTTGCGCTTCGAACTGCCGCCGCCCTCCGCGGAGAAGCCGAACATCGTCGAGCGCGGCATGACCGCGGTGCGTACCTGGCTGAACCGCGGCGACCTGCCGCTCTACCGCGAGCTCGGGCCCGAGAAAGGCAACGGCTATTCGGAGGTCGCCGATGCGCTCCAGGGCCAGAAGCGCTCGATGGTGCGGGTCAATTCGCGCGGCGAGGTGATCGTCTCGGTCGCGGTCCCGGTGCTGCGCTCGCGCGCGATCCACGGCGCGCTGATGCTGTCGACGCAGGGCGACGACATCGACCAGATGGTGACCGCCGAACGCCTCGCGATCCTGAAGGTCGGCGGCGTCGCGGCTGCCGTCATGATCATGCTGTCGCTGCTGCTCGCGAGCACGATCGCAGGGCCCGTGCGCAGGCTCGCCGACAGCGCCGAACGGGTCCGCCGCCGCATCAAGACCCGCGTCGAGATTCCCGACTTCACCCGCCGCCGCGACGAGATCGGCCATCTCTCCGGCGCGCTGCGCGACATGACCAACGCGCTCTACAGCCGCATCGAGGCGATCGAGATGTTCGCCGCCGACGTCGCCCATGAGCTGAAGAACCCGCTGACCTCACTGCGCTCGGCGGTCGAGACGCTGCCGCTGGCGCGCAACGAGAACAGCCGCGCACGCCTGCTCGAGGTGATCGAGCACGACGTCAAGCGGCTGGACCGGCTGATCTCGGACATCTCGGACGCAAGCCGGCTCGATGCCGAGTTGCAGCGGCAGGATGCGATTCCGGTCGATCTCAGGCGCCTTTTGGGCACGCTGGTTTCGGTCGCCAATGAGACCAAGCTCGGCCACGACGTCGCCGTCGAGGCGCGCTTCGAAGGCCGCGGCCCGAGCGACAACTTCTCCGTCCCCGGCCATGATTCACGGCTGGGACAGGTGGTCGCCAACCTCCTCTCCAACGCGCAATCCTTCTCCGAGCGCGGCAGCAAGGTGCGCCTCACCTGCCGCCGCGTGCGCGCCGAGATCGAGATCGTAGTCGACGACGACGGCCCAGGCATCCGCGATGACGCGCTCGAGCGCATCTTCGAGCGCTTCTACACCGACCGGCCGCATCAGGGCTTCGGCCAGAACTCCGGCCTCGGACTTTCGATCTCCAAGCAGATCGTCGATGCACATGGCGGACGCATCTGGGCCGAGAACCGCGCAGGCCCGCCGGATGAGGACGGCACCCCAACCGTTGCCGGCGCGCACTTCGTGGTGAGGCTGCCGGCGCTATGAGCGATGGCGGCCAGAGCGTTCACGCCTCCGCGGTCAAAGTCGGACATCTGGCGGTGCTGATCCGCGGGCCTTCGGGCGCCGGCAAGTCGCGGCTTGCCTTCGATTTGATCCTGGCCGGGCGCGCAGGGGTGGTCGAAAAGGCGATTCTGGTCGGTGATGACCGTGTCCATCTGGCGACAGTCGGCGACGAAATTGAAGTCCGCCCGAGCAGCATGCTGGCCGGCCTGATCGAAATCCGCGGCCTCGGAATCCGTCAATGCGACTACGTGGAGCATGCGACTGTCGGCCTCGTGGTCGATTTGGACGCAAGCGACGCCGAACGTCTGCCGCCGTCCGAAGCGCTGAAAACACGCATTTTTGGTGTCGAAATACCGCGAATCCCGGTCGCCAGCGGCTATTCGCCGCTCCCTTTGGTTGTCGCGGCCTTGACCACTACCAAAAGTTCATCTTCGGTTAACCATTCAGGCGATTGTTTGAAGGGAAATGGTAACCATATGAACCCCACTATCGCGACCGAATAGACCGGCGCAGCTCCCCTCATCCATCCGTCTAGATTCAGGGAGATACGCAACATCCCCTCTTGCGCGAGGGCTCTGGATGGTCAAAGTGGCGCGTTCGTGCGGCGCACCAAGAGCGCCCGCGAGGAGTTTTCCGATGATTGGTCTAGTACTTGTGACCCACGGGCGCCTTGCCGATGAATTCAAGGCGGCGCTTGAACATGTCATGGGTCCGCAAAAGCAAATCGAAGCGATCACGATCGGCGCCGAGGATGATTCCGATCTCTGTCGAAGCGACATCATCGAGGCGGTTAACCGCGTCGATTCCGGCGACGGCGTTGCGATCCTCACCGACATGTTCGGCGGCACGCCGTCCAACCTTGCCATATCCTGCATGAGCCGGCCCAAGGTCGAAGTGCTCGCGGGCATCAACCTTCCCATGCTGGTGAAGCTCGCGAAGGTTCGCGAGGAACGTTCGCTGCCCGACGCGATCGCGATGGCGCAGGAAGCAGGTCGCAAATACGTCACCATCGCCAGCCGCGTGCTCGCCGGCAAATGAGCGACGACACGCCGCTCGGAAGCCAGGCCGGGACAGGCGTGCCCGCGGGTGCGATTTCCAAAGAGCTCCTGATCGTCAACAAGCGCGGCCTGCACGCCCGCGCTTCCGCAAAATTCGTCCAGGCCGTCGAGCGCTTCGATGCGCAGGTGTGGGTGACGCGCGGCGGCGAGACCGTCGGCGGCACCTCGATCATGGGCCTGATGATGCTCGCTGCCGGCCCCGGCACCACCATCACGGTGGCAGCCGCCGGCACCGATGCCGAAGCCGCGCTCGCCGCGATCACCGAGCTCGTCGAGAGCAAGTTCAACGAGGAAGGGACGTAAAGCTCTCGCCGCGCTTTCAGCTGTAGGGTAGGCAAAGGCGCTTAGCGCCGTGCCCACCATCTCTCGATGATCGCAATAGAAGCGGTGGGCACGCTTCCGCCTTCGCTCTCCGAGCTACGGCGGACAAGTCGCTTTGCCCACCCTACGGGACCTTCGGTCACTTCTCCGGCGGCGCGATGTAGACGTTCCAGGTCATCGCCGGGCCGGCCTTGCCGTGGGTGAAGCGCCGCGTCGTCATCACCATGCGCTCGGCATTCGGCGCGGTTTCCGACACCCATTTCTCGAACGCGGGCAGGCGGCCGTCGGTCGGATCGAACACGCCGATGAAGCCATATTTCTTGACGTCCTCGGGCGAGGTCAGCCCCGAGCTCCAGGCCTCGTTCGGCGTGAACGGGCTCGGATGATCCGGGCTGTAGAACGCCATCGGCTGGATCGTCTCCATGGTGCCGGCGACCACCGCCCAGCGCGAGCCGAAGCGGGTGTGCCAGGCCTGCGTCAGTTCGCGCGCAAGCTCCGAGCGCGCGCCATAGGTCGCCGTGTTGCCGGCATTGGCGGCCATCTCGCGCGCTTCGATCCACGGCGAGGCGGCGAGCGTCGTGACGCTGAGCACAAGCCAGATCGCGGCGATGTTGAACAAGGTCGCGCTCGGCACGCGCAGCGTCGGGATGGCGACCAGCGCCAGCGGCACCAGGAAGAACAGCGAGATGCCCCAATCGGTCTTCAGGTAGATGCTGAAGACCAGCGCGCCGAGCGGCGGGCCGACCGCAACGACGATCTGGATGATCCAGACGTGCAGCGCCTGCGAACGGTTGACGCCGGGATTGGCGCCACGTGCCCAGGCGCGCGTGACGATGCGCAAGGGCGCGCGCAGCAGCAGCGTGAACCACGGCGGCACCAGCGCGATGGCGAGCGCAGCGAGCGCGACCGGCAAGGCCAGCAGCGCGACATTGTGCACGACATAGCCGAGCACGAGCTCCCGCACGTAGTTCCCGTGTCCCTCGAGATTGTAGGTGTCCCCCGCATAGGTCAGCGGCACGAAATGCGCATCGGCAAGCCAGGCGATGTGCGGGATCATGGCGACGAGAAGCGTCGCGATCGCCACCCAGGGTGCCGGCGAGCGCAGGAATTTCAGCCGGTCGGGATGGATCAGCGCGGCGAGCCCGATGGCGCCGATCATGGTCAGCACCCAGTATTTGGTCATCAGCGCCAGCGCGCCCGCAAGCCCGAGCCAGATGCCGGACTGCCAGCTCCGCTTCTCGAACGCATTGAGATAGGCGAGCACGACGAGCGGCAGGGTGACGAGTTGCAGCAGGTCCGCGTTGTACTTGAAACCCTTGAAATTGAAGATCGGGTAGAGCGCGACCATCACCACGACCAGGAACGCGCGCCTCGCGTCCACCACCCGCAGCGCAATGAGCCAGCAGATCACCATGCCGACGCTGACGGTCGCCATCGCCAGCGCATAGGTCGCCCAGTCCGTCGCCGGAAACACCTTGAACCAGAGGCCGGCGATCCAGCCCGACAGCGGCGGGTGCTTGCCGTAGCCGAGCAGGAATTTCTGGCCCCATGCATAAGCTTCTGCGACGTCCATATGAACGTCCTGCGCGGCCTTGAGATTGATCAGGATGAAGGTCCAGAGCACCGCATGCAGGATGGCAAGCTGAATCACCAGCCACAGGCGGGCCTCCGGCCGGGTCGCGCAGGCAACCAGCCAGGCCTTGAAGCGGCCAAAGCTCACCCGGGTCTTCGCGCGCGGTCTGGCAGAGGGGATTGAGGTCGTCGACATGGGGCGTTGCGTAGCGCGTTTTTGGCCGCCATGGAATCAGCTTGGCGTGAAGAAACGCCCTGAAAATACAGCAATATGGTTGCCGCACGGGGATGTGAGTGGTATCCCGCGCCCATGACGACCGTCCCCATTTCCAACATCCGCAATTTCTCCATCGTCGCCCATATCGACCATGGCAAATCGACGCTGGCCGACCGCCTGATCCAGATGACCGGCGGCCTGTCCGACCGCGAAATGGCGGGCAAGGAGCAGGTGCTCGATTCCATGGATATCGAGCGCGAACGCGGCATCACCATCAAGGCGCAGACCGTGCGGCTCTCGTACCGCGCCAAGGATGGCAAGGATTACATCTTCAACCTGATGGACACGCCCGGCCATGTCGACTTCGCCTATGAGGTCTCGCGGTCGCTGGCGGCCTGCGAGGGTTCCCTGCTGGTGGTCGACGCCAGCCAGGGCGTCGAAGCGCAGACGCTCGCCAACGTCTACCAGGCGCTCGACAACAACCACGAGATCGTTCCGGTCCTGAACAAGGTCGACCTTCCGGCCGCCGAGCCTGAGAAGATCAAGCAGCAGATCGAGGACGTCATCGGCATCGATGCGTCGGACGCGGTGATGATCTCGGCCAAGACCGGCCTCGGCGTTCCCGATGTGCTGGAGGCCATCGTCACCCGCCTGCCGCCGCCGAAGGGCGATCGCGACGCGACGCTGAAGGCGCTGCTGGTCGACAGCTGGTACGACGTCTATCTCGGTGTCGTCGTTCTGATCCGTGTCGTCGACGGCGTCATGAAGAAGGGCAGCCGCGTCCGCATGATGGGCACCGGCGCGGCCTATGACGTCGAGCGCGTCGGTTTCTTCACGCCGAAGATGCAGCAGGTCGAGGAGCTCGGCCCCGGCGAGATCGGCTTCATCACCGCCGCGATCAAGGAAGTGGCCGACACCCGCGTCGGCGACACCATCACCGACGACAGGAAGCCGGTCGCGGACATGCTGCCCGGCTTCAAGCCGGCGATCCCGGTGGTGTTCTGCGGCCTGTTCCCGGTCGACGCCGACGACTTCGAAACGCTGCGCGCCGCGATGGGCAAGCTGCGCCTCAACGACGCCAGCTTCTCCTTCGAGATGGAAACCTCCGCTGCGCTGGGCTTCGGCTTCCGCTGCGGCTTCCTCGGGCTGTTGCACCTCGAGATCATCCAGGAGCGGCTGTCGCGCGAATTCGATCTCAACCTGATCGCGACCGCGCCGAGCGTCATCTACAAGATGAAGCTGACCGACGGCACCGAGATCGAGATCCACAATCCCGTCGACATGCCCGACGTGGTCAAGATCGCCGAGATCGACGAGCCCTGGATCGAGGCCACGATCCTCACGCCGGACGAATATCTCGGCAGCGTGCTGAAGCTGTGCCAGGACCGCCGCGGCTCGCAGAAGGAGCTCACCTACGTCGGCTCCCGTGCGATGGTGAAATACGATCTGCCGCTCAACGAGGTCGTGTTCGATTTCTACGACCGCCTGAAGTCGGTCTCCAAGGGCTACGCCTCGTTCGACTATCATCTCACCGACTACAAGCCGGCCGATCTCGTCAAGATGCAGATCCTGGTCAACGCCGAGCCGGTCGATGCGCTCTCCATGCTGGTGCATCGCACCCGCGCCGAAGGCCGCGGCCGCGCCATGGTCGAGAAGATGAAGGAGCTGATCCCGCCGCACATGTTCCAGATCCCGATCCAGGCGGCGATCGGCGGCAAGGTGATCGCCCGCGAGACCGTGCGCGCGCTGCGCAAGGACGTCACCGCAAAGTGCTACGGCGGCGACATCACGCGTAAGCGCAAGCTTCTGGAGAAGCAGAAGGAAGGCAAGAAGAAGATGCGGCAGTTCGGCAAGGTCGACATCCCGCAGGAAGCCTTCATTGCCGCGCTGAAGGTGGATAGCTGAGGCGATTTCGTCATTTTCGGGGCGCGCCACTTGGCGCGAGCCCGGAGTCCATTTCTCCGCCTTACCTGCTGCACCATGGATTCCGGGCTCGCGCCAAGTGGCGCGCCCCGGAAATGACGGCGGCGCCCCCATGGCCGGACAACAGAAATCTCTAAAACAACCCCATGCAAAGTAGCCGGCGGCTTGTCGGCACTGCTCTTTTTTCAATTTTGCGAAATCCATTTGACACGTCGGGCAAAACACCGGCACGATGGCATCATCGCAGCCGGTGAGACCTTGCAACCTCCGACGGAAGCCTTGTTGCACTGAAGAAAGCCTTGCCGCGCCGAAGCCGGATGGCGGAGCCCCCATAATTTCGTGGGCTTATCGAACCCGAACCGGAATCGACGACACTACCTCTGCAAGTCGCACGACTGCGCCTCAGCGCGGTCCAGAGGAAAGCCTGTCATGCGAAAGCGAAACTGGCGTCTGATCGCGGTCGGCGGAGTGCTGCTGGTTCTCGCCGTCCTGTTCTTCCTGTCCATGCGCGACATGACGCCCTGGTCCAATGATCCCGGCGCCCTGATGCGCACGGTCGGAGAAGTTTCCGGCGCTGTCGGCGGCATCAGCATTGTCATGATCGTGTTCGGCCTGATCGGCCGCAAGGCGCCGGCCGGTTAGGGCGCGTCGTCATAGATCAATCGGGACACGGCCGATCGGAGTGCGTTTGACGTCTGCTTTAGTCTCAGCAGCGGCGCAAGAGCGGACCTCGCCCGAGGTCCGAGGCCGGGCCATGTGTGGACGGCTCCGGGTTGGCAAGAAGAATCTTCACGTCGCAGCATTGGTCGGAGCAGCCATGTGTTCGGCCTGTTTGCGCGGTACTCATGACCGCTGGCCATAATGCCCTCCGCGGATCAGGTCCCGGTCAAAAGCACGCATTCGATGATGCTGTGGCCCTAGTGGGTTGTCCTGATCGCCGGATCGACCGGCACTGCATTACGTGCTGTTCGCCTTCCCAACCGTTGCGTCACGCCGGGCTGTCCGGTGTGATCTCGTTTACGCCGCGAGAGCGGCAGGTTCCCTGTAGCGTTCGTTCCTGGCCATCATGGCCCA